>NZ_LT629780.1:957316-1276421 GCF_900105885.1 Pseudomonas guangdongensis | reverse complement strand
AGCCCGTGCATGCGCCGGGTCGGCGTCAGGCGGCGGGCGAAGGCCAGCAGCATGGCCACCGTCACGGTGACCAGCGCAGCCAGACCGCCCAGGTAGAGGGTGTGCAGGATCAGCCCGAGGTAGCGCTCGTCGAAATCGAAACGCCCGCGCTGCCAGAACCAGGCGAGCAGCTGCAGCATCGGCACCACGAAGGCGCAGAGGAACACCAGGCCGCACCAGGCGCTGGCGGCCAGCGCCTTGACGCCGCGCAGGCGGTACAGCGGCGCGCTGCGTGCCCGCTCGTTGCCGGCGCGGCTGGCGCCGCGCGAGCGGCGTTCGACGTACAGCGCCAGCATCACCACCAGCAGCAACAGGCTGGCCAGCTGGGTGGCGCTGGACAGGCTGTAGAAGCCGTACCAGGTCTTGTAGATGGCGGTGGTGAAGGTGTCGAAGTTGAACACCGAGACCGCGCCGAAGTCGGCCAGGGTCTCCATGATCGCCAGCGCCAGGCCGGCGCCGATCGCCGGGCGCGCCATCGGCAGGGCGACCCGCCAGAACGCCTGCCAGGGCGACAGGCCGAGCACCCGCGCCGCCTCCATCAGGCCGCGGCCCTGGGCGAGGAAGGCGTTGCGCGCCAGCAGGTAGACGTAGGGGTAGAAGACCAGCACCAGCACGGTGATCACCCCGCCGGTGGAGCGCACCCTGGGCAGGCGCAGGCCGCTGCCGAACAGCTCGCGCAGCAGGTTCTGCACCGGCCCGGCGAAGTCCAGCAGACCGACGAAGACGAAGGCCAGCACGTAGGCGGGGATGGCGAAGGGCAGCATCAGCGCCCAGTCCAGCCATTTGCGCCCGGGAAACTCGCACAGCGCGGTGAGCCAGGCCAGGCTGACGCCGAGCAGCACCACGCCGCTGCCGACGCCGAGCACCAGGCTCAGGGTGTTGCCCAGCAGGCGCGGCATCTGGGTATCCCACAGGTGGCTCCAGATCTCGCCGTCCACCTCGCCCCAGCTCAGCAGCAGGACACTGAGCGGCAACAGCACCAGGGCGGCGATCAGCACCACCGGCGGATACCAGCGGCGTTGGGCTAAGTGGCTCACGCGGATTCCTCGACAAGACTGCGGCACCGCGAGGGCACCCGGAACGACTCACCGCAACGCCCGCGACGCCACGGCACCAGAACGAAAACGCCCCGGCCAGGGCCGGGGCGTCGAGTATATAACCGTTAGCGGACGCGAATCAGTTCCAACCTGCGCGATCCATCAGGCGGATTGCCTCGGCCTGGCGCTTGCCGGCCACTTCCACCGGGATGCTGTCGGCCTTGAACTCGCCCCAGGCGGACACCTCGGCGGAGGACTGGACCTTCGGGTTGGCGGGGAACTCCTGGTTGACGCCGGCGAACACTGCCTGGGCTTCCGGGGTGGTCATCCACTCCAGCAGCTGCTGCGCGGCGGCGGCGTGCGGGGCGTGCGCGGTAACGCCGGCGCCGGCCAGGTTGACGTGGACGCCGCGGTCCTGCTGGTTCGGCCAGAACAGCTTGGCCTTGAGGTCCGGCTGCTCCTTGTGCAGGCGGCCGTAGTAGTAGGTGTTGACGATGCCGACGTCGCACTGGCCGGCGTCGATGGCCTGGATCAGCGCGGTATCGTCGGCGAACGGATCGGTGGCCAGGTTGGCGACCCAGCCCTTGACGATCTGCTCGGCCTTCTCGGCGCCGTGAGTCTCGATCAGGGTGGCGGTCAGCGACTGGTTGTAGACCTTCTTCGCCGAGCGCAGGCACAGGCGGCCGTCCCAGTTCTCGTCGGCCAGCGCCTCGTAGGTGGACAGCTCCTCGGGCTTGACCCGCTCGGTGGAGTAGACGATGGTCCGCGCGCGCAGCGACAGGCCGGTCCAGGCGTTACCGCTGGAGCGGTACTGGCTGGGGATGTTGGCCTCGATGACCTTGGACTGGATCGGCTTGAGCACGCCCATCTGCTCGGCCTGCCAGAGGTTGCCGGCGTCCACGGTGATCAGCAGGTCGGCCGGGGTGTTGGCGCCTTCGGCTTGGAGGCGGGCCAGCAGCGGGGCTTCCTTGTCGGTGATGAACTTGACCTTGACCCCGGTCTTGGCGGTGTACTGGTCGAACACCGGCTTGATCAGCTCGTCGATCCGCGAGGAGTAGACCACGACTTCGTCGGCGGCCTGAACGGTACCGGCCAGGGTGGTCAGCATCAGGGCTGCCAGGAGCTGCTTGTTTGCCTGCATGGAGCGCGCCTCGTTGAGGGGGAGTAATGGCGAAAAATGATAGTTACTCCCATTTACTTTCTCAATAGGCAGAACCGTGCCGACCAACGGAATGTTTCGCGCCTCAGGCATGCGCCAGCGCCGGCAGGTCGCCGGACAGGCCGAGCGCCTGACGCACGAACAGGCCCTTGGCCAGGTGATGGCCGTCCATCAGCCGCAGGCCGGCGTTGCGCAGCCAGCGCAGGGCCAGGTCGTCGGCCTGGAACAGCCGCTCGAAACCTTCCATCGCCGCCATCATCGCCAGGTTGGCGGGCATCCGCCGGCGCTCGAAGCGGCCCAGCACACGCTGCCCGGCCAGCCGTTCGCCACGCCCGTGGGCGTGCAGCAGCACCTCGGCGAGGGTCGCGGCATCGAGGAAACCGAGGTTGACGCCCTGCCCGGCCAGCGGGTGGATGCTGTGCGCGGCGTCGCCGATCAGCGCCAGTCCCGGCTCCACGTAGCGCTTGGCGTGACGCTGGCGCAGCGGCAGGCACAGCCGCGGGTCGACCTCCAGCACCGCGCCCAGGCGCGCTTCGAAGGCCCGGGTCAGTGCGGCGGCGAAGGTGCCGTCGTCCAGCGCCATCAGTTGCTCGGCCTGCGCCGGCGGGCAGGACCAGACGATCGAGCACCAGTGGCGGTCGCCGTCGCGCTCTAGCGGCAGGAAGGCCAGCGGACCGGTGTCGGTGAAGCGCTGCCAGGCGGTGGACTGGTGGGGCTGCGCACAGCGCACGCTGGTGACGATGGCGTGATGCAGGTAGTCCCACTCGCGGGTCGCGCAGCCGGCCAGCTGGCGCACCGCCGAACGCGCGCCGTCGGCGGCGACCAGCAGCGGAGTGCGCAGCTGGCGGCCGTCGGCGAGGGTCAGCAGCCAGCCGTCGGCGCTGCGCCGCAGCTGCTCCAGGCGCGCCTGCGGCCACAGCTCGACCGTCGATGCCTGCAGCCGTTCGAGCAGGGCGTCCTGCACCACGCGGTTCTCGACGATGTGGCCGAGCACCTCGGCATGCACGCTGGCGGCGCGGAAGTCGATCTGCCCGGTGCCCGAGCCGTCCCACACCCGCATGGCGGTGTAGGGCGTGGCGCGCCGGGCGAGGATGCCGTCCCAGGCGCCGAGCCGGGCGAGAATCCGCCGGCTGGCCTCGGACAGCGCGCTGACTCGCGGCTCGAAGGGCTGTCCGGCGGCGAACGGCGCCGCCTCCAGCGCACCGCCGTCCAGCAGCAGGACGCGCAGGCCGCTGCCCTCCAGGGCCAGCGCCAGGGTGCTGCCGACCATGCCGGCGCCGACGATGATCAGATCTGCGTGCATCTGCGCTGCTCCTTGCCCTGCCGGGCGCTCGCGTCTCGAAGGAAGTCGGCTCAGGGCCGGGTACCCAGGCCCATGGCCTGGCGGGCGAAGGCGTGGCGCGCCGGCGGGCACAGCTCCATGCCCAGCAGGCCGAGGCCGCGGGCCTGCGCCAGCGGCGTGCGGGCGTTGGAGAACAACCGGGTGACCCGGTCGGAGAAGCCCACGGTCAGCGTCTGGTCGAGGCGCTGGCCGTCCAGGTAGCGCTGCAGGCCGGCCAGCTCGCCGAGCCCGGCATCGCTTCGCAGCAGGCTGTCGGCCAGCGCCACGACGTCGCGCAGGGACAGGTTGTAGCCCTGCCCGGCAATCGGGTGCAGGCCGTGGGCGGCGTTGCCGATCACCACCAGATGGCTGCGCACCTGCTCCTCGGCCTCCAGCAGCGCCAGCGGATAGGCATGCCGCGCGCCGAGCCGGCCGAGGGCGCCGAGGCGATAGCCGAAGACCGCCTGCAGCTCGGCGAGGAAGGCCCGCTCGTCCAGCGCCAGCAGGCGCTCGGCATCCGCCTCGGGGCGGGTCCAGATCAGCGCGCAGCGCCGCTCGGCCATCGGCAGCAGGGCCATCGGGCCGTCTGCGGTGAAGCGCTCGAAGGCTTCGCCGCCGTGGCCCCGCTCGGCCGTGAGGTTGGCGATCAGCGCGGTCTGCCCGTAGGGCGTGCGCCGTACATGGATGCCCAACTGGGTGCGCAGCTCGGAACGCCCGCCGTCGGCCAGCACCAGCAGCTCGCAGTCCAGCGGGCTGCCGTCGTCGAGGGTCAGGCGGTAGCCGCCGGCCTGGGCCCGGGCCTGCGCCACCCGTGCCGGGCAGTGCCAGTCGAGGCCGGGCACGCCCTGCAGGCGCTGCCACAGGCAGTGGCCGAGCCAGGCGTTCTCCACCACGTAGCCCAGCGCCGGCACGCCTTCCTCGGCGGCGCTCAGCCGGGTGGCGGCGAAGCGGCCGCGCTCGGAGACATGGATGCGGGTGATCGGCTCGGCGCGCGCGGCGATCGCCGCCCACAGGCCGAGGCGCTCGTAGATCAGCCGGGTGCCCCAGGCCAGCGCCGAGCAGCGCGCGTCGTAGCTGGGCTGGAAGCCGTCGCCGGGGGCATGCGGCTCGATCAGGCTGATCCGCCAGCCGCGTTCGTGGGCGCCGCCCTGCAGCAGGGCCAGCGCCAGGCTGGCGCCGACCAGACCGCCGCCGACGATGGCGATCCGGCCGCGACCGGCGTGCTCGGGGGCCGCCATGCTCAGGCCGCCGGGCTGCGCGCGGCAGCCATCAGCGCCTCGATCTCGGCGACCGTCTTCGGCACGCCGCCGGTGAGGACCCGGCAGCCTTCGGCGGTCACCACCACGTCGTCCTCGATGCGCACGCCGATGCCGCGCCAGCGCGGCTCGACGGCGGCGTTGTCGTGAGCGATGTAGATGCCCGGCTCGACGGTCAGCACCATGCCCGGCTGCAGTGCGCGCCAGGCGCCGCCGACCTTGTAGTTGCCGACGTCGTGGACGTCCATGCCCAGCCAGTGGCCGGCGCGGTGCATGTAGAACGGCTTGTAGGCCTCGGCCGCGATCAGCGCCTCGACCTCGCCGGCGAGCAGGCCCAGCTCCACCAGCCCGGCGGTGATGGTTCGCACGCTGGCCTCGTGGGCCTGATTCCAATGCTTGCCGGGGGCGATCTCGGCGCAGGCGGCGGCCTGGGCGGCCAACACCAGCTCGTAGATCGCCCGCTGCTCGACGGAGAAGCGCCCGTTGACCGGGAAGGTGCGCGTGATGTCGCTGGCGTAACAGTCGATCTCGCAGCCGGCGTCGATCAGTACCAGGTCGCCGTCGCGCAACTCGGCGTCGTTCTCGCGGTAGTGGAGGATGCAGGCGTTGCGCCCGGCGGCGACGATCGAGCCGTAGGCCGGCATCTTCGCTCCGCCCTTGCGGAACTCGTAGTCCAGCTCGGCTTCCAGGTGGTATTCGTACAGGCCGGCGCGGCTGGCCTGCATGGCGCGCACGTGGGCGCGCGCGGAAATCTCCGCGGCGGCCTGCATCACGGCGATTTCCGCCTCGCTCTTGATCAGGCGCATCTCGTGCAGCAGCTGGTCGAGCGCGGCGAACTCGCCCGGCGGCGTGGCGCCCTGGCGGGCGCGGCTGCGAATGCTGGACAGCCAGCCGACCAGCTGGCGATCAAACTCGGCGCTGGCGCCCAGGGCGTAGTAGACCCGCGAACGGCCCTCGATCAAGCCGGGGAGGATCTCGTCGATCTCGTCGATGGCGAACGCCTGGTCGGCGCCGTAGTCGCGCAGCGCGCCGGCCTGTCCGGCGCGTAGGCCGTCCCACAGCTCGCGCTCGGGATTGCGCTCGCGGCAGAACAGCACGTACTCGCCCTCGGCACGGCCGGGAATCAGCGCCAGCACCGCCTCGGGCTCGGGAAAGCCGCTCAGGTACTGGAAGTCGCTGTCCTGGCGGTAGACGTGCTCGACGTCGCGGTTGCGCAGCTGCTGCGCGGCGGCCGGCAGCAGGGCGATGCTGCCCGGCGCCATCTGCGCCATCAGTGCCTGGCGGCGGCGGGCATACTCGGACGACGGGATGCGGGTCATCGGCGGTTTTCCTCGGCGATCAATGCACGGACGGCTTGGCGTCGGCGGCCGGCGCGGCAGCGCCCAGCCCGCCGCTCTCGTTGAACAGCAGCAGCGGCGCGACGCGCATGTATTCCATCACTTCCATGTAGTCGCTCTCGGCGTCCTCGGACTCCTCCAGCGCCTCCTCGATGCGTGCGATGGCCGCCAGATCCTCGAGCACCTCGCGGCCTTCGGCGGACAGCGCGCCTTCGCGGGCGGTGAGGCCGAAACCGGCGAGAAAGCCCTGGCACCACAGGCCGAGGGCCGCGGTGCGCTCGGCCAGCGGCGCCTCGTCGGCGGGCAGCAGCAGCACCAGCGACAGCTCGCCGGCCTCCAGTTCGCTCTTGACCATCGCCTGCAGGCCGCCCAGAGCCTGGCGCAGGCGCTCGTCGGGGGCGCTGTCGAGCAGCTCGGCCGCCGCCGCCAGCCAGGGCTCGACCGCGAAGCCGGCGCCGGCGCAGGTGCGCCCGAGCAGCAGGCCGTGCAGTTCGGCGGGGGAAATGGACTGGCCGGCGCTGCTCAGCAGCGCTGCGAAGGCGGAATAGGCGGATGCGGAAGAGGTCATGGCAGCTAGGCGGCACCGGGAGCGGATGACTAGAATCGGGGGACAATCCTAGCACCGCCAGCCGGCCCAAGACCATCGACGCCGGCCGCCCGGAGCGGGCGGGCCAGCCCGTCATCCTGTATATTCGGCGCGCCCTTTGCGCGCCCAGCGAGAGCCCATGGCAGACGACGACCTCACCCTCCTCGCGGCGAAGCTCGACCAGCTGATCCGCCTGAACGACCGCCTGCGCGAAGAGAACCTGCGCCTGCGCGCAGGCGAGCTGCAGTGGCGCGAGGAACGGGCGCGCCTGCTCGAACGGCAACAACGGGCGCGCCAGACGGTCGAATCGGTCATTTCGCGTCTCACAGCCCTGGAGCAGGACCCATGACATTGCCGCATGCCGTCACCGTGCAGATCCTCGACAAGGACTATCCGATCGCCTGCCCGCCCCAGGAACGCGGCAACCTGGAGAGCGCCGCACGCTACCTGGACAGCAAGATGCGCGAGATCCGCAACGGCGGCCGGGTGATCGGCGCCGAGCGCATCGCCGTGCTGGCGGCGCTGAACATCGCCCACGAGCTCCTGCAGTGCCAGGCCAAGGCCGCGCCGGCCGACGGCGAAACCCGCGAGCGGGTCCGCGCGCTGCTGGAGAAGGTCGACCGCGCCCTGCAGGACGTCCCGCCGGACACGGCCCAGACAACGCCACGCCAGGGGTGACAAGCCCGGCGTTTGCGGTAAACTCCCTCCCAGCTCCCTGGTGTGTTGGCCAGTCGGTTACGTCCCTGAGCCGATTCACTTAGCCCGGGGGCTGCAATTCGAAGCCGGTGCGCATGTCCGCTCGACGGAAAGCCTTAACGCTTCCTGCAGCCTCCACCTTGAACTTTCGGGTTCAAGGGCCACACCGACAGCGGCACTTCGGGGAGTCGTTCCACCCAGTCAGCCGAATCCGGCGCCCGCCGGGCTCGCGACCGTCCCGGGCACATCGCCCCGTCCTGCCCCGCTCCGGCCCGCGCCCTGCCGCATCCGACCGGAGCCTTCGCCCAATGATCCACGCCGAGCAGCTCTCCCGCCCTGCCCTGCGCCGCCAGCTGCGCGAGCGACGCCGCGCCCTGACCCCGGCCGAGCAACGCCAGGCCGCCCGCGCCCTGTACCGCCAGCTGGCCCAGCATCCGCTGTTCCGCCGCGCCCGCCACCTGGCCCTGTACCTGCCCAACGACGGCGAGATCGATCCGGCGCTGCTGCACCGCGAAGCGCTGCGCCGCGGCAAGCGCGTCTACCTGCCGCTGCTGGCGCGCTGGCCACGCACCCGCATGCTGTTCCAGCGCGTCGATAACGGCGAGACGCTGCGCCGCAACCGCTTCCGCATCGCCGAACCGCGCCCGCAGGCGCACCGCCAGCGCAAGCCCTGGACCCTGGATCTGCTGCTGCTGCCGCTGGTCGGCTTCGACGCCCGCGGCGGACGCCTGGGCATGGGGGGCGGCTTCTACGACCGCGCGCTGGCCTACCGCCTGCGCCACCCGAACTGGCAGAAACCGCTGCTGCTCGGTCTGGCGCACGCCTGTCAGCAGGTCGACCGCCTGCCGCTGGAAAGCTGGGATGTGCCGCTGCATGCCACGGTCAGCGACCGTGGCTGGTTCCGCGGCTGCCGCCCTGACCTCGACGGGCAGGCGTGAAGGGACGCGACGCCGCTCAGTGCGGCAGCTCGCCGTGCAGCGGCGGCGGCTCCTGGGCCATCCACTGGCTCTGGGCATAGCCGGTGGTCACCAGCCCCAGACCGAACAGAATGACCAGCACCCACAACACATCGGGCTTGCGCTTCATCCGGCGCCTCCTCCTTCCAGGCCAAACGCTCACGAACCTGCCGGTAACCTGGCAGGGCGCGCCATTCTCCGCCAAGCCCGCGGGCCTTGCAATTTGCCCGCCACACCGTCCATCGCCTGCGCGCCCGCGTGCGCCGGGCCCCGCACAGGAAGCCTCGCTATGCCCTGCTGGCTGATGAAATCGGAACCCGACGAACTGTCGATCAAGGACCTGCGCCGTCTCGGCCGGACGCGCTGGGACGGGGTGCGCAACTACCAGGCGCGCAACTTCCTGCGCGCCATGCAGGCCGGCGAGCTGTTCTTCTTCTACCACTCCAGCTGCCCGCGGCCGGGGATCGCCGGCGTCGGGCGAATCCTCGCGCCGGCCTATCCCGACCCCAGCGCGCTGGACCCGCAGAGCCCCTACTTCGACCCCAAGGCCAGTGCCGCGCGCAACCCGTGGAGTGCGCTGGACGTCGAGTGCGTCGAGGTGTTCGACGAGTTGATCGGCCTGCCGCGCCTGAAGGCCTGCGCGGCGCTGGCCGAGCTGCCCCTGGTGCACAAGGGCAGCCGCCTGTCGGTGATGCCGGTGGACGCCGCGCAGTGGCAGGCGGTGCTCGCCCTGCGCTGAGGCCGCCCGGCGTCAGTCGAGGCCCAGCTGGCTCCACAGCGCATCGACCCGCGCCACCGCGCCCGGATCGCGCTCGATCGCCCGCCCCCACTCGCGGTCGGTCTCGCCCGGCCACTTGTGGGTGGCGTCCAGGCCCATCTTGCTACCCAGCCCGGATACCGGCGAGGCGAAGTCCAGGTAGTCGATCGGCGTGTTGTCGATCAGCACGGTGTCGCGCGAGGGGTCCATACGCGTGGTGATCGCCCAGATCACGTCGTTCCAGTCGCGGGCATCGATGTCGTCGTCGGTGACGATGACGAACTTGGTGTACATGAACTGGCGCAGGAAGCTCCACACGCCGAGCATCACCCGCTTGGCGTGGCCGGGATACTGCTTCCTGATGGTCACCACCGCCATGCGGTAGGAGCAGCCTTCCGGCGGCAGGTAGAAGTCGACGATCTCCGGGAACTGCTTCTGCAGGATCGGCACGAACACCTCGTTGAGGGCGACGCCGAGGATCGCCGGCTCGTCCGGCGGGCGGCCGGTGTAGGTGCTGTGGTAAATCGGGTTCCTGCGCTGGGTGATGCGCTCGACGGTGAATACCGGGAAGGTATCCACCTCGTTGTAGTAGCCGGTGTGGTCGCCGTAGGGACCTTCCGGAGCCGTCTCGCTGGGATGGATGTGGCCTTCCAGAACGATCTCCGCATAGGCCGGCACCTGCAGGTCGGAGCCGATGGCCTTGACCAGTTCGGTGCGCGAGCCGCGCAACAGGCCGGCGAAGGCGTACTCGGATAGGGTGTCCGGCACCGGGGTGACCGCGCCGAGGATGGTCGCCGGATCGGCGCCCAGCGCCACAGCCACCGGGTAGGGGCGATCCGGGTATTTCTGGCACCACTCGCGGAAGTCCAGCGCACCGCCGCGGTGGCTCAGCCAGCGCATGATCACCTTGTTGCGGCCGATCACCTGCTGACGGTAGATGCCGAGGTTCTGCCGCTCCTTGTTCGGCCCCTTGGTGATGGTCAGGCCCCAGGTGATCAGCGGCGCGGCGTCGCCCGGCCAGCAGTGCTGCACCGGAATCTTGCCGAGGTCGACCTCGTCGCCCTCGACCACCACCTCCTGGCAGGGGGCGTCCCTGAGCACCTTGGGCGCCATGCTGACGACCTTCTTCAGCAGCGGCAGCTTGCTCCAGGCATCCTTGAAGCCCTTGGGCGGCTCCGGCTCCTTGAGGTAGGCCAGCAGCTTGCCGATCTCGCGCAGCTCGCCGACATCCTCGGCGCCCATGCCCAGCGCAACCCGCTTCGGCGTGCCGAACAGGTTGCCGAGCACCGGCATCTGGAAGCCCGTGGGGTTCTCGAACAGCAGCGCCGGGCCGCCCTTGCGCAGGGTGCGGTCGCAGACCTCGGTCATTTCCAGCACGGGGGAGATGGGCACCTGGATGCGCTTGAGCTCGCCGCGCGCCTCCAGGCCGCGGATGAAATCGCGCAGGTCGCGGTACTGCATGCTTGAGCCTCGGGATGATGCGAAGGGCGGCCAGTCTAGCGCCGAATGGCGGTCGTCGGAACCACACCGGGCGCCGCGCCGCAGCGCCGCCGGACGGCGCAAACGACAACGGCCGGGAATGCCGGCCGTCGTCGCTGCTGCCAGGGAGAAGCCTTACTTGCGCTTCATCGACTGGAAGAATTCCTCGTTGGTCTTGGTGTCCTTGAGACGGTCGAGGAGGAACTCGATGGCGGCGATCTCGTCCATCGGGTGGAGGATCTTGCGCAGGATCCACATGCGCTGCAGCTCTTCCTCGCCGGTCAGCAGCTCTTCGCGGCGGGTGCCCGACTTGTTGATGTTGATCGCCGGGAACACGCGCTTCTCGGCGACGCGGCGGTCGAGGATCAGCTCCATGTTGCCAGTGCCCTTGAACTCCTCGTAGATCACCTCGTCCATCTTCGAGCCGGTGTCGACCAGCGCGGTGGCGAGAATGGTCAGGCTGCCGCCCTCCTCGATGTTGCGCGCGGCGCCGAAAAAGCGCTTGGGCTTCTCCAGGGCGTGGGCGTCGACACCGCCGGTGAGCACCTTGCCGGAGCTGGGGATCACGGTGTTGTAGGCGCGCGCCAGACGGGTGATGGAGTCGAGCAGAATGACCACGTCCTTCTTGTGCTCGACCAGGCGCTTGGCCTTCTCGATGACCATCTCGGCGACCTGCACGTGACGGGCCGGCGGCTCGTCGAAGGTCGAGGCGACCACTTCGCCGCGCACGGTGCGCTGCATCTCGGTCACTTCCTCGGGACGCTCGTCGATCAGCAGCACGATCAGGTAGCAGTCGGGGTTGTTGCGGGTGATGTTGGCGGCGATGTTCTGCAGCATGATGGTCTTGCCCGCCTTCGGCGGGGCGACGATCAGGCCGCGCTGGCCCTTGCCGATCGGTGCGCAGAGGTCGATCACCCGGCCGGTGAGGTCCTCGGTGGAACCGTTGCCGGCCTCCATCTTCATGCGCTTGTTGGCGAACAGCGGAGTCAGGTTCTCGAACAGGACCTTGTTCTTGGCGTTCTCCGGGCGGTCGAAGTTGATGGTGTCAACCTTGAGCAGCGCGAAGTAGCGCTCGCCTTCCTTGGGCGGACGGATCTTGCCGACGATGGTGTCGCCGGTGCGCAGGTTGAAGCGGCGGATCTGGCTGGGCGAGACGTAGATGTCGTCCGGGCCGGCCAGATAGGAGGAATCCGCGCTGCGCAGGAAGCCGAAGCCGTCCTGGAGGATCTCCAGCACGCCGTCACCGGAGATCTCCTCGCCGCTTTTCGCATGCTTCTTCAGCAGGGCGAAGATGATGTCCTGCTTGCGCGACCGGGCCATGTTCTCCAGGCCCATCTGGTCGGCCATTTCCAGCAGTTCGGGAATCGGCTTTTGCTTGAGTTCGGTCAGATTCATAGGATGACGTGCAGGTATGCGAGAGGAAAGCGTTGAGCTTGGGGAGCCGCGCCGCAGGAAGACGGCAGGATCGCTGCGAAAGCCTGATCGGAATGCTCGGAACGAGATGCGTCGGCGACGGCGTGCGGGAGGCAACCGGAAGCGGGTTGCGGGCCGAATTTACCACTGCCGTTGCGGCAGAGTCCAGCATGCAGAGGCAAAAAACCCCGCCGGGAACGGGGTTTTTTCGCCTGTTCGACTCAGATGTTGCTGTCGAGGAAGGCCGCCAGTTGCGACTTGGACAGCGCACCAACCTTGGTGGCCTCGACGTTGCCGTTCTTGAACAGCATCAGGGTCGGGATGCCGCGCACGCCGAACTTGGCCGGGGTGTCCTGATTGTCGTCGATGTTCAGCTTGCAGACCTTGAGCTTGCCCTGGTAGTCCTTGGCGATCTCGTCCAGCACCGGGGCAATCATCTTGCACGGACCGCACCACTCGGCCCAGTAGTCGACCAGGACCGGACCGTCGGCCTTGAGCACGTCCTGCTCGAAGCTGGCGTCGGTGACGTTGGTGATGAATTCGCTCATGGGGGATTCTCCGCGACTCGTCTGCGAAATGAAGGCGGCCATGATAGCCCCACTCGCCGCCAATCGAAAGGCGCCGCCGCCCGCCCGGCCGGACGGCGCGCGATACTGTCATCCTGCCGTCGCCTGCTTTGCTCTATGATTGCAGAATTCTGTCGTTTTTCCGCGAGACCTTCCCAGCATGCCGCATACCCCCGCCGAAGCCTTCCCGCTGATCGCCGCCATCGACATCGGCTCCAACAGCATCCACATGGTGCTGGCCCGCGTGGACCAGGGCGAAATCCGCCTGCTGGAGCGGCTCGGCGAGAAGGTGCAGCTGGCAGCAGGTATCGACGAGCAGCGCAACCTCGACGAGGCGGCGATGACCCGCGGCCTCGACTGCCTGCGCCGCTTCGCCCAGCTGATCAACGGCCTGCCCCAGGGCGCGGTGCGCATCGTCGCCACCAACGCGCTGCGCGAGGCGCGCAACCGCGCGGTGTTCATCCGCCGCGCCGAGGAGCTGCTCGGCCACCAGGTCGAGGTGGTCTCCGGCCGCGAGGAAGCGCGCCTGATCTACCTGGGCGTCTCCCACAGCCTGCCGGATGCCGGCGGCAAGCGTCTGGTGGTGGACATCGGCGGCGGCAGCACCGAGTTCATCATCGGCGAGCGCTTCGACTCGCTGCTGCGCGAGAGCCAGCAGATGGGCTGCGTCAGCTATACCAAGCGCTTCTTCGCCGACGGCAAGCTGAGTCTGGCACGCTACGCCCAGGCCTACACCGCGGCGCGCCTGGAGCTGATGGGCTTCGAGCAGGCGATCCGTAGGCACGGCTGGGCCGAGGCGATCGGCTCCTCCGGCAGCATCCGCGCCATCGGCCAGGCGCTGAAGACCGCCGGGCAGAGCAACGGCGAGATCACCCCGGCCGGACTGGCCTGGCTCAAGCGCAAGATCCTCAAGGCCGACAGCCTCGCCGCCCTGGCCATCGACGGCGTCAAGCCGGAGCGCCAGGGCATCCTGCCGGCCGGCCTGGCGATCCTCGAGGCGACTTTCGACGCCCTGGACATCCAGTCGATGCAGCACACCGAGGGCGCCCTGCGCGAGGGCGTGCTCTACGACATGATCGGCCGGCAGAGCCACGAGGACGTGCGCGAGCGCACCCTGTCGGCGCTGATGGAGCGCTGCCACGTGGACCTGGAGCAGGCCGCGCGGGTCGAGGCCAAGGCGCAGTCGATCCTCGCAAAGGTCGGCGCGGCCTGGGGCCTCAACGACGACTGGCACCGCGAGCTGCTCGGCTGGGCGGCGCGGGTCCACGAGGTCGGTCTGGACATCGCCCACTACCACTACCACAAGCACGGCGCCTACATCCTCGAACACGCCGACCTGGCCGGCTTCTCGCGCATCGACCAGCAGATGCTCGCCCTGCTGGTGCGCGGCCACCGGCGCAACATCCCGGTGGAGCGCTTCGCCGAATTCGGCGAGGAAGGCGACAAGCTGGTACGCCTGTGCATCGTGCTGCGCTTCGCCATCCTGTTCCACCACATCCGCGGCATGCAGGAAATGCCCGAGGTGGAGTTCGTGGTCGGCCCGCGCAGCCTGGAGGCGGTGTTCCCGCCCGGCTGGCTGGCGGCCAACCCGCTGACCGAGGCCGACATCGCCGCCGAGGCGCAGTGGCTGGCGCGGGTCGGCTACAGCCTCAGCGGCCGCTGAGTCCGGACCGGCGACAGAAAAGGGGCGGCCCCGCGAGGAGCCGCCCCTTTCGTTTGCCGCCCGTGTCGGCTCAGCGCGCCGACAGCGGTGTGCTGTTGAGCTTCTCCAGCATCAGCGCCTGGGCGTTGCGCGGATTCTGGTTGCCGGTCGGCTGCAGGCGCTGGTAGCTGCCGTCGGTCTGCAGCACCCAGGCCTGGGTGTTGTCGGCCAGGTAGGCTTCCAGCTCCTTCTTGACCCGCCCGATCAGCTTCTTGCCTTCCAGCGGGAAGCAGGTCTCCACCCGCTTGTCGAGGTTGCGCTCCATCCAGTCGGCGCTGGCCAGGTAGATCTGCTCGTCGCTGCCGTTGAGGAAGTAGTAGACGCGGGTGTGCTCGAGGAAGCGGCCGATGATCGAGCGCACCTGGATGTTGTGCGACACCCCGGGGATGCCCGGACGCAGGCAGCACATGCCGCGCACGATCAGGTCGATCTTCACCCCGCACTGGCTGGCCTTGTACAGCGCCTTGATCACCTTGGGGTCGGTCAGCGAGTTGATCTTGGCGATGATATGCGCAGGCTTGCCCTCGCTGGCGAACTGCGCCTCGCGGGCGATCATGTCGAGCAGGGTCTTCTTCAGGGTGAAGGGCGCATGCAGCAGCTTCTTCATCCGCAGCGTCTTGCCCATGCCGATCAGCTGGTCGAACAGCTTGGAGACGTCCTCGCAGAGCACCTCGTCGGAGGTCAGCAGGCTGTAGTCGGTATACAGACGGGCGTTGCCGGCGTGGTAGTTACCGGTGCCCAGGTGGGCGTAGCGCACCAGCTCGCCGTTCTCGCGGCGCAGGATGAGGATCATCTTGGCGTGGGTCTTGAAACCGACCACGCCGTAGATCACCACAGCACCGGCCTGCTGCAGGCGGCTGGCCAGGGCCAGGTTGGACTCCTCGTCGAAGCGCGCGCGCAGCTCGATCACCGCGGTGACTTCCTTGCCGCTGCGCGCCGCTTCCACCAGCGCGTCGACGATCTCCGAGTTGGCGCCGGTACGGTACAGGGTCTGCTTGATCGCCAGCACATGGGGGTCCTTGGCGGCCTGGCGCAGCATGTCGACCACCGGGGTGAACGACTCGAAGGGGTGCAGCAGCAGCACGTCCTGCTTGCCGACCACGTTGAACAGCTTGTCGCTGCTCTGCAGCAGCTTGGGAATCACCGGGGTCAGCGGCGCGTACTGCAGCTCGCGCTGGCTCTCCAGACCGGTGATCGAGAACAGCCGGGTCAGGTTGACCGGACCGTTGACCCGGTACAGCTCCGACTCGGACAGGCCGAACTGCTTGAGCAGGTAGTCGACCAGGTGCTGCGGGCAGTTGTCGGCCACCTCGACGCGCACCGCGTCGCCGAAACGCCGCGAGTACAGCTCGCCGCGCAGCGCGCGGGCCAGGTCCTCGACGTCCTCGGCATCCACCGACAGGTCGGCGTTGCGGGTCAGGCGGAACTGGTAGCAGCCCTTGACGCTCATGCCGTGGAACAGGTCGTCGGCGTGGGCGTGGATCATCGAGGAGAGGAACACGAAGTTGTCGCCAGTGCCGCCGACTTCCTCGGGGATGCGGATCACCCGCGGCAGCAGGCGCGGCGCCGGCAGGATCGCCAGGCCCGAGTCGCGGCCGAAGGCGTCGATGCCTTCCAGCTCGACGATGAAGTTCAGGCTCTTGTTGACCAGCAGGGGGAACGGGTGGGTCGGGTCGAGGCCGATCGGCGTCATGATCGGCGCGATTTCCTCGCGGAAATACTTGCGCACCCAGGCCTTGATCTTGGTGGTCCAGTGGCGCCGGCGGATGAAGCGGATCTGGTGCTTCTCCAGCGCCGGCAGCAGCACCTCGTTGAGGATCGCGTACTGGCGCGCCACCTGCTCGTGGACCACCGCGGAAATCTGCGCCAGCGCCTGGTGCGGCTGCAGGCCGTCGGCGCCGGCCAGCTCGCGGGCGAAGGTGACCTGCTTCTTCAGCCCGGAGACACGGATCTCGAAGAACTCGTCGAGGTTGCTGGAGAAGATCAGCAGGAACTTCAGGCGCTCGAGCAGCGGCGTGGACTCGTCCAGCGCCTGCTCCAGCACGCGGATGTTGAACTGCAGCTGGGACAGTTCGCGGTGGATGTACAGGCTGCTGTCGTCGAGGCTCGGCACCGCCGGGGCGTCTTCGGCGACGACCGCGACGGGAGCGTCGTCGAGCGGCGCGGCGCTGTCCGGCGCTGCCAGTTCGGCGGGGGTCGCCGGCGTTTCCGGCAGTTCTTGGTCGATGGATCCGTGGGTATTCATTCCGTTGTGTCCTGCAGGGTCTTCAGCCCTGCTTCAGCTGTTGGGCCGCGCGCTTGGCGAAGTAGGTGAGGATGCCATCGGCCCCGGCGCGCTTGAACGCGACCAAAGACTCGAGGATGACCGCCTCGGACAGCCAGCCGTTCTGGATCGCCGCCATGTGCATGGCGTACTCGCCGCTGACCTGGTAGACGAAGGTCGGCGCGCGGAACTCGTCCTTCACCCGGCGCAGGATGTCCAGGTAGGGCATGCCCGGCTTGACCATCACCATGTCGGCGCCTTCGGCGAGATCGAGGGCCACCTCGTGGAGGGCCTCGTCGGCGTTGGCCGGGTCCATCTGGTAGGTTTCCTTGCTGCCGCCCTTGAGGTTGCCCGCCGAGCCGACCGCGTCGCGGAACGGGCCGTAGTAGGCGCTGGCGTACTTGGCCGAGTAGGCCATGATCCGCACGTTGCCGTGCTCGGCCAGCTCCAGCGCCTCGCGGATCGCCTGGATGCGCCCGTCCATCATGTCCGAGGGCGCCACCACCTGGGCGCCGGCCTCGGCATGGGACAGCGCCTGGCGCACCAGGGCGTCGACGGTGACGTCGTTCTGCACGTAGCCACGCGCGTCGAGGATGCCGTCCTGGCCGTGGGTGGTGAAGGGATCGAGGGCCACGTCGGTGATGATGCCGAGTTCGGGGAAGCGCGCGCGCAGGGCACGGGTGGCACGCTGGGCGAGGCCCTCGGGGTTCCAGGCCTCCTCGGCGAGCAGCGACTTCTTCTCCGCCGGGGTCACCGGGAACAGCGCCAGAGCCGGAATGCCCAGAGCCACCAGCTCCTCGGCCTCCTCGAGCAGCAGGTCGATGGACAGGCGCTCGACCCCCGGCATCGACTCGACCTGCTCGCGGCGGTTCTCGCCCTCCAGCACGAACACCGGCAGGATCAGGTCGTCGACGCCCAGCCGGTTCTCGCGCACCAGACGGCGCGAGAAGTCGTCGCGGCGATTGCGGCGCAGGCGGGTGGCGGGGAACAGGCGATTGGCGGGGGTAAAGCTCACGGCGCACTCCAGAGCCCGGGAACGGGCACAGCTTGACAGTCTATGGGGCGATTATGACGAACAGAACACCGCGCGCGCCCTGTCTCAGCGCAACCCGACGTTGCTGCAGAGCCCTACATTAGCCCTTTGCCCCCGCCCCGACCACTTGCGCGTGGCCGCCGCACCCCGCTTGCGGCTAGGATTGCAGCAGGCCCATTCCGCTCGCGCCGCCCGGCAGTGCCGCGGCCGTGCACATCTGCAAGGAGAACCCGCAATGAGCAAGAAGGTCGCCGTGATCCTCTCCGGCTGTGGCGTCTACGACGGCGCCGAGATCCACGAAAGCGTGATCGCCCTGCTGCGCCTCAGCCAGCGCGGCGCCCAGGTGCAGTGCTTCGCGCCGGACATGCCCCACCACCACGTGATCAACCACCTGACCGGCGCGGAAATGACCGAGAACCGCAACGTGCTGGTCGAGGCGGCGCGCATCGCCCGCGGGCAGATCCGCGACGTGGCCGAGCTGGACCCCGCCGACTTCGACGCCCTGGTGATCCCCGGCGGCTTCGGCGCGGCGAAGAACCTCTCCGACTTCGCCTTCAAGGGCGCCAGCTGCACCGTGCAGTCGGACGTGCTGCGCGCCGCGCGCGGCTTCGCCGCGGCGCACAAGCCGGTCGGCCTGATGTGCATCGCCCCGGCCATGGCCACGCGCATCTTCGGCGCCGGCGTGCAGTGCACCATAGGCCACGACCCGGACACCGCCGCGACCCTGGGCAGCATGGGCGCCGAGCACGTCGACTGCGCAGTGGACGAGATCGTCGTCGATGCACCGCACAAGCTGGTCACCACCCCGGCCTACATGCTGGCCAAGACCTTGGCCGAGGCGGCCAGCGGGATCAACAAGCTGGTCGACCGGGTGCTGGAGCTGGCCTGACCGCCTAGGGCGCCTTGCGCGCCAGCGCGTTGAGCAGGCGATCCAGCGCATTGGCGAAGGCCTGGCGGTCGCGGTCGCCATAGGCCGCCTGGCCGCCGCCGACCTGGCCCTGCTCGCGCAGGTCGGTGAACAGGTTGCGCACCGCCAGGCGCTCACCCATGTTGCGCTCGTCGAACTCGCGCCCGCGCGGGTCCAGCGCCGCCACGCCCCGCTTGACCAGCCGGTCGGCCAGCGGCACGTCCGAGCAGATCACCAGATCGCCGGGCAGCGCATGCTCGACCAGGTAGTCGTCGGCCGCATCCGGGCCGCTGGGCACCACGATCAGCCGCACGCAGGCGAAGGCCGGCCGGACCTGGGGCTGGCCGGCGACCAGCAGCACCTCGAACTTGCGCTTCAGGGCGAATTTCACCACCAGATCCCGGGCCGCCCGCGGGCAAGCGTCGGCATCGATCCACACACGCATGCTCATGCGCTCCCTTCGGTCCGTACAGCCGCCCATGGTAGGCGAACGGCCGCGCCGCTCCCAGCGCGGCGCGCCGACGGTTGCCTTCGCCGCACGCGCGGCCAAGACTGCAAGACACGAGCCCGGCGGCCAGCACCGCCCCTGCAACGGAGCATTGCCATGACCTTCTGGAACACCCTCGACGAGCCGGCCGAGGTACTGATCTGCGGCGCCAGCCGCGGCATCGGCCTGGCGCTGTGCCAGCAACTGCTGGCGCGCCCCGATGTGGCGCGGGTCTGGGCGCTGTCGCGCAGCGCCAGCGGCAGCCCGGGACTGGCGGCGCTCGCCGCCGGCCACGGCGCGCGCCTGCAGCAGCGCAGCCTGGACGCCCGCGACGAGGTCGCGCTGGCCGCCCTGGCCGACGAGCTGCGCAGCCAGACGCCGCGCCTGCACCTGGCGATCAGCACCCTGGGGATTCTCCAGCAGGACGCCGCGCTGGCCGAGAAGAGCCTCGCCCAGCTCAGCCTGGCGAGCCTGCAGGCCAGCTTCCAGACCAACGCCTTCGCCCCGGCGCTGCTGCTCAAGCACCTGCTGCCGCTGCTGCGCGGCCGCCACCCGTGCTGCTTCGCCGCCCTCTCGGCGCGGGTCGGCTCGATCGGCGACAACCGGCTCGGCGGCTGGTACAGCTACCGCGCCAGCAAGGCCGCGCTCAACCAGCTGCTGCACACCGCCGCCATCGAACTGGCGCGCCTCAACCCGCAGGCGCGGGTCCTGCTGCTGCACCCGGGCACCACCGACACCGCGCTGTCGAAACCCTTCCAGGCCGGCGTGCCGGCCGAGCGGCTGTTCACCCCCGGCCTGGCCGCCAGCCACCTGCTCGAGGTCATCGACCGCCGCACACCGGCCGACAGCGGCAGCTTCCGCGACTGGAACGACCAGGCTGTGCCCTGGTAGACCAACGGCGGCGGTGACCGATACAACACCTTCCTGATAAAGTTCCCGCCACCTCCTCGATGCTTACACGGAATCGAGTCCCGGGATGCGGGAATCAGCACGGATGCCACAAGCGAAATGCCCTGGGGTCGCCCTTTACCCGAACGCCCGGTTCGTCCGGGGGATCCCCACTTCTCGCAAAGGTTCGCCATGGCATCCCGCGCCCTCCTCACGCTGGCACTCTGTGCCACCCTGCCGCTGGCCGGCTGCTCCGCTTTCCGCAGCTACGACAGCGAACTCACCGCCACCAGCCAGCACCTGGCCACCGGCAACGTCGGCGAAGCCCTGACGCTGCTGGAGAAGAACAACAAGGCCGAAGACAAGGACCTGCTCTACTACCTGGAGAAGGGCGAGCTGCTGCGCGCCAGCGGCGACCTGGCCGGCAGCCGCGAGGCCTGGCGGGCGGCCGACCGCCAGGTGTTCGAGTGGGAAGAGTCGGTGAAGGCCGACCCGGGCAAGTACCTGGGCGAGTTCGGCAGCTACCTGGTCAACGACAAGGTGCGCCGCTACGAGGGCTACGACTACGAGAAGGTCATGCTGACCACCCAGCTGGCCCTCAACCACCTAGTCGAGAACGACTTCGACGCCGCGCGCACCGAGATCAAGAAGACCCACGAGCGCGAGGCGGTGATCGCCGAACTGCGCGACCAGGAATACCTCAAGCGCGAGGAGGAGGCCGAGAAGAAAGGCATCACCGCGACCCTCAAGGACCTGCAGGGCTACCCGCTGGAAACCCTCGACGCCCCCGAGGTGGTCGGCCTGAAGAACAGCTACCAGAGCGCCTTCAGCCACTACCTGTCCGGCTTCGTCTACGAGGCGCTGGGCGAGAAGGGCCTGGCTGCGCCGGGCTACCGCAAGGCCGCCGAGCTGCGCCCCAATACCCCGCTGCTGGAAGCGGCGCTGAGCGATCTCGACCAGCCGCGCAACGGCGAGGACAGCGACGTGCTGGTGGTGGTGCAGAGCGGCCTGGCGCCGGCCCGCGATTCGGTACGCATCCCCCTGCCGATCCCCACCAGCAACGGCCTGATCATCACCCCGCTGTCCTTCCCGGTGATCAAGCCCGACGCCTCCACGCCCAAGCCGGCCAGCCTGACCGTCGACGGCAAGAGCCTGGCGCTGACCGAGCTGAACAGCACCGACGCCATGTCGCGCCGCGCCCTGCGCGACGACATGCCCGGCATCATCCTGCGCACCAGCGTGCGGGCGATCACCCGCAGCGTCGCGCAGAAGCAGCTCAACGACGTCAACCCGCTGGCCGGCCTGGCCGTCGGCATCGCCTCGGCGATCACCGAGGGCGCCGACGAGCGCACCTGGCGCACCCTGCCCGACAGCACCCGGGTCGCCCGCCTGCGCCTGAGCAAGGGCGAGCACCAGCTGGAGCTGGCCGGCCAGCCGGTACGTATCCGGGTCGAGCACGACTACCAGGTCGTCACCCTGCGCAGCATCGGCAGCCAGCTGTTCGTCGCCGGCAACGCCCGCAAACCCGCCGGCAGCTCGCTGCAGGCCAGCGCCACCCCCCGTTAAGGAGTCCCCCATGCGTTATCCCCTGATCGCCGCCATCGGCCTGGCCCTGCTGGCCGGCTGCGCCACCCCGCCGCCGGCGCCGGGCAGCGCCGCCAGCAAGGTGGTCTCGCTCGGCAGCATGAAGCACATCGAAGTGGGCGCCATGCGCGTGGCCCGCGAGAACGGCTTTCTCACCGTCAAGGCCGAGCTGAGCAACACCAGCCACAAGAACAAGTCGATGTACTACCGCTTCGCCTGGCTGGGCAGCGACGGCTTCCCGGTGGCCGGCGAGGAAGGCTGGAAGAGCCTGACCCTGTACGGCACCCAGACCAGCGTGCTGTCGGCCATCGCCCCGGTGCCGCAGGCCACCGACTTCCGCCTGGAAGTCCAGACCCCGGAAAACTCCGTCAACCTGTTCCGCTGATCCAAGAGAGACCCCGACATGCCGTTTGCACGCCTTTCCCTCGTCGCCGCCTTCGCCCTGCTGGCCAGCGGTTGCGCCTCCACCTCCTCCCCCGTCCTCGGCGGCGGCAACATCGGCTACGGCGACAGCAAGGCCGTCGAGCTGGTGACCAACGAGTTCGGCTCCACCGACCTGCAGATGATCGCCGAGTCGATGACCCGCTCGCTGGCCCAGTCCGGCACTCTGCAGGGCCGTCCGGTGGTGCAGGTCTACGACGTGAAGAACAAGACCAGCGAGTACATCGACACCCGCGAGATCACCACCTCGATCAAGACCCAGCTGATGAAGTCCGGCGTGGCGCGCTTCGCCAGCGACAACACCGACATGCAGAGCCAGGTCGACCAGCTCAAGCTGCAGAACCAGAGCGGCCTGTACAAGAGCTCCACCGTCGCCCGCACCGGCAACATGGTCGCCGCCAAGTACCGCCTGGAAGGCTCGATCAGCTCCATCGTCAAGCGCAGCAGCGACTACAAGGACGTGTTCTACAAGTTCAGCCTGCAGCTGATCGACGTCGAGAGCGGTCTGGCCGAATGGATGGACGAGAAGGAAATCCGCAAGACCACGGAGCGCTGACATGCGAGCACTGATCGCCCTTCTCGCCCTGGGCCTGAGCCTGGCCTGCCAGGCCGCGCCCAAGGTGGCGGTGACCGACCTGGCCTACGAGGAGCGGGTGCGCGAGTACATCCGCATGGTCAGCGCGCACAGCCAGATGCACGTCAACCAGATGTCGGCCAGCGCCGCGTCCAGCTACCAGGAAGTCGAGGGCACCTACAGCTACATCGAGCGCGGCGAGCTGCGCAAGTTCAGCGGCGACATCAAGGGCGAGATCATCAAGTCCGGGATGTTCCAGCTGATCCAGGGCCGCCCTTACACCGCCGAGGACGGCGAGGGCCTCTACGACGTGATCCGGCGCATCCGCGACGGGCAGTTCAAGGGCGCCGACTACGTGCTGTTCGGCACCCTGTCGGACCTCGACTTCCGCCAGGATCTCAACGACATCGCCAACACCGACAGCTACTCCAAGGTGCTCGGCCTGACCCTGGTGGCGGACTTCAGCCTGATCGACACGCGCACCTTCGAGGTCACCTCGGCGTTCACCGCGATGGGCGAGGCGCAGGACGTCAAGCTGGTCAACGGCAACGACATCCGCGTCACCCCCAACCGCGGGCGGGTGGTGCGCGAGGTGTCGCGGGCGCTCGGCGAGGACGTCACCCGCCAGCTGCGCGAGCAGCTGCTCGGCGTCGGCGAGGGCTACGGCGGCGCGCCGGCGGGCAACCACCTGCCGCCGGACGAGGCGCCGGTGATCCTGCGCTGAAGCCGGCTCCCCCCGCCACGCCATACGCCAAGGGCGACCCTCCGGGGTCGCCCTTGGCGTTTCAGGCCGGCGCGCGGCGCAGGGTCGCCAGCAGCGCCGCGGCGGCGAGGAATAGCGCGGCGAAGCTGCGGTTGAGCAGACGCTGCTGGCGCGGCGTGCGCAGCAGGCACAGCACCCGCGCGGCCAGTCCGGTGTAGCCGGCCATGACCACCAGGTCGACCGCCACCATGGTCGCCGCCATGGTCAGGTACTGGGCCAGCAGCGGGCGGGTCGGATCGAGGAACTGCGGCAGCACGGCGAGGATGAACACGATCGCCTTGGGATTGCTGGCGTTGACCAGGAAGCCGCGCAGCAGCAGGGTCAGCGGCCGGCCGAGGGGCCGCCGGGC
This sequence comes from Pseudomonas guangdongensis, assembly GCF_900105885.1. NCBI lineage: Bacteria > Pseudomonadati > Pseudomonadota > Gammaproteobacteria > Pseudomonadales > Pseudomonadaceae > Geopseudomonas > Geopseudomonas guangdongensis. The sequence goes on along the minus strand of NZ_LT629780.1, from coordinate 1,252,828 downwards.
ATCGGCCTCGGACAGCGCCGCGACGGGCGCCCGCCACTGCTTCCAGCCCAGCCAGGCCAGATAGGCGACGCCGCACCACTTGAGCGCCGCGAAGGCGCTTTCCGAGGTGGCCAGCAGCGCGCCGAGACCGGCGGCGACCACCGCGATCTGCAGCAGCAGCGCCAGTTGCAGGCCGACGGCGTTCCAGTAGCCGCGGCGGAAGCCGTAGTTGAGGCCGCAGGCCATCGAGGCCACGGCGCCCGCGCCGGGCGACAGGCTGATCACCCAGCAGGCGGCGAAGAAGGCGATCCAGGTATCCGGACTCATGGGAACAGTTCTCCGTAGGGCGGAAACGCCGCCGGCCCATGACGGGCCGGCGCGTTGGAACGAGTCGCTGGCCGGCCCGCGGGCCGGCCGGGAACGGCCTCAGTCCGGCAGGTCCTTGTGCAGCTTGACCGGCTCGTTGAGCTTGCGCTTGAACGCGGTGCGCATGCGGATGTTGATCGCCTCCACCGCCAGCGAGAAGGCCATGGCGAAGTAGACGTAACCCTTGGGCACATGCACATCGAAGGCCTCGGCGATCAGCAGGGTGCCGACCACGATGAGGAACGACAGGGCGAGGATCTTCAGCGACGGGTGCTTCTCGATGAAGTCGCTGATGGTGCCGGCGGAGAGCATCATCACCAGCACGGCGATGACGATCGCCGCGACCATCACCGGCACGTCCTGCACCAGGCCGACGGCGGTGATCACCGAGTCCAGCGAGAAGACGATGTCGATCACCGCGATCTGCAGGATGATGCCGACGAAGCCGGCCTTGGCCGCGCCGCCCGCGGTGTTCTCCTCGGCCTCGCCTTCCAGGCTGTGCCAGATTTCCATGGTGCTCTTGAACAGCAGGAACAGGCCGCCGAAGAACAGGATCAGGTCGCGCCCGGAGACGCCCTGCTCGAACACGGTGAACAGGTCGGCGGTCAGGCGCATCACCCAGGCGATGGACAGCAGCAGCAGGATCCGCGTGCCCATCGCCAGGGCCAGGCCGAAGAAACGCGCCCTGGGCTGCTGTTCCTTGGGCAGGCGGCTGACCAGGATCGAGATGAAGATGATGTTGTCGATGCCGAGGACGATTTCCAGGGCGGTCAACGTGAGGAAAGCAACCCAGATTTCCGGGTTAGAAAGCCATTCCATGATGGATCAGGTCTCGTGGGGGGGAAGGGATGGTTGGAGCTCGGTCCCGCGCCAGCGGCGCACGACCTTCTGGAAGAACAGGCTGTTGGGGATCTGCAGCAGGGCGCCGGTGCCGGTGTCGCTCTCCTCTTCGAGGGTGGTGTACAGCAGGTTGATGGCGATCACCCGGCCCTTGGCGCCGGGCTTGTCGAAACTCTCCATGACCTCCACCCGGTCGCCCAGGCGGAACGGCCCGACGGTGAAGATCAGCACGGCGCAGAACAGGTTGGAGAGCACGCTCCAGATCGCGAAGAAGGCCACCGCGGCGACCGCCACGAAGCCGGAGAAGGCCGCCCACAGCACCCCGGCGGACACCCCGACATGCTCCAGCGCCAGCATCAGCGCGCTGCCCATGATCAGCCAGCGCAGCGCGCCGCGCAGCGGCAGCAGCAGCTCGCCGGGCAGCTGGTAGCGGGTCGCCAGACGCGTCAGGCCGCGGGCCACCAGACGCTGCAGGACGAAGCCGGCGATCAGGATCAGCAGCAGTTGCCCGCCGAGCAGCAGGGTTCCGCTCCACTCGCCCAGCCACTGGGCCAGCCAGCCCTTCATGCCGCGCCACCCAGCTCGGCTTCCAGGGCTTCGAGTTCTTCCAGCGCCAGCAGCCAGGCCTCCTCCAGCTCGGCCTCGCGGCCTTTCAGCGCCGCCTGCTCGGCCAGCAGGCCGCGCAGCTCGTCCTTGCGCGCCGCCTCGTAGAGCGCGCTGTCGCCGAGACGGGCCTCCAGCGCGGCCAGTTGCCCGTGCAGCGCGCCGAGGTCCTTCTCCAGCTTGTCGGCGGCCTTCTTGCGCGGCGCCAGCTGCTGGCGCAGGGCGGCGGCGGCCTGGCGCTGGGCGCGCTTGTCGGTCTTGTCGGCGTTTGCCGGCGCCTCGCTCGCCGGCTGCTGGCGGGCGCGGTAGTCGACCAGCCAGCGGCCGTAGTCGTCGAGGTCGCCGTCGAAGGCCTGCACGCGACCGTCGGCGACCAGCAGGAAGGCGTCGGTGGTGCTCTTCAGCAGGTGGCGGTCGTGGGACACCACCAGCACCGCGCCCTCGAAGTCCTGCAGGGCCAGGGTCAGCGCCAGGCGCATCTCCAGGTCGAGGTGGTTGGTCGGTTCGTCGAGCAGCAGCAGGTTGGGCTTCTGCCAGGCGATCAGCGCCAGCGCCAGGCGCGCCTTCTCGCCGCCGGAGAAGTTGAGCACCGGCTCGTCGCAGCGCGGCCCGCGGAAATCGAAGCCGCCGAGGAAATCGCGCAGGGTCTGCTCGCGCTCGGCGGGGGCGATGCGCTGCAGGTGCAGCAGCGGGCTGGCCTTGGGGTCCAGCGAGTCGAGCTGGTGCTGGGCGAAATAGCCGACCGCAAGGTTCTCGCCGCGGGTCAGGCGTCCGCCGAGCGGCTGCAGTTCGCCGGCCAGGGTCTTGATCAGGGTCGACTTGCCGGCGCCGTTGGGGCCGAGCAGGCCGATCCGCGCGCCGGGCACCAGCTGCAGCTTGACCTTGTCCAGCACGCTCTTGTCGCCGTAACCCAGGCGCCCCTCGCTGAGGTCGAGCAGCGGGCTGGAGACCTTGTCCGCCTCGCGGAACACGAAGTCGAAGGGCGAGTCGATGTGCGCCGGGGCCAGCTCTTCGAGGCGCTCCAGCGCCTTGATGCGGCTCTGCGCCTGGCGCGCCTTGCTGGCCTTGGCCTTGAAGCGGCGGATGAAGTCTTCCATGTGCGCGCGCTGCGCCTGCTGCTTCTCGAAGGCCTGCTGCTGCTGGGCCAGGCGCTCGGCGCGGGTGCGCTCGAAGGCCGAATAGCCGCCGCGATACAGGGTCAGCTTCTGCTGCTCCAGATGCACCACGTGATCGACCACCGCATCGAGGAAATCGCGGTCGTGGGAAATCAGCAGCAGGGTGCCGGGGTAGCCCTTGAGCCACTCCTCCAGCCAGAGGATGGCGTCGAGGTCGAGGTGGTTGGTCGGCTCGTCGAGCAGCAGCAGCTCGGACGGGCACATCAGCGCCTGGGCCAGGTTCAGGCGCATCCGCCAGCCACCGGAGAAGTCGCCGACCGCCTGCTCCATCTGCGCCGGCAAGAAGCCCAGCCCGGCCAGCAGCTTGCGCGCGCGGGCATCGGCGGTGTAGCCGTCGGCCACGTCCAGGTCGTGGTGCAGTTGGGCGATGGCCGCGCCGTCGTGAGCGGCCTCGGCGGCGGCCAGCGCGTGCTGCACGCGACGCAGGTGCTGGTCGCCGTCGAGCACGTAGTCCACCGCGCGGCGCTCGAGGGTATCGACCTCCTGGCGCATGTGGGCGATGCGCCAGTCCGGCGGCAGCTGGCAGTCCCCGGCATCCGGGCCCAGCTCGCCGCGCAGCAGGGCGAACAGCGAGGACTTGCCGGCGCCGTTGGCGCCGATGAGGCCGACCTTCTGGCCGGCGTGCAGGGTCAGGTCGGCGCCTTCGAGCAGGCGCTGCGGGCCACGCTGCAGGGTAAGATTCAGGAGTCGGATCATGGTCACGGAAATGGGCGATCGGCGGGCGCGCAGTTTAGCAGCTTCGTCCGCGCCCCGGCGGAGGCAGCATGCAGCACGGATTGTGGGAGTTCGCCACGGCGCTCTACGCGCAGGAAGGGGTGGCCGAGCGCTGCCTGCAGGCACAGGACGCGCATGGCGTGGATGTCTGCCTGTTGCTGGCCGGGCTGTGGCTGGAGCGACGCGGCAGCCGGCCCGAGGCGCAGCGGGTGGTGGCGCTCAGGCGCCTGGCGGACGCCTGGCAAGACCAGGTGACGGCGCCGCTGCGCCACCTGCGACGGGCCTGGAAGACTCCCGCGCAGCAGGACGCCGGGCTGGCCGCCCTGCGCCAGCGCCTGGCAGCCCTGGAACTGGACGCCGAGCGCCTGCTGCTGGAACGCCTGGAACAGACCGCCGCCGACTGGCCGCCGGGCGAAGCCGCGGCGACCTGGCTGGAACGGCTATGCGTTGAACAACTGCCGGCCGCGCTGCTCGCGAGCCTGCGGGCGGCGGCCGCTGCTCAGGACTGAGACGGCTTGTCGGCGGGCTTGGCGGCTACGGGCTGGGCCGGCGCGGCGGCAGCGGGCGGGGCGCTGGCCGGTTTGGCTGCCGGCGTGCTGCGCTTGCGGGCCGGTTTGGCGGCCGGGGTGAGCGGCGCGTCGGCGGCCGCAACCGGCGCCTGGACGGCGCTCTTGGCCGGCGTCTTGCGGGTGCGCGTGGCGGTGGCGACAGCGGCCGGCGCAGTGCTTGCCGGAGCCCGGCGGGTGGTGCGCGGCGCCGGCTGGGGCGCGGCGCCGTCACGGCTGTGCAGGACGGCGGCGACCGCCTCGCGGACCTTGCCGACGCCCTGGGCGAGGTGCAGGCTCTGCTCGATGTCGAGCTTCAGGCGGCCGATGTAGTCGCGCGTCTCGGTCTGCCGCGCCTTGAGGGTATCGAGCAGTTCTTCCAGCTCGGCGATGCTTTCCCGCGCCCGGGCCTGCGCCTTGAGCTTGCCGGCCTGGGCCGCGTCCTGCAGCTTCTGGTTGGCCTTGTGCAGCTTGTCCTGCACCTTGCCGCGCTGTTTCTCCAGCTTGGCGAGCAGCTTCTCGGCCTCGACCAATGCCTCGCTGCAGGCGGATTCGAGATGCTCCAGCAGGCTGTGGGACAGCTGCTGGAGCAGGTGCAACGGGGTGTTGACGGACTTTTTCTTGGCCGACATGGGCGCGCCTCCTGGCGATGAGTGTGCCCTGATACTAGCCCTCCGCCGACTGCGTAGCCAGACGCCCGGGCGCCTCAGACCGCGCCCACCTGGCTGTGGGCGTTGTGCAGCACCTCGATCAGGCAGTCCTCCAGCTCGAAGCGCTCGTGCAGCTGCTGGCCCAGGCGCTGCAGCTCGACCGCCAGGCCGGCGCCGTCGCGGCAGTCGCCGTTGTCGCAGCGGTCGTTGAAGTCCAGCGCCGCGGCGGTGCTGCTCTCCAGCAGCGGGTAGACCTGTCCGGCCAGTTCGAGGGCGCGGCGGTCGTCGAAGGCGCGGGCCTCGTCGAGCAGCTGGCCGTAGATCTCGAAGTGCCCGGCCGACACGTAGTCGACCAGGCAGTCGCAGAACTCCTGCAGCCGCTGGCCGCAGGCCTGCGGGTGGGTCTTGATCTGCTGGTAGGCCTCGATCAGCTGCTGGCGCGCCTGCAGCCAGCGGTCAAGCAAACGGTGTACGCCTCCCCAGCGCTCCTGGGCATTGCGGCAATTCTCGAGCATGTTCTCCCCCCTGCCGGTTGGCAGTCCTGTTTCCATGCAAGGTACGCCACTGGCGACTCAGCACAGACTGCTGGCCGTACCGACGCGGGGATCTTCTCGCGTCCCCGTGCGGGCAGACTATGCCGGCTTTCCGACGCCTTCAAGCAGGGAGGGGAAAAACTTTAATACGACCGTTCAGTTTCTGGCGCGAAAGGAGAGTCGTTCCGCTCAGTCGCGGCGCAGCCCCTGGAACAACGCCAGCGCGGCGCAGGCGGTGAAGGCCAGCAGGCTCCACTCGGGGATGCTCAGCCCCAGGAGGCTCCAGGTCACTTCGGCGCAGTCGGCGGTGCCGTGCAGCATCATCCGCACGATGTCCTGGAAGGGCAGCGCCTCCAGCATATAGTCGAGGCTCGGCAGGCAGGCCGGCAGCTGGTCGGGCGGCAGCGTCTGCAGCCAGATCTGCCGGCCCGCCGAGGCCATGCCGGCCCCCGCGAACAGCAGGGTCAGCACGGCGTAGACGCGCCGGCCACGGCGCTGCGGGCCGTGCAGGGCGGCCGCCAGACAGGTCAGGCCGACGGCGACGAACTCGATGCGCTGCACCACGCACAGCGGGCACGGCGCCAGCCCCTCGACATGCTCCAGGTACAGGCCGAACGCCAGCAGCGCGGCACAGCCGAGGAAGACCAGCAGGTTGAGCAGACGGGGGTTGGCCAGCAGCATGGCGACTCCGGGGGGCGGCAAGGGGCGGTTACGGTAGAGGAAAGCCGGGCCGCCTTTCAAGGCGACCCGCTGGCGCAGGCGGACTCAGCGTGCCGGAACCGGCAGCGGCAAGGCCGGCAGGTCGCGGCCGAGCAGCCCGAGCCCCTGCTGCAGCACCTGCTGGCTGCGGGCGCCCTCGCCGAGCTGGCCGAGCAGGCGCGCCAGCTCGATGCAGGCCTCGGCGCTGCGCTCGACGGCCAGGCTGCGCTCGAAGTAGTCGCGCGCCTTGCCCCACAGCCGGTTGCGCAGCGACAGCCGGCCCAGCGCCAGCAGCAGCGCGGCGTTGCCCGGCTGAGCCTTCAGCCAACCCTCGGCGGCGCCCAGCTGGCGCGCCAGGTCGCGCCCCTGCAGCAGGCCGTAGAGGCGCACCAGGGTGACGTCGAACTGCCGCTCCAGGGCCGCGCGCAGCAGCTCCTCGGCCTCGCCTTCGGCAGCCGCGCCGAAGTGGCGCAACTGCTCGACATAGGCGGCCAGCAGCGCCGCCTGCTGGCGCGCGGCCGGGGCCAGCTGCTGCCAGGCCTGGCGCAGCGGCGCGGCATCGCCGGCGCTGCAGCGCTGCGCCGCCTGCTCCAGCAGGGCATGGCAGGCACGCCGCTCCAGCGCTTCCAGTTCGGCGACCTTGAAGGTCTGCTGGCGCTGCAGGTCGGGCAGCAGCTGGCACAGACCCTGCCAGTCCTGCAGACGCTCGTAGACCTGCGGCAACAGGCGCAGCACGCGCGGATGCCGGGGGTGCTGCTCGCGGATGCGCAGCAGCGCGGCCAGCGCCTGCTCGTCCTGCCCGCGCTCGATCTGCAGCCCGGCCTGCACCAGTCCCACCGCCACGCCGGCCTTGGGCTCGCGCTCCAGGGCCTCGCGCAGCAGGGCGTCGGCGCGTTCGTGCTCGCCCAGCTCGTGGGCCGCGCGCGCCGCAGCCAGATAGGCGACCAGCGGCTGCTGGCCCTGCTCGGCGGCGCGCCGCAGCAGGCGCAAGGCATGGGACCAGCGCCCGGCCGCCAGCTCCAGGAAGCCGCGCTGGGCGGCCTGCTGGGCACGCCGCTGGCGGTTGCGCCCCGACCAGGGATTGACCAGCCGCCCGGAGGCGCCCAGCAGGCCGAGCAGTCGGCGCAGGGCGTAGGCCAGCGCCAACAGACCGCCGCCCAGGGCGAGGAACACCCAGAAGGTCGATTCGTAGCGGAAACCCTTGTAGGCGATCAGCACGTAGCCGGCATGGTCGGCGATGGCCAGCCCCAGCAGCGCGGCGACCAGGATCGCCAGCAGCAGCAGCAGGAAGGTGCGCTTTCTCATGGCTGCACCTCCTGCAGCTCGGCCTCAGAAGGCACCACGACCGGCTCGGGCGCGGCGGCGGCGTTCCCGGTAGCCGCCTCGGTGTTGGCGGCGCCGGCCGCTTCCAGTTCGGCACGCGCCCGCTGGTCCAGATAGGCCTGCAGGGCGTTCAGCGCCGGGGTCAGATCGGGCATGGCCTGGGCCACCGGCTGCTGCGCCAGTTCGCCGAGGCGTTCGTAGAAGGCCAGGTTATGCGCCTCGTCGAGACCGAAGTAGCGCTGCAGCAGCGCGCGCGCCTGCTCCAGCGCGGCCCGGTAGACCTCCGGGCGGGCATTCAGCGCCGCCCACTGCGCCTGCTCCAGAGTCAGGCGCAGGGCCAGGCGCAGCTGTTCGAGGGTCTCGCCGGCCAGCAGCGGCCGCACCTCGTCCGCGGCGCCGACCTCCAGGCGTACGAAACCGCTCAGCCTTTGCCACCAGTCCGCCCAGCGGCTGGCGCCATCGCCCTCGGCGACCTGCGCGGCGGCCGGCACCTCGGCCGTGCCGGCGCGGAATTCCGGGCGCCGGGTGTTGAGCGCGGCACTCTGCTCGCTCAGCGCGGCCAGCTGCAGGAACAGCCCGGTGCGGTCCACCGCCGGCAGCTGGCGCAGCGCTTCGAGACCGCGCGCCAGTTGCTCGCGGGCGGCAAAGGCCGCCGGGTCGTCCTGGTCGCGGAGGATCTGGTCGGCGGCGTCGACCAGGAAGCGCGCGCTGTTGACGTCCTGCAGCGCGGTCAGGCGCAGGGTGGCCAGGCGCAGCAGGTGTTCAGCCTCGGCGAGGCGCCACTCCTGACGGCTGGCGCCGAGCACCCGGTCGACCCGCCGGGCGAGCTGCTGCTGGCCGGCCTGCAGTTCGGCGAGCAGACGCTCGCGCTCGGCTAGTGCGGCCGGCGCCGGCAGACGGCCCAGTTGCTCGTCGAGCTGGCGGACCCGTCCCTGCAGGCTCTCGGCCTGCCCCTGGACGCCCTGCAGGCGTTCCAGCTGCTGGTGGTCGATGCCCTGCAGGCCCTGCAGCTGGGACAGGCTCCAGCCGCCCAGCAGCAGGCCGCCGGCGCCGAGCAGCAGGGCGAGGAAGGTCAGGGAACGCCCGCCGCCGGCACGGGCCGGGCTGGCCGGGGCCTGGGGCGCGGCGCCGGCCGGAGCGGCGGCGGGGACGGTGTCGGGTTGCGGAGCGGCGTCTGTCACTGGAGCATCCTTCTTGTGGGGTCACACGGCCGGCGGCGCTGCGCAGCCGGCCGTCATCGAGATTCCATGGCGGCGCCGGCCAGACAGGCCAGCAGCGCCGCGGCGCTGGCGCCGCGGCAGTCGTGCACGTGCTCCGCGCCGGCTTCGCGGGCCAGCGCGGCGACCCGCGGGCTGGGCACGAACAGCGGCAGGCGGGCCAGCTGCGGCCAGTCCGCGCCGGCCAGGCGCTGCAGGTTGGCCAGCCCCTCGCCGCTGCTGACCACCAGGCCGTTGAGCGCCTGCTCGCGAACCGTCGCGCTCAGCGCGCCGGCGGGGTAGTCGGGCAGCGTGCGGCGATACAGGGAAAGATAGTCGACGCTCGCCCCCTGCCCGCGCAACTGCTCGCCGAGCCAGTCGCGCCCGCCCTCGCCGCGCAGGATCAGCACCCGCGGCTGGGGCACCGCGATGGCCTGCTGCAGCGCCGGCAGGGCCAGCAGCGCCTCGCTGTCGTCGCCGGCCTCCGGCCAGTGGGCGTCCAGCCCGTAGGCGTCGAGCAGTGCGCCGGTCGCCGCGCCGACCGCGAACCAGCGCTGGCGCATCGGCGGCTGCGGCCAGTAGCGGTCGAGCCGTTCGAGGCCCAGGCGCGCCGCCGGCTTGCTGACGGCCACCACCGCGCAGTAGCGGTCCAGATCGAGGAACAGCGCGCGCTGCTCAGGCGTCTCGGGCAGCGTCTCGATGGCCAGCAGCGGCAGGCAGTGGCCGAAGATGCCGTGCCCGGCGAGGGTCTGCGCCAGCGCCGCGCAGTCCTCGGCCGGACGGGTCAGCAGCAGGCGCCAGGCCGTCACGGCTGGCCGTCCTCGCCATAGACCGCGGCGAGAATCCGCGCCGCGCCCTGCGCCAGCAGCGCCTCGGCGACCTGCACGCCGAGGGTCTCGGCGGCGGCGCGCGGGGCACGGGCCTCGGCGCGCAGCAGCTCGCCGCCGTCGGGCTGGCCGACCAGGCCGCGCAGCCACAGCTCGCCGCCTTCCAGCAGCGCGTAGCAGGCGATCGGCACCTGGCAGCCGCCGTTGAGGCGCTTGTTCAGTGCGCGCTCGGCGTTGACCCGGTCGGCGGTATCGGCATGGTGCAGCGGCGCCAGCAGCGCATGCACTTCGGCGTCGGCGCTGCGGCACTCGATGCCCACCGCGCCTTGGCCGCCGGCCGGCAGGCTGTCCTCGGCGCTGATGAAGTCGCGGATGCGCGCCTCGAAGCCGAGGCGGATCAGCCCGGCGGCGGCGAGGATGATCGCGTCGTACTCGCCGGCATCGAGCTTGGCCAGGCGGGTGTTGACGTTGCCGCGCAGGAAGCGGATTTCCAGGTCCGGGCGGCGCGCCAGCAACTGGGCCTGGCGGCGCAGGCTGGAGGTGCCGACCACGCTGCCGGCCGGCAGCGCGTCGAGGCTGGCGTAGGTGTTGGAGACGAAGGCGTCGCGCGGGTCTTCGCGCTCGCAGATGCAGTACAGGCCCAGGCCTGCGGGGAAGTCCATCGGCACGTCCTTCATCGAGTGCACGGCGATGTCGGCTTCATCTTCCAGCAGGGCGGTTTCCAGTTCCTTGACGAACAGACCCTTGCCACCGATCTTCGCCAGCGGCGCATCGAGCAGCTTGTCGCCGCGGCTGACCATCGGCACCAGGGTCACGGTCAGGCCCGGGTGGGCGGCTTCGAGGCGGGCCTTGACGTATTCGGCCTGCCACAGGGCGAGGGCACTCTTGCGGGTGGCGATGCGGATTTGGCGGGACATGGGCGATTCCAGAAGCACTGTCGGATGGCCGCGATGATAGCAGGCTCCGCCGGGCGGCTGGATTGGCCCAAGGCAAGGGCCGGGCCGGGGCCCGGCTAGAGCGTCTGCATCAGCTTGCGCAGGCCGCTGACGTGGCGGCGGCTGACGGTCAGGGTCTCCTCGCCGAGCCCGGCCAGATGCAGCTGGAAGTGGCCCAGCGGGGTGCGCTGCAGGCGCTCGATGCGCGCGCGGGCCACCAGCGCGTTGCGGTGGATGCGCACGAAGCGCGCGCCGAACTCCTCCTCCAGCGCCTTGAGGGTTTCGTCGAGCAGCACCTCGCCATGGGTGTGGCGCAGGGTCACGTACTTGTGGTCGGCGACGAAGTAGCACACCTCGTCGATGGGGATCAGGTCGACGCCGCGGCGGGTGCGCGCGCCGATGTGGCTGCGCGGCGGCTGGCCCGGCCGTGGCGGACGGGTCAGGGTCAGCAGCTGGTTGCGCGTCGGACGCTGGGCCCGCGCCAGGGCGACGGCCAGCGTCGCCGCGTCGTCGTCCAGGCAGACATGGGCGATGTCCGCCTCGGCCAGTGTCTCGGCGGCCAGCGCGCCCGCCTCCGGCAGATACAGCAGCAGCGCCGGCGTCTGCTCGCGCTCGGTGAGCCGCGCGGCCAGCGGCAGGTCGGCCAGACCCAGCAGCAGTACATCCACCGGCTGGCTGTCGAGCGCCGCCAGGGCACCCTCGCCACCGGCAACGGGGTCGAGGACACGGCAGCCATCGAGCTGGCCGACCAGCCGGAGCAGGCGCTCGCGCGCCTCGATTGCGTCAGCGACGATCAGGACATTCATGATGCTCGGCTTCCTGCGAGGGACATGCTGAAGAATAGACCAGCGCACGAAACTGACCGCCGGTCCTGGTCATTACCGCTAAGACCGTCTTCTGGCGCGAAAAGTGCCATGCGGCGCCGGGCATCCGGCCAGCGCGAGCGAGCTGCTATCATGCCGGCCATTCCTTCGTACCCCGCACGCACAGCATGAGACACCGATGAGCAGCGAAAAAACCAACCAGTCCTGGGGCGGCCGCTTCAGCGAGCCGGTCGACGCCTTCGTCGCCCGCTTCACCGCCTCCGTCGACTTCGACAAGCGCCTGTACCGCCACGACATCATGGGCTCCATCGCCCACGCCACCATGCTCGAACAGGCCGGCGTGCTGAGCGTCGCCGAGCGCGACGCGATCATCGACGGCCTCACCCAGATCCAGGGCGAGATCGAAGCCGGCCAGTTCGACTGGCGCGTCGATCTGGAAGACGTGCACATGAACATCGAGGCGCGCCTGACCGACCGCATCGGCATCACCGGCAAGAAGCTGCACACCGGGCGTAGCCGCAACGACCAGGTCGCCACCGACATCCGCCTGTGGCTGCGCGACGAGATCGACGTGATCATCAAAGAGATCACCCGCCTGCAAGAGGGCCTGCTGGCGCAGGCCGAGCAGCACGCCGAGGTGATCATGCCCGGCTTCACCCACCTGCAGACCGCCCAGCCGGTGACCTTCGGCCACCACCTGCTGGCCTGGTTCGAGATGCTGTCGCGCGACTACGAGCGCCTGGTCGACTGCCGCAAGCGGGTCAACCGCATGCCGCTGGGCTCGGCGGCGCTGGCCGGCACCACCTACCCGATCCAGCGCGAGATCACCTGCCGGCTGCTCGGCTTCGAGGCCATCGGCGGCAACTCGCTGGACGGCGTGTCGGATCGCGACTTCGCCATCGAATTCTGCGCCGCCGCCTCCCTGGCGATGATGCACCTGTCGCGCTTCTCCGAGGAGCTGGTGCTGTGGACCAGCGCGCAGTTCAACTTCATCGAGCTGCCGGATCGCTTCTGCACCGGCTCGTCGATCATGCCGCAGAAGAAGAACCCGGACGTCCCCGAGCTGGTGCGCGGCAAGAGCGGCCGCGTGTTCGGCGCCCTGACCGGCCTGCTGACCCTGATGAAGGGCCAGCCGCTGGCTTACAACAAGGACAACCAGGAGGACAAGGAGCCGCTGTTCGACGCCGCCGACACCCTGCGCGACTCGCTGCGCGCCTTCGCCGACATGGTCCCGGCGATCCGGCCGCGCGTCGAGGTGATGCGCGAGGCCGCCCGTCGCGGCTTCTCCACCGCCACCGATCTGGCCGACTACCTGGTGCGCAAGGGCCTGCCGTTCCGCGACTGCCACGAGATCGTCGGCCACGCGGTGAAGTACGGCGTGGCGACCGGCAAGGACCTGGCCGAGATGAGCCTGGACGAGCTGCGCCAGTTCAGCGACCAGATCGACGCCGACGTGTTCGCCGTGCTGACCCTGGAAGGCTCGGTCAACGCCCGCGACCACATCGGCGGCACCGCCCCGGCCCAGGTGCGCGCCGCCGTGGTCCGCGGCCGCGAGCTGCTGGCCGCACGCTGAGGTCGCTGCGGCAGCGCTCCGACCAAGGAGCGCTTGCCGCGCCCGGCAGTGGCGGGTTATGAAGGAGGCCAAGGCCGCCCGGAATGCCCGCCATGTCCACCCCCGACCGCCCGCGCTTTCGCGTCGCAGCCGACCGCCAGTCGGCCAGCCGGCGCCTGCGCTACATCGAAACCAGCCGCCCCGACGACGGCAGCTGCACCCTCTGCCGGCTGGACGAAGAAAACCCGCCGCCCCGCGAAGAGCCCCCCACCATGACCGAACACAGTGCCGAGGACGATGCCGTCTTCGCCGAAGAGAAACTGATCGAGGCCATCGAGAACCAGGTCGCCGCCGGCGAGCCGGCCGCAGCCCAGGCCACCCTCAACAAGCTGACCCTGGTCGGCTACGAGCGTAGCGAGGCGGTGCGCCTGATGGCGCTGATCCTCGCCCACGAGATCGAGAACATGCTCGCCGACAACCGCCCGTTCGACGGCGCCGGCTACGAACAGATGCTGCGCGCCCTGCCGGAGCTGCCCGAGGCCCTGCAGGACGCGGACGAGGAAGACGAATAACAAACCGGTGGCAGCATCCGGCTGCCGCCTCCGTACTGGAGTCGCTCATGCGCCTGAATGCCGAACTGATCGCCGAACTGGAACTGCTGACCCTGTTCAACCCGGACAACACCCTGGAGGGGCTGAAGATCCACCACGACGCCGCACCGACGCTGATCGCCGCCGGCGAGCGCCTGTTCGCCAAGGGTCTGATCTCCCAGGTCGACGGCGGCTACCTGACCAGCCTGGGCCTCGACGCCACCGAACAGCTGCGCACCGTGCTGACCATCCTGCAGCCGGCCTGACGCCCGCCGCAAGGCGGCCATGGTGGGCAAGGCCCGTCGTGGTCGCCGGAACGCAAACAGCCCGCGCCGGTTTCCCGGTCGCGGGCTGTTTGCCTTGCGCCTGCGGGGCGGCGCTCAGCGTACCTCGCCGGCCGCCTCCGGCTGGTAGTCGACGCCCAGCAGGGTCAGCTTGAGGCTCTTGCCGCCGGGCACCGCCCAGTCGATGGTCTGTCCCACCGACAGGCCGAGCAGGGCGCAGCCCACCGGGGCGAGCACCGACACCGAACCCTCGGCGCCCGCCTCGTGGGGGTAGACCAGGGTAAGGTGATATTCCTTGCCGCTGGCTTCCTCGCGGCAATGGGCGGTGGAGTTCATCGTCACCACGCCCGGCGGCACCGCGTCGAGACCGACCACCTCGGCGCGCTCCAGCTCGCGCTCCAGTGCCTCGGCAGTGGGGCCGTAGTCCTCCAGGCTGTCCAGCAGCTTTTCCAGACGCTGCAGGTCGAGACGGGTGATGGTAATCGGTGGTGGCAGGCTCATGATGTCGGCAGTGCTCCTTGGGGTCGGTGAGGAAAACGCAAAACCCCGCCCGGACAGGCTGTGTGAAAACGTCGCAAACGTCGGCGAGGCAAAGCGAAAGCCACGGGACGCCGGGCCCGCAGGGGGCTTGGCGTGGACGGGGGCTTCAACGGCGCATCGCCAGACGCGGTGTCTTTACACAACCGGCGCAGGCGGGGTTTGCGCCCGACCATAGCACAGCAAGGGGAATAGGCAAGGCCTCAGCCGGCCTGCCGCGCCTCGGCCAGGGCACGGATTTCCAGGCGCAGCGCGTCGTCGGCGCCGCGCCACTGGCGGATTTCCTCGCGCAGCCGGCCGCAGCCGCGGCAGACGTCGCGCGCGTCCAGTCCGCAGCTGCCGACGCACGGCGAGGCGATGCGCCCTTCCGCGTCGCGCGGCGCGCCAGCACCCTCAGAGCGCACCGAAATCGACCTCGCAGCCGGCCTGCTCGCGGGTCAGCCGCGCCAGCATGGCGGGCAGCGCCTCGCCGTTGGCGTCGCACACCCAGCCGCCGGCGTTCTCGTCGTAGTCGAAGTGGAAACCGCCGGAACGCGCCGCCAGCCACAGCTGGCGCAGCGGCTCCTGGCGACTGAAGATCAGCTGGCTGCCGTTGTCGAAACGCACGGTCAGCACGCCGCCGCTGTTCTCGAGGTCAAGGTCCAGATCGCTGGCGTCGAAGGCGTCTTCGAGCGCCTCCTGCAGGGCATCCACCAGGTCGTGGAAGCGGGCTTCGGTGAGGCTCATGGGCTGTTCTCCGCGGGAACCGGGTTGCACACAAAGGCCCCGCGCAGGCCGCGCCCGCCGTGCATCCCGGCGCATAGGCAAGCCCTCGGGGGGTCGGTATACTCCGGCGCAATCGTTGCTTTTACAAGGATTTCCGCCATGAAGCGCCTGTTGCTTCCCCTGCTCGCGCTGTTCGTGCTCAGCGCCGGGCTCACCGGTTGCGGCCAGAAAGGTCCGCTGTACCTGCCAGGCGACGAGAAAGCCGGCAATAGCAAAGACCGTTTCGAACTCTGATCCCGCGCGTCCGCCTGTGGGCGGACGCCCCCAGGAGGCCTGCATGCAACCTTTCGACTACCGCGACGGCCAGCTGTTCGCGGAAGGCGTGTCCCTGCCCGCCCTCGCCGAGCGCTTCGGCACCCCCACCTACGTCTATTCCCGCGCCCACATCGAGGCGCAGTACCGCGCCTACGCCGACGCCCTGGCCGGCATGGAGCATCTGGTGTGCTTCGCGGTCAAGGCCAACTCCAACCTCGGCGTGCTCAACGTGCTGGCGCGCCTCGGCGCCGGCTTCGACATCGTTTCGCGCGGCGAGCTGGAGCGCGTGCTGGCCGCCGGCGGCACGCCGGCCAAGATCGTCTTCTCCGGCGTCGGCAAGAGCCGCGACGACATGCGCCGCGCGCTGGAAGTCGGCGTGCACTGCTTCAACGTCGAGTCCGACGTCGAGCTGGAGCGCCTGCAGGAAGTCGCCGCCGAGCTGGGCGTCAAGGCGCCGGTGTCGCTGCGCGTCAACCCCGACGTCGACGCGCAGACCCACCCGTACATCTCCACCGGCCTCAAGGAGAACAAGTTCGGCATCAGCATCGACATCGCCGAGGCCGTGTACGCCCGCGCCGCCGAGCTGCCGAACCTGGAAGTGGTTGGCGTCGACTGCCACATCGGCTCGCAGCTGACCCAACTGGAACCCTTCCTCGACGCCCTGGAACGCCTGCTGGCGCTGGTCGACCGTCTCGCCGCGCGCGGCATCGCCATCAAGCACCTGGATCTGGGCGGCGGTCTCGGCGTGCGTTACCGCGACGAGCAGCCGCCGCTGGCCGGCGACTACATCGCCGCGGTGCGCGAACGCCTGGCCGGGCGCGAGCTGGCCCTGGTGTTCGAGCCGGGCCGCTCGATCGTCGCCAACGCCGGCGTGCTGCTGACCCGCGTCGAGTACCTCAAGCACACCGAGCACAAGGACTTCGCGGTGATCGACGCGGCGATGAACGACCTGATCCGCCCGGCGCTGTACCAAGCGTGGATGGACATCGTCCCGGTGCAGCCGCGCGCCGGCGAGGCGCGCCCCTACGACCTGGTCGGGCCGATCTGCGAGACCGGCGACTTCCTCGGCAAGGACCGCGAGCTGGTGCTGGCCGAAGGCGACCTGCTGGCGGTGCGCTCGGCCGGCGCCTACGGCTTCGTCATGAGTTCCAACTACAACACCCGCGGCCGCGCCGCCGAGGTGCTGGTGGACGGCGAGCAGGCCCACCTGGTGCGTCGCCGCGAAACCGTCGAAGAGCTGTACGCCGGCGAAAGCCTGCTGCCCAACTGATCCGGAGGCCGGCATGCTGCTGCGTTTCACCAAGATGCACGGGCTGGGCAACGACTTCATGGTCATCGACCTGGTCACCCAGCACGCCCACATCCAGCCCAAGCACGTGCGCCAGTGGGGCGACCGCCACACCGGCGTCGGCTTCGACCAGCTGCTGATCGTCGAGCCGCCGAGCCGGCCGGACGTGGACTTCCGCTACCGCATCTTCAACGCCGACGGCTCCGAGGTGGAGCAGTGCGGCAACGGCGCGCGCTGCTTCGCCCGCTTCGTCACCGACAAGCGCCTGACCGCCAAGAAACGCATCCGCGTCGAGACCCGCGGCGGCATCATCGAGCTGAACCTGCGCAGCGACGGGCAGATCGGCGTGGACATGGGCGCGCCGCGCCTGGAGCCCGCCGAGATCCCCTTCCTCGCCCCGGAAGCCGCCGTCGCCTACGAGGTCGAGGTCGGCGGCCAGCTGGTCGAACTGGCCGCGGTGTCGATGGGCAACCCCCACGGCGTGCTGCGCGTCGCCGACGTCGACGCGGCGCCGGTGCACACGCTCGGCGCGCAGCTGGAAGTCCACCCGCGCTTCCCGCAGAAGGCCAACATCGGCTTCCTCCAGGTGCTCGACGCCCACCGCGCGCGCCTGCGCGTCTGGGAGCGCGGCTGCGGCGAGACCCGGGCCTGCGGCACCGGTGCCTGCGCCGCCGCGGTGGCCGGCATCCGCCAGGGCTGGCTGGCCTCGCCGGTACAGATCGAACTGCCCGGCGGCACCCTGAGCATCGAGTGGGCCGGCCCCGGCCAGCCGGTGATCATGACCGGCCCGGCGGTGCGGGTGTTCGAAGGCCAGGTGCGCCTGTGAGCATGCACGAGCCGGTGCCCGAGCTGGACGCCGAACAGGTCGCCGCCTGGCTGGCGGCGCACCCGCAGTTCTTCGTCGGCCGCGACGCGCTGCTGGAAACCCTGCGCATTCCCCACGAGGCGGGCCATGCGGTGTCGCTGGTCGAGCGCCAGCTGCGCCTGCTGCGCGAGCGCAACCAGGAGCTGCGCAGCCACCTCGCCCAGCTGATGGACGTGGCCCGCGACAACGACCGGCTGTTCGAGCGCACCCGCCGGCTGATCGTCGCCCTGCTCGACGCCGACAGCCTCGAAGAGCTGGTCGCCGCCGTCGAGGACAGCCTGCGCCACGAGTTCAAGGTGCCTTACGTCAGCCTGCTGCTGTTCAACGAGCAGCCGCCGGTCGTCGGCCGCTGGGTCGGTGCGCGCGAGGCCGAACAGGCCATCGGCGCCCTGCTCGGCGGCCAGAAGACCGTCTGCGGCGTGCTGCGCGCCGAGGAGCTGGCCTTCCTGTTCCCCGCCGCCCCGGCCGAGCGCATCGGCTCGGCGGCGGTGGCGGTGCTCGACCACCAGGGCCTGCACGGCGTGCTGGCGCTCGGCAGCCCCGACCCGCACCATTACAAGAGCTCGCTGGGCATGGTATTTCTCGGCCATGTCGCGGAAATCGTCGCCCGCCTGCTGCCCCGGCTGCTGCCGCCGCTGCGTCCGGCCCGCTGAGGCGCGCCGCCCGCCAGGGCGGCCGGGGTGCAGAACCGCCGCACGCCGCCCAGGAGGTCCCATGCACCGCGAACCGGACGCCCGCCGCGCACCTGCCGCCGACCAGCCCGCCGCCGACGCGGCCGCGCCCAGCGCCGAGCAGGCGGCGGACGACGCCTTCCTGCTCTGCCGCGATCTGGCCATGCTGGAACTCTTCTACTGCTCCGGGCTGCGCCTGATCGAGCTGAGCGCGCTGGACTGCGCGCAGCTCGACCTCGACGCCGGCCGGCTGCGCGTCGCCGGACACGGCGGCCTGTGCCGCGACCTGCCGCTCGCCCGCGCGGCGCGTCAGGCGCTGCAGGCCTGGCTGCAGCAGCGGGCCACCTGCGCCGCGGCGAGCCCGGCGCTGTTCGTCGCCCGCAACGGCCAGCGCCTGACCGGCCGCGCCGTGCAACAGCGGGTGCGCCGCGCCGGCATCGCGCGCCTCCAGGGCAGCCCGCAGGCGCCGCTGGGCGAACCGCCGGAGCCCGGCCGCGCGGCGCCCGAGTGGAGCGCCCGCGCGGCGGACTTCCAGCACCTCGCCCAGGTCTACCGCCAGGCCCATCCGCGCGCGCGCCGCGCCGCTGCCGCGCCCGACGGCGAGTTCGAGGACTGAGCCTCGTCCCGCCCCCATCACCATCCCGGAGACCGCCATGCCCGTGCGCCTGATCACCTTCGACCTCGACGACACCCTGTGGGACGTCGCCCCGGTGCTGTACGCCGCCGAGGCCGAACTGCTCAACTGGCTGGCGCGCCACGCGCCGCGTCTCGGCGCCGCGGCGGCCGAGCGCCTGCAGCACAACCGCCAGTGGCTGCTGGAACGCGAGCCGATCCTCCAGGGGCGGATCAGCGAACTGCGCCGCCGCGCGCTGCGCCACAGCCTGGAGCAGGCTGGCTATCCCGCCGCCGAGGCGGCGCGGCTGGCGGCGGCGGCCTTCGAGCACTTCCTCGCCGCCCGCCAGCGCGTCACCCTGTTCCCCGAGGCGCGCCCGACCCTGGCGCAGCTGAGCCGGCAGTTCCGCCTCGGCGTGCTGACCAACGGCAACGCCGACGTGGCGCGCATCGGCATCGCCGACTACTTCCAGTTCGCCTTCAACGCCGAGGCGCTGGGCATCGGCAAGCCCGACCCGCGCATCTTCCATGCCGCCCTCGCCGCGGCCGGGGTCCCGGCCACGGCGGCGGTGCACATCGGCGACCATCCTCGCGACGACATCGCCGGCGCCCAGGCGGCCGGCCTGCGCGCCGTGTGGTTCAACCCGCAGGGCGCGCCCTGGCCGGGCGCCGGCGCCCCGCAGGCGCAGATCGCCAGCCTCGCCGAGCTGCCGGCGCTGCTCGCGCGCTGGCACGCCGGGCAGCCCTGAACGCGCGGCGCGCGGGCACAAAAAAGGCGGGCCCGGCATCCGCCGGGCCCGCCTCGCATCGCTCCGCGCCTCAGATGGGGCGGCTGCCGTACTTGCCTTCCGGCTTCTTCGGCGGGTCGGCGACCACGTTGGAGTCGATCTCCTGCACCTTGCCGCCGCGCGCCAGGAACTCTTCCATGGCTCTGGCCAGCGCATCGCGCTCCTTCTGCTTGGCTTCGATGGAGGGCAGCTCCTCCGGATCGACGGCTTTCTTGGTCTTCTTCGCGACCGGGGCGGGAGCCTCGTCGTCGCTGTCGCCGTCATCGTCCGGCGCGGCGCCGAATCCCTCTTCCTCGTCGCCCTCGACGCTGTCCAGGTCGTCCTGTTCCAGTTCTTCTTCGCTCATGATGAACCCCCGTGGTGCTGGCAAAGCAGGTTGGTTATAGCCCAGCGACGGCAACTGCGCGCGGTCGACCGGGAGAAAAGCGTTGCTGTGTCCAGGCGCCGGAAAACCGCCGCAGCGGTGCCGCCAGGCGGCCAGAAACACATGTGGCGCGCATTCTAGCGTGGCGCCGGAAAAAACAAAGGGCACCCGCAGGCGCCCTTCGCGTATTGCCCCGCGCCGCAGCACGGGCCGGCCGGATCAGGCCTTGCGGGTGAACTCCGGGTAGGCCTCCATGCCGCACTCGGCGATGTCCACGCCGGTGTATTCCTCCTCGGCATCGACGCGCAGGCCGATCACCACCTTGAGGATGCCCCAGACCACCAGGCTGGCGCCGAACACCCAGGCGAAGATGCACACGATGCCGAGCAGCTGGGCGGCGAAGGTGGCGTCGCCGTTGCTCAGCGGCACCGCCAGCAGACCCCAGATCCCGGCCAGGCCGTGGACCGAGATGGCGCCGACCGGGTCGTCGATCTTCAGCTTGTCGAGGGTCACCACGCCGGCCACCGCCAGCACCCCGCCGACCGCGCCGATCAGGGTCGCGGCGAGGATCGAGGGCGCCACCGGCTCGGCGGTGATCGCCACCAGACCGGCCAGGGCGCCGTTGAGGGCCATGGTCAGGTCGGCCTTGCCGAACAGCAGGCGGGCGCAGACCAGCGCGGCGAGCAGGCCGCCGGCCGCCGCCATGTTGGTGTTGAGGAAGGCGCTGGCCACCGCGTTGGCGTCCTCGATGGTGCTCATCTTCAGCTGCGAGCCGCCGTTGAAGCCGAACCAGCCCAGCCAGAGGATGAAGGTGCCCAGCGACGCCAGCGGCAGGTTGGCGCCGGGGATGGCGTTGATCTGGCCGTTGGCGCCGTACTTGCCGCGCCGCGCGCCGAGCAGCAGGACACCGGCCAGGGCCGCCGAGGCGCCGCACAGGTGGACCACGCCGGAGCCGGCGAAGTCGAGGAAGCCGGCCTCGTTGAGGAAGCCCGAGCCCCATTTCCAGAAGCCCTGCACCGGGTAGATGAAGCCGGTCATCACCACCGCGAAGGCGAGGAAGGCCCACAGCTTCATGCGCTCGGCCACCGCGCCGGAGACGATCGACATGGCGGTGGCGACGAACACCACCTGGAAGAAGAAGTCGGCGCGCGCCGAGTAGTAGGGCGCATCCGCGCCGCCGGCGGCGACCACCTCGACGGCGTGCTCGTCGCCGATCAGGAAGCCCAGGCTGGGCAGGAAGCCGCCCTCCGGGCTGGAGTACATGATGTGGTAGCCGACCAGCATGTACATCACGCAGGCCACGGCATACAGGGTGACGTTCTTGGTGAGGATCTCGGTGGTGTTCTTGGCCCGCACCAGGCCGGCTTCGAGCATCGCGAAGCCCGCGGCCATCCACATGACCAGGGCGCCGCAGATGACGAAGTAGAAGGTGTCGAGGGCGTATTGCAGGGGTATCAGGTCGGTGTTTTCCATGTCTTTTCTGCCTCTAGCCGAAAGCGCCGGGGCGCAAGGCGGCGCAGGCTCCCGGACGACGGGAACCCGGCCATGTCAAAAATCGAGTTGAGGTCGCCGCGCGCTGGCCGTCTGGGCCTGCGGCGCGCGGATCAGCGTCCGGGCAGCTGTCGCCGGCCGGCGCAGGCGCAACGCCCGCCGCTGGCGGCATGCCGAGGGGGACTGGCGAGAGGCACCGGGACGTCCTGCCCGGTCGATTGGCGCAAAATCATGGTGTACTCCTGGGGCGTGGGGGTTCGGTGGAGTAGCGCGCTTAGATCGCGTCGGTACCGCTTTCGCCGGTACGAATACGGATCGCCTGTTCCAGATTGACCACGAAGATCTTGCCGTCGCCGATCTTGCCGGTGTTGGCGGCCTTGGTGATGGCGTCGATCACCGCATCCAGCTGGTCGTCGGCAATCGCCACTTCCAGCTTGACCTTGGGCAGGAAGTCGACGACGTACTCGGCACCGCGATACAGCTCGGTGTGGCCTTTCTGACGGCCGAAGCCCTTGACCTCGGTAACGGTGATGCCCTGTACGCCGATTTCCGACAGCGACTCGCGCACGTCGTCGAGCTTGAAGGGTTTGATGATGGCGGTGACTAGCTTCATAGAAATTCTCCCGTGATGGTGGACTTGCCCCAGGAAGCGATGAACCCAGGGCAAGTCTAAGCGCAGAGTCCGGCATTTGTAACGCGCCGCGCGCACGGCGCCGCTGACCCGGCCGGCGTGGCTCCGCGCCGTGCGTGCCGGCCTGTCCTGGCGCACGCCGCTGGCGCCTCGGCACCGGTAACGATCCTTCTGCAGAAAGGGTGCCAACTCCACGCAACGCCTGCTTTTACGCGCCGCGCCGGGGCGCGACGGCCGCCACCCCGGCGACATGCACCAAGGCGGTGCACGGACGATCCGGCATTGCTCGAAAACGGCACGATCCGCCGCCCCATCCCGGCGCCGCCGCGGCGCACGATGCACCGGACGCTTCTGCTAGACTGCCGGCGTTCATCTGCCGGAAACCGCCCATGCTGCCGCCCAAAGCCGTCCTCGACCTTCTCGCCAGTCAGGCCAGCCGCCTGTTCAGTGCCGATTCGCCGCTGCCGCGCGCCGAGCTGGAAGCCCAGTTCAAGGCCCTGCTGTCGGGCGCCTTCGGCAAGCTCGATCTGGTCGGCCGTGACGAATTCGACGCACAGATGGCGGTGCTGGCGCGCACCCGCGCGCGCCTCGAAGCCCTCGAAGCGCGCGTCGCCGAACTGGAAGCCCGCCTGGAGCCGCCGCAGCCGCACTAAGGCCGGGTTCCGCGGGACAGCCGATCAAGGAGCGATCATGTCCCTCGCCATCGTCCACAGCCGCGCCCAGCTCGGCCTCGACGCCCCCGCCGTCAGCGTCGAGGCGCACCTGGCCAACGGCCTGCCCTCGCTGACCCTGGTGGGCCTGCCGGAAACCGCCGTGCGCGAGAGCAAGGACCGCGTGCGCAGCGCGATCCAGAGCTGCGGCTTCGAGTTCCCCAACCGGCGCATCACCCTCAACCTGGCGCCCGCCGACCTGCCCAAGGAAGGCGGGCGCTTCGACCTGGCCATCGCCCTGGGCATCCTCGCCGCCAGCGGCCAGCTGCCCGCCGCCAGCCTGGACGGCGTCGAGTGCCTCGGCGAGCTGGCGCTGTCCGGCGCCCTGCGCCCGCTGCGCGGCGTGCTGCCGGCGGCGCTGGCCGCGCGCGCCGCCGGACGCGCCCTGCTGGTGCCGCGCGACAACGCCGAGGAGGCCTGTCTGGCCCGCGGGCTGACCGTCTACGCCGCCGACCACCTGCTCGCCGTGGTCGCCCACCTGGCCGGCCACACGCCGCTCCAGCCCTGGATCGCCGCCGGGCTGCCGCAGCCGGCGGCGGCGCCGGGCGACATCGCCGAGGTGCAGGGCCAGCTGGCCGCCAAGCGCGCCCTGCTGGTGGCAGCCGCCGGCCGCCACAACCTGCTGCTCAGCGGAGCGCCAGGCACCGGCAAGACCCTGCTGGCCAGCCGCCTGCCCGGCCTGCTGCCGGCGCTCGCCGAGGACGAGGCGCTGGAAGTCGCCGCCATCCATTCGCTGGCCGGCAGCGCCGCGCTCGGCGGCTGGCCGGGGCGGCCGTTCCGCCAGCCCCATCACAACGCCTCCGGGCCGGCGCTGGTCGGCGGCGGCAGCCGCCCGCGTCCCGGCGAGATCAGCCTGGCGCACCACGGCGTGCTGTTCCTCGACGAGCTGCCGGAGTTCTCCCGCGCGGTGCTCGACGCCCTGCGCCAGCCGCTGGAGAGCGGCGAGGTGGTGATCGCCCGCGCCCAGGGCACCCTGCGCTTTCCGGCGCGCTTCCAGCTGGTGGCGGCGATGAACCCCTGCCCCTGCGGCTACCTGGGCGACGCCGAGCGGCGCTGCCGCTGCACCCCGGAGCAGGTGCAGCGCTACCGGGCGCGGCTGTCCGGGCCGTTGCTCGACCGCATCGACCTGCACCTGCATGTGCGCCGCGAGACGCCGCGCCTGCAGGCCACCGCCGAGGGCCCGGACAGCGCCGCGCTGGCCCGCCAGGTGAGTGCGGCACATGCGCTGCAGCAGCAGCGTCAGGGCTGCGCCAACGCCCATCTCGACCTGCCGGGCCTGCAGCGCCACTGCCACCTCGCCGAGGCCGACCGGCAGTGGCTGGAAAGCGCCGGCGAGCGCCTGCGCCTGTCGCTGCGCGCCCTGCACCGGGTGCTCAAGGTGGCGCGCACCCTCGCCGACCTGCAGGGCGCGCCGGCCATCGCCCGCGCCCATCTGGCCGAGGCGCTACAGTACCGTCTGGGCGAGCACGACGGCGGCTAAGCGATACAGCCAAGCTATCGGCAAGCTTCAAAATCCCTGAAAAAGCTATCGACGTGCTAGACTGGCTGGCCACCCCAGATCTTTCCGGCATCGATCGGTGGCGAAAAGAGATGGAAAAGCCCGCAACACGGCGACAGTCGTCGCCCTCGGGAGATCGTGCGCCGCGCCCCGGCGCGAGCCGTGCGCAACCTCCCGTCCGCCCTTGGCGGCCATCCGATCAAAAGGAGCGCTTGCACAATGGAAACCTCCCCGCGCCTGGCGCGCACCCTCAACCCCCCGGTGTTCTTCGGCTCGGCTCTGCTGATCTTCGCCCTGGTCACCTTCGCCGTGGCCCTGCCACAGACCGCCCAGACCCTGTTCGGCCAGGTGCAGAACTGGATCGTCGGCAACGCCAGCTGGTTCTACGTACTGGCCGTGGCGCTGATCCTGATCACCGTGGTGTTCCTCGCCGTCAGCCGTTACGGCGACATCAAGCTCGGCCCCGACCACAGCCAGCCCGACTACAGCAACACCACCTGGTTCGCCATGCTGTTCTCCGCCGGCATGGGCATCGGCCTGATGTTCTTCGGCGTCGCCGAGCCGGTGATGCACTTCGTCGCCCCGCCGGTGGGCGAGCCCAACACGGTGCAGGCCGCCCGCGAGGCGATGAAGCTGACCTTCTTCCACTGGGGCCTGCACGCCTGGGCGATCTACGCCATCGTCGCGCTGATCCTGGCGTTTTTCTGCTACCGGCATAACCTGCCGCTGACCCTGCGCTCGGCGCTCTATCCGCTGATCGGCGAGCGCATCCACGGCCCCATCGGCCACGCGGTGGACATCTTCGCCATCCTCGGCACGGTGTTCGGCGTGGCCACCTCGCTGGGCTACGGCGTGCTGCAGATCAACAGCGGCCTCAACCACCTGTTCGACGTGCCGGTCGGCACCGCCGTGCAGATCGCGCTGATCGTCGGCGTCACCGCGCTGGCCACCCTGTCGGTGGTCACCGGGCTGGACAAGGGCATCCGCATCCTCTCCGAGCTGAACCTCGGCCTGGCGGTGCTGCTGCTGGCCCTGGTGCTGGTGCTCGGCCCCACCGTGTACCTGCTGCAAACCTTCGTGCAGAACACCGGCAGCTACCTGTCGGAGATCGTCAGCAAGACCTTCAACCTCTACGCCTACGAGCCGACCGACTGGCTGGGCGGCTGGACCCTGCTGTACTGGGGCTGGTGGATGTCCTGGTCGCCGTTCGTCGGCATGTTCATCGCCCGCGTCTCGCGCGGGCGGACCATCCGCCAGTTCGTCACCGGGGTGATGTTCGTCCCCGCCGGCTTCACCCTGCTGTGGATGACGGTGTTCGGCAACGGCGCCATCCACATGATCATGCAGGACGGCCTGACCAGCCTGGCCGACACCGTCGGCCAGGACAGCTCGCTGGCGCTGTTCGCCTTCCTCGAACAGTTCCCGCTGTCCAGCGTGCTGTCGACGGTGGCGGTGCTGATGGTGGTGGTGTTCTTCGTCACCTCGGCCGACTCCGGCTCGCTGGTGGTGGACATGCTCGCCTCCGGCGGCAACCCGCAGACCCCGCTGTGGCAGCGGATCTTCTGGGCCGCCTCGATCGGCGTGGTGGCCATCGCCCTGCTGCTGGCCGACGGCCTCAGCGCCCTGCAGACCGCCACCATCGCCAGCGCCCTGCCGTTCTCGGTGATCCTGCTGGCCTCGATGTGGGGGCTGCTCAAGGCCCTGCACCTGGACTCCACCAAGCGCGTGCTGCGCCACCAGACCTCCGGACACACCCGCCAGGCGCGCAGCCCCGGCGGCTGGCAGCGGCGCCTGCGCAACCTGGTGATGTTCCCGCGCCGCGCCCACGTCAACCGCTTCCTCGCCGAGGTGGTGCTGCCGGCCGGCGAGGCGGTGGCCGAGGAGCTGCGCAAGCAGGGCCTGAGCGCCAGGGTCGAGAGCGGCGACGACCAGCGCATCCGTCTGGAGGTCAGCCACGGCAGCGAGGTCGACTTCGTCTACGAGGTGCGCCCGCGCGCCTACGTGCAGCCCAGCTTCGTGATGCTCGAAGGCGACGAGCGCGAGGAGCGCAAGTACTTCCGCGCCGAGGTCCACCTGCTCGAAGGCGGCCAGGACTACGACGTGATGGGCTGGTCGCGCGACGAGGTGATCGACGACATCCTCGACCAGTACGAGCAGCACATGCACTTCCTCCACGTGGTGCGCTGAAGCGGCCCGGCGCCCGGCGCGGTCATCACCGCCGCCGGGCGCCCATGCTACCCTCCGGACGTTATCCACAGCCCGCAGACCGCCCATGTCCCTGACTGCCAGCCACAGCCTGCTCCTGCTCGCCCTGCTCATCCTGCTCAGCGCGTTCTTCTCCCTGGCGGAAATCGCCCTGGCCGCCTCGCGGCCGGTGAAGCTGCGGCAGATGGCCGACGAGGGCAACGCCGAGGCGCTGCGGGTCATCGCCATCCAGGAAAACCCCGGCCACTACTTCACCGTGGTGCAGATCGGCATGAACGCCCTGGCGATCCTCGGCGGCATCGTCGGCGAGGGCCTGCTCAGCCCGCCGTTCGAGCGCCTGCTCGCAGCCTGGCTAAGCGCCGAACAGGCCACCACCCTCGCCTTCGTCGCCTCCTTCGTGCTCACCACCTCGCTGTTCATCGTGGTCACCGACCTGATTCCCAAGCAGGTCGCCATGGCCGTCCCCGAGCAACTCGCCATCCGCGTCATCGGCCCGATGCGTCTGCTCACCACCCTGCTCAAGCCGCTGGTGCTGGTCTACGCCTGGCTGGTCGGCGGGGTGATCGCCCTGCTCAAGCTGCCCAAGCAGCGCGACGACAGCATCACCCCCGAGGACATCCTCGCCATGACCCAGGCCGGCGCCCAGTCCGGCACCCTGGCGGCCAGCGAACAACAGGTCATCGAGAACATCTTCGAGCTGGAAACCCGCACCCTGCCCAGCGCCATGACCCACCGCGACAGCATCGTCTACTTCCTGATCGACGACCCCGACGCGCTGATCCGCTCGCGGATCGCCGACGAGCCCTACTCGGCCTACCCGGTGTGCGACGGCGGCATCGACCACATCGTCGGCTACGTGACCATCAAGGACCTGTTCCAGCGCGTGCTCGGCGACCAGCCGATCTCCCTCGCCGACCCCGGCCTGCTCCGCAAGCCGCTGGTGGTGCCCGACCGCCTGACCCTTGCCGAGGTGCTCAAGCAGTTCCGCCAGGCCGGCGAGACCTTCGCCCTGATCGTCAACGAGTACAGCCTGGTGGTCGGCCTGATCAGCCTCAACGACGTGATGAGCATCGTCATGGGCGACATGGTCTCGCCCTGGTACGAGGAGCAGATCGTGCGCCGCGACGAGAACTCCTGGCTGATCGACGGCGTCACCCCGATCCAGGACGTGCGCCGCGCCCTGGAGATCGACAGCGTGCCCCACGAGGACGAGTACGAGACCCTCGCCGGCTTCCTGATGACCATGCTGCGCCGGGTGCCCAAGCGCACCGACAGCGTGACCTGGGGCGGCTACACCTTCGAGGTGATGGACGTCGACAGCTACCGCATCGACCAGGTGATGGTGACCCGCACCGCGGCGCCGGGCGCCGGCGAGGCGCAGGGCTGAGCAACCGCGCGCGGCGATAGTCGCCGTGCATCGCGCCCATCGGCGGCGTTGCGCTGCAGCAGGCGCGCCGATCGGCTCTAATGGAAGTATCTCCGCTGCCGAAGCCGCCGCCATGTCCGACACCCAGACCCTCAACGCCGAACTGCGCAACGCCTGGCTGCTGCAGGCCCGCCAGCACCCGCTGATCGCCGGCGGCCTGCTCGCCGCGCTCAGCGCGCTGCTGGCGCTGCTGCTGGCCGGGATCGCCAACGCCTTCGCCGCCGTCGAGCCGCTCGGCCTGCAGCGCGCGCTGCTCGGCGGCAGCGCCGGCTTCGTCGCCACCGCCGGCGGCGCGCTGCTGGCCATCGGCCTCGGCCGGGTGAGCCAGCGCAGCCAGGACAGCATGCTCGGCTTCGCCGCCGGGATGATGCTGGCGGCCAGCGCCTTCTCGCTGATCCTGCCGGGCCTCGCCGCCGCCGAGACGATCCTCGGCAGCGCGCCGGGCGCCGCCCTGGTGGTGGTGTTCGGCCTGGGCCTGGGCGTGCTGCTGATGCTCGGCCTCGACTACTTCACCCCCCACGAGCACGCCAGCACCGGCCCCTGCGGCCCGGAGTGCGAGCGGCTCAACCGGGTCTGGCTGTTCGTGCTGGCCATCGCCCTGCACAACCTGCCCGAGGGCATGGCCATCGGCGTCGGCTTCGCCGGCGGCGACCTGAGCGTCGGCCTGCCGCTGGCCAGCGCCATCGCCATCCAGGACATCCCCGAGGGCCTGGCGGTGGCCCTGGCGCTGCGCAGCGCCGGCCTGGCGCCGGGCTTCTCGGTGCTGGTCGCCGCCGCCTCCGGGCTGATGGAGCCGCTCGGCGCGCTGGTCGGCATCGGCCTGTCCAGCGGCTTCGCCCTGGCCTACCCGGTCGGCCTGGGACTGGCCGCCGGGGCGATGATCTTCGTGGTGTCCCACGAGGTGATCCCCGAGACCCACCGCAACGGCCACCAGACCCAAGCGACCCTCGGCCTGATGCTCGGCTTCGCGGTGATGATGTTCCTCGACACCGCGCTGGGCTGAGTATGCCGGCCGCCAACCTGTTCCGCCCGCTGCCCGACGCCCGCGGCGGCGAGCGCTTCGACGACCTGCTGAACCGGCCCGGCTGCCGCATCGAGCGCATCGTCTCCCACGGCCAGGCCAGCCCGCCGGGCTTCTGGTACGCACAGGACTGGGACGAATGGGTGCTGCTGCTCGCCGGCCACGCCCTGCTGCGACTGGACGGCGAGCCGGCGCCGCGCGCGCTGGCGGAGGGCGACCACCTGCTGATCCCGGCCGGCTGCCGCCACCGGGTCGAGGCCACCGCGGCGGACCGGCCGACGGTGTGGCTGGCGGTGCATCTCGACGCGCCGGCCCCGCCTGCGCCCGCCGCGTCCTAGGCGAAACGCTCGCCGAGCAGGGCGAACAGGCGCGCGCGCTGGCCCGCTTCCTCGTTGACCAGATGGTGCCGCGCGCCGGGCAGGATCAGCTGCTCGGCGCCGTGGAACTTGTCGGCCAGCACCGCTAGGTTGTGCCGCCAGTCGACGGTCATGTCGGCGTCGCCCTGGATGATCAGCGGCCGCTGCGCCGAGGCCGGCGCCTGCTCGATGCGCGGAATCCAGCGCGCCAGCGCGCCGACCCAGGCGGTGGGCAGCACCTGCGCCTGCAGCGGATCGTGGCGCACGAAATCGAGGAAGGCGGCGTCGCCGGAATTGTCGCTGAAGCGCCGGGCGATCTGGCTGACGAAGGGGTTGAGCAGGTGATAGCCGAGCTTCGAGCGGCCCCAGGCGCGCGGCCGCACCAGCGGCGCGAGCAGCACGCTCTGGCCGATCTCCGGGCGCGGCGCGCCGCCGAGCAGGTAATCCAGCAGGATGGCGCCGCCGGTGCTCTGCCCGAACAGGTGCCAGGGCTGCGGCAGGCCGAGCTGCCCGGCGGCCTCGAACAGCGCGGCCAGCGCCGCCTGGTACTCGGCGAAGTCGTCGATGCTCGCCGGCGCGCCCTCGGACAGGCCGTGGCCGGGCAGGTCGCAGGCCAGCACGGCGAAGTCCATCGCCAGCGCCCAGTCCAGCACATGGCGGTACAGGCCCATGTGGTCGTAGTAGCCGTGCAGCAGCAACAGCGTGGCCCGCGCGCTGTCGCGCCACCAGGCCTGCACCGCCAGGCGCCGGCCACCGGCCGCCACCCAGCCGAGGCGGCTGCGCAGGCCCGGGCGCTGCGCCAGGGCGTAGAAGCGCCGGTAGGCCTGCACCTGCGCGTCGCCCTCGGCCGCCGCCGCGGCGCTCAGCGGCGGCAGCTGCCGGCGCAGCAGTGCGGGATCGAAACTGTCCTGCATGGCGATGCCCCCTTGCCGGCCGATGCGCTGATCGGCCGCTGCCTGCGATCTTCAGACCGGCGCCGCGACATGGCAAGCTGGGCGCCCCTTGGCCGACCAGTTCCACCACCATGTCCGCTTCGCGCCGCAAGACCGTCTTCGTCAGTCTATTCGTTCTGCTCTGGGTGATCGGCCTGGGCAGCCTGTACGCCTGGTATCAGGCCCGCTACATCCGCCCGTTCGGCGAAAGCACCGTGCTGTTCGACGCCGGCGCCCTGCGCCTGCCCGCCGAGCTGGCCGGCAGCGGGACGATCCGCGTGGTGCACCTGTGGGACCCGCCGTGCCCGTGCAACGTCGGCAACCAGCAGCACCTGGCCGAGCTGCTCGACCACTTCGCCGGCCAGGGCGTCGACTTCTACGTCTGGCAGAAACCCGGCAGTCGCGGCCGCCTGCCCGACAGCCTGGGCGCCCTGCGGCCGCTGGCCGAGCTGCCCGGCGCCGAGCGGCTGCCGGCCAGCCCGGCGGTGGCGATCTGGGACCGCGACGGCAACCTGGCCTACGTCGGCCCCTACAGCGAAGGCGCGGTATGCACCTCGGCCAACAGCTTCATCGAGCCGGTGATCGAGGCGCTGCTCGCCGGCCGCCCGCTACAGAGCACCGGCACCCTGGCGGTGGGCTGCTATTGTCCCTGGCAGGACGACTGAACGAGGCCCGCCCGATGCTCGCCACCCTGCACCGCTGGATGCCGCCGCCACTGCTCGCCGCGCTCTGCGCGCTGGGCGGCTGGGCGCTGCACCGCGCCTGGCCCGCCGCCCGCCTCGACAGCGCGACGCTGCGCGGGCTGGCCGTGCTGCTCGCCCTGGCGGCGCTGGGACTGATGCTGGCGGCCGTGTGGACGCTGTGGCGGGCGCGCACCACGGTCGATCCGCTGCATCCGCAGCGCGCCAGCCGGCTGGTCGAAGGGGGCCCCTTCGCCCGCTCGCGCAACCCCATCTACCTGGGCGACGCCCTGCTGCTGCTCGCCTTCGCCCTGTGGCTGGGCCAGCCGCTGGCGCTGCTGGCGCCGCTGCTGTTCGTGCTGCTGATCGACCGCGGGCAGATCCGCGCCGAGGAGCGCGCGCTGCAGCAGCTGTTCGGCGCCGAATACCGCGCCTACTGCGCGCGGGTCAGGCGCTGGCTGTAGGGCGAGCGGGGCATCCGGGGCCGCCGGTGACCCGTCCGCCCGCGTCCGTTGCCGGGCGCAGGGTCGAAAGCCCGCGCAGCGGTTGTCGAGCGATGCCGAGGTATCGCCAGCCCGCGCCAGCGCTGCACGGGCTGGCAGGCTCCGGGCCTCAGAGCCGCTCCAGACAGCCCGCCAGTTCCGCGCCGAGGGTTTCCAGCAGCGTCTCGTAGGCGCCGGCCTCGGGCTTGAGGGCGAAGCCCAGGGCGTCCAGTTCGGCGAGATGCACCGGCAAGCCGGCGCTGAGGGTTTCCGCCAGGCGCGGGCGCAGCGGCGGCTCGCTGAACACGCAGCTCGGCCCGGCGGCCTTGAGCTGCTCGCGCATCGCCGCGACGTGTCGGGCGCCCGGCTGCACCTCGGCGCTCACCGCGAACACTCCGGCGTGGCGCAGGCCGTAGGCCTCCTCGAAGTAGTCGAAGGCCTCGTGGAAGACGAAGAACGGCTTGCCGGCCAGCGGCGCCAGGCGCGCCTTGAGCCGCGCGTCGCTGACCGCCAGGCGCTGCTCGAAGGCGGCCAGGTTGGTCCGGTAGCGCGCGGCGTTGTGCGGATCGGCGGCGGCCAGGTCGGCGGCCATCCGCACGGCGATCAGCCGGGCATTGGCCGGCAGCAGCCAGAGATGGGCGTCGAGGCTGCCGGGGCGATGGGCATGGTCGTGATCGTCGCCGGCACCGGCATGCCCTGCGTGGTCTGCGTGGTCTGCGTGGTCTGCGTGGTCTGCGTGGTCTGCGTGATCGTCGTGATCGTCGTGATCGTCGTGATCGTCGTGATCGTCGTGATCGTCGTGATCGTCGTGATCGTCGTGATCGTGACCAGCCTGCGCGGCGGCGCCGTGCGCGTGCTCATCGGCGTCGGTGTGCCGGTGCTCCTCGCCGAAGCGGCGCAGGTGCAGGCCGGGCAGGGTCTGCAGGCTCAGGGTCGGCGCCTGGCGGCCTTCCAGTACGCGCGGCAGGAAGCTTTCCAGATCGGGGCCGACCCAGTAGAACAGCTCGGCCTCGCCGAGGCGGCGGATGTCCGAGGGGCGCAGCGCGTAGTGGTGCGGCGAGGCGCCCGGCGGCAGCAGCACGTCGGGGCTGCCGGCGCCGTCCTGCACGGCGGCGGCGATCAGCTGCAGCGGCTTGATGCTGGTCAGCACGCGCACCTCGGCCTGCGCCGGGGCGATCAACAGGGCGGCCAGCGCGGCGGCGGGCAGCAGGGAAGACGGACGGAGCACGGCGGACTCTCTCGGTTGGGTAAACGGCTATATAATAACGTCCCTTCGTCCTGGAGTGTCGCCATGACCGCCACACCGCTGGCCTGCCACCCCCACGACCACAGCCACTGCGTGGCCGCCGCCCTGGCCACCGCCGACGCGCTGTGCGCCAGCAGCGGCGCGCGCCTGACCGCCCTGCGCCGCCGCGTGCTGGAACTGGTCTGGCGCAGCCATCAGCCGCTCGGCGCCTACGACATCCTCGGCGTGCTGAGCGCTGAGGACGGCCGCCGCGCCGCGCCGCCGACCGTCTACCGGGCGCTGGACTTCCTGCTGGAAAACGGCCTGATCCACCGCATCGCCTCGCTGAACGCGTTCATCGGCTGCAACCATCCGGGGCAGAGCCACCAGGGGCATTTCTTCCTCTGCCGCCAGTGCAGCACCGCCATCGAGGTGCAGCAGCCGGCCATCGGCGCGGCCATCGCCGCCGCCGCCGGCGAGGTGGGTTTCGCCGTGGAAAGCCAGATGGTCGAGGTGGTCGGCCTGTGCAGCCGCTGCCGGGTACAGCCATGAGCGATGCGCTGCTCCGCCTCGACGGCGTCGGCGTCGAGTTCGCCGGCAACCGCGTGCTGCAGGATGTGCAGCTGGCCCTGGCGCCCGGCGAGATCGTCACCCTGATCGGCCCCAACGGCGCCGGCAAGACCACCCTGGTGCGCGTGGTGCTCGGCCTGCTCGCCCCGCACACGGGCAGCGTCTGGCGCCGCGACAGGCTGCGCATCGGCTACATGCCGCAGAAGCTCCACGTCGAACCGACCCTGCCGCTGTCGGTGCTGCGCTTCCTGCGCCTGGTGCCCGGCGTCGACCGCGCCCGCGCCGAGGCGGCGCTGGCCGAGGTCGGCGCCGCCCAGGTGATCGACAGCCCGCTGCAGAAGATCTCCGGCGGCGAGCTGCAGCGCGTGCTGCTGGCCCGCGCCCTGCTGCGCCGGCCCGAGCTGCTGGTGCTGGACGAGCCGGTGCAGGGCGTCGACGTCGCCGGCCAGGCCGAGCTGTACCGGCTGATCGGCGTGCTGCGCCAGCGCTACGGCTGCGGCGTGCTGATGGTGTCCCACGACCTGCACCTGGTGATGAGCGCCACCGACCGGGTGATCTGCCTCAACCACCACGTGTGCTGCTCCGGGCATCCCGAGCAGGTCAGCAACGACCCGATCTTCCGCCAGCTGTTCGGCCAGGACGCGCGCAGCCTGGCGATCTACCAGCACCAGCACGACCACGCCCACGACCTGCACGGCAGCGTGGTGCTGGCGCCCAAACCCCACGTCCACGGCCCCCACTGCAAGCACTGAACATGCCCGACTTCCTCCTCAACGCCCTGCTCGCCGGCCTCGCCCTGGCGCTGGTCGCCGGCCCGCTCGGCTCCTTCGTGGTCTGGCGGCGCATGGCCTACTTCGGCGACACCCTGGCCCACGCCGCGCTGCTCGGCGTGGCGCTGGGCTTTCTGCTCGACGTCAGCCCGACCCTGGCGGTGACCGTCGGCTGCGTGCTGCTCGCCCTGCTGCTGGTCGCCCTGCAGCAGCGCCAGCCGCTGGCCAGCGACACCCTGCTGGGCATCCTCGCCCACAGCACCCTGTCGCTCGGCCTGGTCACCGTCAGCCTGCTCGACGAGGTGCGCGTCGACCTGATGGCCTACCTGTTCGGCGACCTGCTGGCGGTCGGCTCCGGCGATCTGCTGTGGATCGTCGCCGGCAGCGCGCTGGTGCTGGCCCTGCTCGCCTGGCTGTGGCGCCCCCTGCTGGCGATCACCGTCCACGAGGAGCTGGCCCGCGTCGAGGGCCTGCCGGTGGCGGCGATCCGCCTGGCGCTGATGCTGCTGATCGCCATCGTCATCGCCGTGGCGATGAAGATCGTCGGCGTGCTGCTGATCACCTCGCTGCTGATCATCCCCGCCGCCGCCGCCCAGCGCCATGCGCGCACCCCCGAGCAGATGGCCGGCGGCGCCAGCGTCCTCGGCCTGCTCGCGGTGTGTGCCGGGCTGGCGCTGTCCTGGTATCAGGACACCCCGGCCGGGCCGTCGATCGTGGTCAGCGCCGCCGGGCTGTGCCTGCTGAGCTTCCTGCTGCCGCGCCGGGCGGTGTAGAATTGCTCACTTTGTGAACAGTCCGAGGCTCAAGCCATGACCCTGCCCGCCCTCCGCTGCCTGCCGCTGCTGCTCCTGCCGCTGCTGGCCGCCTGCCAGAGCCAGCCCCAGACGCCGTCCGCCGCCGTGCGCCCGGCGGCCGTGGCGCAGCTCGAGGCACAGGTCGCCGCCGGCGAGCTGGACGCCGCCACCGCCACCTTCCGCCAGCTGCAGCAGGGCCACGACGCCGCGGCCCTGGAGCACTCCCAGCGCCTGCTCGCCGACGCCTGGCTGCAGCGCAGCCAGCAGGCCCTGGAGGCCGGCGACCTGAACGCCGCCACCGCCGCGCTGGCCAATGCCCGCGCCCTGCTGCCGCAGGCGCCGGCGCTGACCAACGGCCTGGGCGGCGCCCTGCAGCGGCCGAGCGAGCGCTGAGCGCCGCCCGGCGCAAGGCAGTCATCCCGTTATATAAATACTTCCCCAAGGAATTTTCTGCGCTAAGCGAAGGCGGCTAGACTGGGCGCCTTCGCCTGGAGCCCGCCCTGTGCGCCGCCTCCACGCCCCCACCCACAAGGTGTTTCCGTGATCCAATTCGACAACGTCCACAAGGCGTACCGGGTCGACGGCCGGGAGATTCCCGCCCTGCACCCCACCAGCCTGCAGATCGGCGCCGGCGAGATCTTCGGCCTGATCGGCCACTCCGGCGCCGGCAAGAGCACCCTGCTGCGCCTGATCAACCGCCTGGAGGAGCCCTCCGGCGGGCGCATCCTGATCGACGGCGACGACGCCACCGCCCTCGACGCCGCCGGCCTGCGCCGCCTGCGCCAGCGCATCGGGATGATCTTCCAGCACTTCAACCTGCTGGCCTCGAAGACCGTCGCCGACAACGTCGCCCTGCCGCTGAAGCTGGCCGGCGAGCTGCCGCGCGCGGCCATCGATGCCCGCGTCAGCGAGCTGCTGGCCCGCGTCGGCCTCGGCGAGCACGCGCACAAGTACCCGGCGCAGCTCTCCGGCGGCCAGAAGCAGCGCGTCGGCATCGCCCGCGCGCTGGCCCTGGAACCGAAGATCCTGCTGTGCGACGAGGCCACCAGCGCCCTCGACCCGCAGACCACCGCCCAGGTGCTGCAGCTGCTCGCCGAGATCAACCGCGAGCTGAAGCTGACCATAGTGCTGATCACCCACGAGATGGACGTGATCCGCCGGGTCTGCGACCGCGTGGCGGTGATGGACGGCGGCACCGTCGTCGAGCAGGGCGCGGTGGCCGACGTGTTCCTCCATCCGCAGCATCCGACCACCCAGCGCTTCGTGCTGGAAGACGAGCACGTCGACGCCGACGCCCGCCAGGACGACTTCGCCCACGTGCCCGGGCGCATCCTGCGCCTGACCTTCCGCGGCGAGGCCACCTACGCGCCGCTGCTCGGCCAGGTCGCGCGCGACACCGGGGTCGACTACAGCATCCTCGCCGGGCGCATCGACCGCATCCGCGACACCCCCTACGGCCAGCTGACCCTGGCCCTCACCGGCGGCGACCTGGACGCCGCCCTGGCGCGCCTGAACGCCGCCGACGTCCACGTGGAGATGCTGCGCTGATGCTGGAGAAACTGCTGCCCAACGTGTTCTGGCCGGAAATCTGGCAGGCCGGCCTCGACACCCTGGCGATGCTCGGCGGGTCCCTGCTGTTCACCGTGCTGCTCGGCCTGCCGCTCGGCGTGCTGCTGTTCATGACCGGCCCGCGCCAGCTGTTCGACCACCGGCCGCTGTACGCGCTGCTGTCCTTCGTGGTCAACGTGCTGCGCTCGGTGCCCTTCGTGATCCTGCTGATCGTGATGATCCCGCTCACCGAGCTGATCGTCGGCACCTCGCTGGGGGTCGCCGGCGCCATCCCGCCGCTGGTGGTCGGCGCCACGCCGTTCTTCGCCCGCCTGGTGGAAACCGCGCTGCGCGAGGTGGACCGCGGGATCATCGAGGCGACCCAGGCGATGGGCGCCAGCACCCGGCAGATCATCGTCGACGCCCTGCTGCCCGAGGCGCGTCCGGGGATCCTCGCCGCGGTCACCGTCACCGCCATCACCCTGGTGTCCTACACCGCCATGTCCGGCCTGATCGGCGGCGGCGGCCTCGGCGATCTGGCCGTGCGCTACGGCTACCAGCGCTACCAGCCGGACGTCATGGCGGTCACCGTGATCCTCCTGCTGGTGCTGGTGCAGGTGCTGCAGAGCGTCGGCGACCGCCTGGTGATACGCTTCTCGCGCAAGTGAATCCGGCCGGGCGGCCATCCGCCGCCCCGCCACCCCGTCCCACAAGGAGCTGAACAATGAAAAAACTGCTGGCCGCGACCCTGATCGCCACCGCCTTCTCCGCCGCCGCCCAGGCCGAGACCCTCAACGTCGCCGCCACCCCGGTGCCGCACGCCGAGCTGCTGGAGTTCGTCAAGCCGATGCTGGCCAAGCAGGGCGTGGAGCTGAAGGTGCGCGTGTTCACCGACTACGTGCAGCCCAACCTGCAGGTGCAGCAGGGCAACCTCGACGCCAACTTCTTCCAGCACCAGCCCTACCTCGACGAGTTCAACGCCAGCCGCAAGACCGAGCTGGTCAGCGTCGCCGGCATCCACGTCGAGCCGTTCGGCGCCTACTCGGTGAAGTTCAAGCAGCTCGCCGACCTGCCCGAAGGCGCCACCGTGGCCATCCCCAGCGATGCCACCAACGGCGGCCGCGCCCTGCTGCTGCTCGACAAAGCCGGGGTGATCCAGCTCAAGGACGACACCAGCATCACCGCCACGCCCAAGGACATCGTCGAGAATCCCAAGGGCATCAAGGTGCGCGAGCTGGAAGCGGCGACCCTGCCGCGGGTGCTCAAGCAGGTCGACCTGGCGCTGATCAACACCAACTACGCCCTGGAAGCCGGCCTCAACCCGGCCAAGGACGCCCTGGTGATCGAAGGCGGCGAGTCGCCCTACGTGAACATCCTGGTGGCGCGCAAGGACAACAAGGACGGCGCGGCCATGCAGAAGCTGGCCAAGGCCCTGCAGAGCGACGAGGTGAAAGCCTTCATCGCCGACAAGTACAAGGGCGCGGTGGTGCCGGCGTTCTGATTCGCCGCCCGCCCCGCACTCTGAACGACGAAGCCCCCGCGATATGCGGGGGCTTCGTGTTTGTGGGGCATGGTTCGCAAGCACGGCAGGCAAGGTGCGTCTCCCCGGCAAGCCTCAGCCGAAGAACCAGTAGCACACCGCGATGGCCGCCAGCACCCCGGCCAGGTCGGCGAGCAGCGCGCAGCCGACCGCGTGGCGGGCGCGCTGGATGCCGACCGCGCCGAAGTACACGGCGAGCACGTAGAAGGTGGTTTCGGTGCTGCCCTGCACGGTGGCGGCGAGCAGCGCCGGGAAGCTGTCGACGCCGTGGCTCTGCATGGTCTCGATCAGCAGCGCGCGCGCCGCGCTGCCGGAGAACGGCTTGACCAGCGCGGTGGGCAGGGCGTCGACGAAGCGGGTGTCCCAGCCGGCCCACTCGACCAGCGCGCGGATGCCGTCGAGGCCGAACTCCAGCGCTCCGGAGGCGCGCAGCACGCCCACCGCGCAGAGCATGGCGACCAGGTAGGGCAGCAGGTTTTTCGCCACCTCGAAACCTTCCCTGGCGCCTTCGACGAAGGCCTCGTAGACCGGCACCCGCTTCAGCGCGCCGAGCAGCAGGAAGGCGAGGATCAGGCCGAACAGGGTCAGGTTGCCGAGCAGCGCGGACAGCGAGGCCAGCGCGACGGCCGACAGCCCGCCGAGAAAGGCCATGAACGCGCCGAGCAGCACGGCGGCGCCGCCCAGCCAGGCCAGCACCACCGGGTCGAACAGGCGCAGGCGCTGCATGAAGGCCACCGCCAGCAGGCCGGCGAGGGTCGAGGCGCTGGTGGCCAGCAGGATCGGCAGGAACACCAGGGTCGGATCGGCGGCGCCCTGCTGCACCCGGTACATGAAGATCGACACCGGCAGCAGGGTCAGCGACGAGGCGTTGAGCACCAGGAACAGGATCTGCGCGTTGCTCGCGGTGTCCGGCCGCGGGTTGAGTTCCTGCAGCGCGCGCATCGCCTTGAGGCCGATCGGCGTCGCCGCGTTGTCCAGGCCCAAGCCGTTGGCGGCGAAGTTCAGGGTGATCAGCCCCAGCGCCGGATGACCGGACGGCACCTCCGGCATCAGCCGGCGGAACAGCGGCGCGAGCAGCCGCGCCAGCACCTCGATCAACCCGGCGCGCTCGGCGATGCGCAGAAAGCCCAGCCACAGGGTCAGGGTGCCGAACAGCACCAGCATCACCTCGACCGACAGCTTGGCCATGGCGAACAGGCTCTCGACCATGGCGGCGAACACCCCGGCCTCGTCGCCGACCAGCCAGCGGCCGAAGGCGGCGATGGCCGCGACGACGAAGAATCCCAGCCACAGGCCGTTGAGCATGATCGATCCCCTTGCGATAGAGCCGGCGATGATAGCGGTGCGGCGCGCCCGCGCGGTAGCGCGCGCGGCCCGGCGGAGCGCGGGCGGCCTGCGACACGCCGCGACGCTTGGAGCGCCGAATCGGCCTGTGGCACCATCGCCCGACAGGATAGCGAAGGAAGTCCCATGGCCCGCATGCCGTTCATTCGCCTGGTGACGCTCACCTACTGCCTGCTGGCACTCGGCTGGATCTTCCTCTCCGACCAGCTGCTGGCGCTGTTCGTCGACAAGGAAGCCATCGTCCGCGCTTCCAGCTGGAAGGGCGCGCTGTTCGTGCTGGTCACCGCCACCCTGCTGTACTTCGCCCTGCGCGCAGTGCCGGCAGCGACCGCCGGCGGCGGTACCGCCTGGCTCGACAACCTGCCCGGCAGCGGTCGCCTGGCCGCGCAGCAGCGCTGGTTCGTCTACCTGTTCGCGGTGCTCATCACCCTGCTGGTCGCGGCGGTGCGGCAGCACTTCGCCGAGGCCTTCGGCGGACGCCCGGTGCTGATCCTGTACATCCTGCCGATCGCCCTCAGCGCGCTGCTCGGCGGCCTGCTGCCGGGCCTGCTGGCCACCCTGGTGGCGACCGCCAGCATCGTCCTCCTGGCCATGCCGCCGCTGCACAGCCTGCGCGTCGCCTCGCAGGCCGAGCTGTTCCAGCTGTACTTCTTCCTGGTCACCGGCGCCGCGCTCAGCCTGATCATCGAGCTGCTCAAGCGCGCCCGCGAGGGCCTGGACTTCCACCGCCGGCTGCTCGACGCCATCGTCACCGGCACCCCCGACGCGATCTTCGTCAAGGACCGCGAGGGCCGCTACCTGCTGGCCAACCGCGCCGCCGCCGAGTTCGTCGGCCAGCCGCCGCAGGCGCTGCTCGGCAAGACCGACGCCCAGCTGTTCGACGCCGCCACCGCCGCGCAGGTCGAGCGCAACGACCGCGCGGTGCTCGACAGCCGCCAGGTGAAGTCCTTCGACGAGCACACGGTCACCCACCAGGGCCGCCAGGTGGTGTTCTTCGCCAGCAAGGGGCCGCTGCTCGACGAGTCGGGCGCGGTCACCGGGCTGTTCGGCATCGCCCGCGACATCACCGAGCGCAAGCGCACCGAACTGGCGCAGCAGGAAGCGGCGGCGGTGTTCGAGGCCAGCTACGAGGCCATCATGGTGCTCGACGCCGCGCGGCGCATCGTACGGGTCAACCCGGCCTTCGTGCGCATCACCGGCTACGCGCCGAGCGAGGCGCTCGGCCAGCGGCCGCAGTGGCTCGACGGCGAGGACGGCACCGACGCTCCGGCTACCGACCTCTGGCGGACGCTACGGGAGCACGGGGTATGGAGCGGCGAGGTGTGGGGCCGGCGCAAGAACGGCGAGCGCTACGCGCAGCTCCTGTCGCTCTCCACGGTGCGCGACGCCGCCGGCCAGGCGCAGCACTACGTCGGCATCTTCTCCGACATCAGCCCGCTGAAGAATCACCAGGCCGAACTGGACCGCGCCGCCCACTACGATCCGCTGACCGGCGC
The DNA here is from genome assembly GCF_900105885.1 of Pseudomonas guangdongensis. Classification (NCBI taxonomy): domain Bacteria; kingdom Pseudomonadati; phylum Pseudomonadota; class Gammaproteobacteria; order Pseudomonadales; family Pseudomonadaceae; genus Geopseudomonas; species Geopseudomonas guangdongensis. Next base: position 1,212,329 of record NZ_LT629780.1, on the reverse strand, counting down.
GCCCAACCGCCGCCTGCTCGCCGACCGCCTGGAGCAGGCCATCGCCCGCTGCGCGCGCAGCGAGCACTCGCTGGCGGTGTGCCTGCTCGACCTCGACGGCTTCCGGCAGATCAACGAGCGCCATGGCCACGCCGCCGGCGACGCGCTGCTCAAGGCGGTGGCCGAGAACCTGCGCCAGGTGCTGCGCAGCGACGACACCCTGGCGCGCCTGGGCGGCGACGAGTTCGCCCTGCTGCTCGCCGACATCGAGTCGCCGGAGGACTGCGCGGCGATCCTCGACCGCGTGCTGGCCGCCGTCGGCACCCCGCTGCGCAGCGCCGGCACCCTGCTGCAGACCTCGGCGAGCATCGGCGTCAGCCTCTACCCCGACGACAACGTCGACGGCGAAACCCTGCTGCGCCACGCCGACCAGGCGATGCTGCGGGCCAAGGAGGCCGGGCGCAACGGCTACCACCTGTTCGACCCGGACAACGACCGCAAGGCCCAGGGCCACCGGCGCACCCTGGAGCGCCTGCGCCAGGCCCTGGAGCAGGGCGAGTTCGTCCTCCACTACCAGCCCAAGGTCGATCTCGCCGACAGCCGGGTGTTCGGCGTCGAGGCACTGATCCGCTGGCAGGACCCGCAGCGCGGCCTGGTCGCGCCCGGCGAGTTCCTGCCCTACATCGAGAGCGACCCGGCGCTGGAGCGCGCGCTGGGCGAATGGGTGCTGGAGCAGGCGCTGACCCAGCTCGAACGCTGGCAGGACGACGGCCTGACGCTGGAGATGAGCGTCAACCTCAGCGCCCATCAGCTGATGCACGCCGACTTCACCGCGCGCCTGGACGCCCTGCTGGCCCGCCACCCGCAGGTGCCGCGCGCGCGCCTGGAGCTGGAAATCCTCGAAACCGCAGCCATCGCCGACATGGCGCAGGCCATCGCCGTGGTGCGCCAGTGCACCCTGCTGGGCGTGCGCTTCGCCCTCGACGACTTCGGCACCGGCTACTCCTCGCTCACCTACCTGCGCAAGCTGCCGGTGGACACCCTGAAGATCGACCAGAGCTTCGTGCGCGACATGCTGGTCGACGCCGACGACCGCACCATCGTCGACGGCGTGATCCGCCTGGCCGCCGCCTTCAACCGCCAGGTGATCGCCGAGGGCGTGGAAACCCTCGAACACGCCTTCGCCCTGCACAGCCTCGGCTGCCGCCTGGTGCAGGGCTACGGCATCGCCCGGCCGATGCCGGCCGAGCAGCTGCCGGCCTGGCTGCAGCACTGGCAGCGGCAGAGCGCCTGGCGGGCGCTGGCCGGGCAGGCCTGCTGAGCCCCGGCCGCCGCCGACCAGAGCGCGTCCGCGGTCACGGCCGCAGGCGCAGCACCCCGCGCGTATCGGCGGCGATCTCCGCCGCGTCCAGAAGCATGTTGCGGTAGCCGCCCTGCAGGTAGGCGACGGCCTGGTCGGCGTAGTGGCGGTCGAAGGGGATGCCGCTCTGCCCCAGCGGCGTGCTGGCCAGGGCCTGCTGCGGGGCGGCGAAGTCGATCAGCCGGCGGATCGACGGGCCGTACTCCACCGCCCAGGGCGCCGGGCCCAGGCTGTGGGCCAGGTTGTTGGGCACCTCGCGCCCGCCCGGGGCGGCGAAGGGCCCGGCGTTGAGCAGGCGATCCAGCGGCGCCACGCGGCCCAGCGGGTGCGCGAAGGTCAGGCTGTGGGCGCGACCCCACTGCCAGTCGGCCTCGCTACCGAGGGTCGCGCGCAGGTGCGCCAGGCTGGCACTCCAGGCGCGGGCGAGAATCGCCGCGCGGTCCTCGCGGGCCGCGCTGCGGCGGTCGTCCCACCAGGGCGAATCGGCGGCGCCCGCCAGCCGCGGCAGCGCGCTGTCGATGGCGCGGGTGTCGAGCAGGGCGGCGAAGAACGCCTCGCCCAGCTCGTCGGCCAGCGCCTCGCGGGCGATCTGGTAGGTCAACTGGTTGAACAGCACCGCGGCGCGCGAGTCGAGGCGGTGCGCGCCGTCCCAGGCGCTCAGCTCGTCGAGCAGCGGGCGCTCGGCGGCCGGCACCGCGGCGCGCAGCTCGGCGAGCAGCGGCGCCAGCAGGCGCTGCGGGTAGCCGGTGGCGTCCTCCAGCTGCAGGGCGCGGCTGTGCTCCAGGGTCCAGCCGGCGGCGCGCGCGTCGAGGCGTTCCTGCAGGCGGCGGTGGCGGTCGGCGAGGTTGTAGTAGCCGGGCACCGCCTGCCCCGCCGGCGCCTGGTTGGCCGACAGCACGTAGCCGCGCGCCGGGTTCTCCTCCTGCGGGTTGGCGGCGAACGGCAGGGCGCGCGGGGTGTCGGCGGCGGCGCTGGCGCCGTCGAGGACGAACGCCGGATCGGCGCCGGCCGGGCGCTGCAGCAGCTGCCCGGCGGCCCACCAGGCGATGTCGCCGCGGGCCGAGGCCCACACCAGGTTGAGGCCCGGGGCGTGGATGTCGGCGGCGGCGGCGCGCGCCGCGTCCAGGCGGTCGGCACGGTTGAGGCGGTAGAAGGCGTCGAGGATCGGGTTGTCGGCGTCGAGGAACACCCAGCGCAGGGCCAGCGGCGTCGGCCCGCCCAGCTCGCCGAGGGCATCGTTGATCAGCGGGCCGTGGGGCGAGCGGCGCAGGGTCAGCTCGACCGGCGCGGCGTCCTTCACCGCGATGCGCTCGCGGCGCTGCTCCAGCGCCACCCAGCGCCCGGCGTGCCAGACCTGCCCGGGGTCCTCGGGGTGGACGCGCTCGGCGATCAGGTCCATGTCGTCGTTCTGGAACATGGTCAGGCTCCAGCCGAAGTCGCGGTTGTGGCCGAGCAGGGCGAAGGGGATCAGCGCGTGGAACTGGCCGTACAGCTCGAAACCCGGCGCGCTCAGGTGCGCGCTGTACCAGACCTGCGGGGCGCTGAAGGCGATGTGCGGATCGCCGGCCAGCTGCGGCTTGCCGCTGGCGCTGCGGCGGCCGGCGATGGCCCAGGCGTTGCTGCCCTCGAAGGGGGCGAAGCCGGCGCCCGGCAGCTGCCCGGCCAGCGCGGCGAGCGCCTGCAGGCCGCGCCAGTCGGCCGCCGCCAGCGGCGCGCCGGCGGTGTCGGTGTCGGTGTCGGTGTCGGTGTCGGCGGCGAAGATCGCCAGGTAGTCGGCGCCCAGGTTGTCGCGGATGTGGGTGAGCACCGGCTCGGTGCGCAGCGCGGCGGCGAAGCTGTAGGCCATGTAGCCGACCACGCTGAAGCTGTCCTCGGCGGTGAAGGGCCGCGGGCGGATGCCCAGCAGGTCGAACTCCATCGGCAGCGGACGGCTGGCCTGGAACTGGTTGATGCCGTCCAGGTAGGCCTGCAGCGCCTGCCAGGCCGGGCCGCCGCGCTCGGCGGCGCGGGCGGCCATCGTCCGCGCCCGCTCGTCCAGGCGCAGGGTGCGGAACAGCCGATCGGCGTCGACCAGCGAGGCGCCGAGCACCTCGGCCAGCTCGCCGCGCGCCAGACGGCGCAGCATCTCCATCTGGAACAGCCGCTCCTGGGCATGCAGGAAGCCCAGCGCGCGGTACAGGTCGGCCTCGCTGGCGGCGCGAATGTGCGGCACGCCCTGGCTGTCGTAGGCCACCTCGACCGGCGCGCCCAGTCCGGCCAGCGGCAGCTCGCCGCGGCGCAGCGGCTGCTGGCCGCTGACATACCAGACCGCGCCGGCGACGCCCAGCGCCAGCAGCGCGGCGAGGCCGCCGAGCCAGCGGCGCAGGCGCGGACGGCGGGAAGACGGGGAAGGGGACGGCATCGGCAGGGCTCCGGCGAACGGCAGGGGCGCCTATGGTAGCCGCCCGGCACCGCGCTGGCAGCGGCCGGCGCGCAGCGCGGCCAGCCCGCTGGCACTGGCGATTCCCGGCCAGCGGCGGCTGCGCAGCGCCGGCGGGCTGTCCGGCGAGCACGCGCGTCGGCCGGCGCCTAGCGCGGCCGGCGGCGGGCCTGCAGGGCGGCGCTGAGCAGGCCGCTGGCGATGATCACCGCCATGCCCAGCAGGGCGCCGGGTTCGGGGCGGTGGTCGAAGACCAGCAGGCCGAGCAGCGCGGCGAAGGGAATCTGCAGGTAGCCGAACGGCGCCAGCAGCACCGGTGAGCAGCTCTGGAAGGCCATCGTCAGCAGGGTGTGGATGACCACCGCGAAGGCACCCAGCGAGGCCATCGCCAGCAGCGCGCCGGCCTCCGGCCAGCCGGCCCAGAACCCGGGCAGCAGCAGGCTGAGGCCGGTCAGGCCGATCACCCCGGTACACAGGTTGCTGACCGCCGCGCTGTCGCGGGTGCCGATCAGGCGGGTGAAGATCTGGTACAGCGCGTAGCAGGTCGCCGAGCACACCGGCAGCAGCATCGCCGGGGTCAGCAGCCCGCCGCCGGGGCGGACGATGATCAGCACCCCGGCGAAACCCAGGCCCACCGCCAGCCACTGGCCGAGGCTGGCGCGCTCGCCGAGCAGCGGCACGGCCAGCACCACCACCAGCAGCGGGGCGAGGAACTGCACCGCAGTGGCCTCCCCCTGCGGCAGCAGGCTCAGCGCGGAAAGGAAGAACAGGCTCAGGCCGAGCAGGCTCAACCCGCGCCACAGCTGCAGCGCGGGGCACTGCACGCGCAGCGGCGGCCGACCCCGGCGCGGCCACTGCCAGGCAGCGAGCAGCAGGCTCTGGGTCAGGTAGCGCACCCAGAGCACCAGCAGTACGCCATAGCCGGCGGCCAGGGCCTTGGACAGGCTGTCGAGGCAGGCCAGCAGCAGGGCGACCAGACAGATCAGCAGGATGCCCTTGAGCGGGCGGGTGGCGGACATCGCATCACTCCGGGAAGAAGACGCCGCAAGGATCGCACAGACCTGCAGCCCCGCGCCGAGTCAGCAGCGCAGAGCGGGCGGGACGCGCCCGGCGGCGGGGCCGGACGCTTCCCCGCCGCGTGCCGGGCACAGCCCGGTCCACGCCGCGATTGACCGCCACCGGCAACCGGCGTACCGTGCCCGCGCTCGTCGCCGCCGTGAGGTTTTGTCAGGTACCCAGCGGCCGGTGCCCGTCCGCGCGAACGTCCAGCCGTCTCGCCAGACGCTGCGAGCAAGGCAGACCCCGCCAGCGGCAAGGTCTGCACGCGCCACCGTCCACAAGGCGGAGCGGCGCGTCTCTCCCGCAATCAGTGCCAACCGGCCGCCACAAGCGGCCTCGGCCCCTCCCCCGTCGTACCCTCAGCCGCCGAGCGGCGCCAAGCGCAGTTCGCGCCGTTCCAGCCCCTTGAGCACCAGCAGCAGGCCGCTGCCCAGCAGCATCGCGCCCGCCGCCAGGTAGAGCCCGGCGTCGTAGCTGCCCAGGCGCAGCGCCAGCCAGCCGGTGAGCGCCGGGCCGACGATCTGCGCCGCGCCGTAGGAGAGGGTCATGCGCCCCATCATCTTCGCCGGGCGGCTCGGGTAGTAGCGCCCGGCCATGGTCAGCACCAGGCTGACCATGCCGATGAAGGTCGCACCGAACAGCAGCGCGCCGCTCAGCGCCGCCGCCAGGCCGCCGGCCAGCGGCAGCAGGATGCCGCCGATCTGCAGCAGCGCGGCCAGCAGCAGCGCGCTGAGCATGCCGATGCGCCGGGCGACGAAGTCCCAGAGGATGCACCCGGGCGCGGCGCCGATGCCGATCGCCAGGAACACCAGGGTGCCCTGCCCGGCCAGTCCCGGCAGGCGCTCGACGATGGCGACGATGAAGGTGGCGCTGACCACGTAGCCGATCCCGGCGCAGAAGTAGGCGGCCATCAGCAGGCGCATGAACAGCGCACCGGGCGGGTTGTCGGCCATGCCCGCGCTGGCGCCCCCGCCCGCCGCCTGTGCCGGGGGCGGCGGCAGCCAGCGCAGCGCCGGGATCAGCAGGAGCACGCCGAGGACGCCGAGGGCCAGCCACTGCTGGCGCCAGTCCAGCCAGTGCTCCAGCGCCGCCACCGTGGCGGCGCAGCCGACGATGCCCAGGCCGATGCCGGAGAAGTGGATGCCCAGTTCGCCGCGCAGGCCGTGGCGGAGCAGCCAGTTGAGGATCAGCCCGGTACCGAGCAGCATGCCGGCGGCGCTGCTCAGCCCGGCGACGAAGCGCGACAGCGCCCACACCGCGAGGTGGTCGCTCAGCGCCATCGCCAGGGTGCTGGCGACGGCGACCAGCAGGCCGATGCGGTAAAGACGGTCCTTGAGACGCAGGTCGCCGATCAGTGCGGCGAGCAGCGCACCGCACAGGTAGCCGGTGTAGTTGAGGGCCGCCAGCCAGCCGGCGTCGGCGACGCCGAGGCCGGCCTGCTGCTGCATCAGCGGCAGCAGCGGGGTGTAGGCGAAACGGGCGATGCCGAGGGTCAGCAGCAGGCTGAAGATGCCGGCGCCCAGTACCTTGAAGCGTTGCATGCGCATGTCCATGGGACGGACTCGTATTGTTATTGTCCGTGCACCATAAACACTCCGCCGCCGCGCAGCAAACGCGCCGGCCTACAGGGCGAAGGGCAAGCCCGGCAGCGCGCCCTGGCGCGCCTGCAGCAGCTGGCGGAATTCCGCGGGGTCCTTGATCAGCACGTCCTGGCCGGCGAAGGCCTCGGCGGCGATCAGCCGCGACAGCCAGAAGCGCACGCAGGCGGCGCGCAGCATGGCCGGCCACAGCTCGGCCTCGGCGGCGCCGAACGGGCGCAGCGCGGCGTAGCCGGCGAGCAGCGCGTCGAGGCGCGCGCGGTCGAAGGCGCCGCAGGGCTCCACGCACCAGTCGTTGGCGGCGATCGCCAGGTCGTAGAGCATCGGCCCGGAGCAGGCGTTGTGGAAGTCGATCACCCCGGACAGGCGGTTGCCGTCGAACAGCACGTTGTCGCGGAACAGGTCGCCGTGCAGGTTGGCCGCCGGCAGCGCGTCGAGGCGCGGGCGCAGGCGGGCGATTTCCTCCAGCGCGCCGCGCAGCAGCGCGCACCCGGCGTCGTCCAGGCGCAGCGCCTGCAGCGGACCCTCGCCGAGCATCCAGGCGAAGCCGCGGTCGCTAGGTCGTTCGATGCATGCCGCGCGGGTGGCCAGGTGCAGGCGCGCCAGCAGTTCGCCGACCGCCTGGCAGTGGTGCGCATTGGGCAGGCCGACGTGACGGCCGGGCAGGCGCGGCTGCAGCAGCGCCGGCAGCCCGGCCAGCTCGCCGATGGCGGTGCCGTCCGCCGTGCGCAGCGCGTAGGGCACCGGCAGGCCGGCGGCATGCAGCACGTCGAGCAGGGCGACGGCGAAGCCCAGGGCTTCGCGCGGGCCGCGCTCGACCAGAGTCAGCACATACTCGCCGCGCTCCAGGCTGACGAAGAAGTTGCTGTTCTCGGTGCCGGCGGCGATGCCCTGAAAGTCGAGCAGGCGGCCGAGGCCGTAGGGCGCGAGGAAGGCCTGCAGTTCGGGGCGCTGGAGCGGGGTGAAGACGGACATCGCGGTTACCTGCGCGGCAAGGGGCGAGGCGCTGCGGCGACCGGGGCGGACCGGCCGCCGCAGCCGGTCACCAGCGGAAGATTTCCCACTGCGGGATCAGCATGTCCGGGCTGTCGGAGCGGATGAAGTTGCTGTCGCCGTCGGCGCGGACCAGGAAGTACGGCTTGCCGGTCTTGGGGGTGACCTTGATGGCATAGAGGAAGCCATTGATGCGGTACTCCTGGACGGTCTTGTCGCCTTCCTGGCGGATGGTCACATCCGGTTCGCCGCTCGGCGCCGCGTCCTCGGCACTGGCGACCAGCGGGGTGGCGGCCAGCAGGCCGGCGAGCAGCAGACGGTTGATTGCGCGCATGGTGGTAACCTTGTCCCTTTGCTGTGAATTGTCCGGTTATCTTACCCCGGTCGCATCGCCCAAGAGTCGATTTCCCTATGAGTCTAGCCCCTCTCGTCCTGGTGGACGGTTCCTCCTACCTGTACCGCGCCTTCCACGCCCTGCCGCCGCTGCACACCGCCAAGGGGCTGCCCACCGGGGCGGTGAAAGGCGTGCTGAACATGCTCAGGAGCCTGCGCAGGCAGTACCCGGACAGCCCCTTCGCGGTGGTGTTCGACGCCAAGGGGCCGACTTTCCGCGACGAGCTGTTCGAGCACTACAAGTCGCACCGCCCGCCGATGCCCGACGACCTGCGCGTGCAGATCGAGCCGCTGCACGCCTGCGTGCGCGCCCTCGGCCTGCCGCTGCTGTGCATCGAGGGGGTCGAGGCCGACGACGTGATCGGCACCCTGGCGCGCTCCAGCGCCGCCGCCGAGCGCCCGGTGCTGATCTCCACCGGCGACAAGGACATGGCCCAGCTGGTCGACGGCCACATCACCCTGGTCAACACCATGACCAACCCGCCGACCTACCTGGACCGCGACGGGGTGATCGCCAAGTTCGGCATCGGCCCGGAGCTGATCATCGACTACCTGGCGCTGATGGGCGACAAGGTCGACAACATCCCCGGCGTGCCGGGGGTCGGCGAGAAGACCGCGCTGGGCCTGCTGCAGGGCCTGGGCGGCGGCCTCGACCTGATCTACGCCAGCCTCGACCGGGTGCCGGCGCTGCCGATCCGCGGCGCCAAGTCGCTGCCGGCCAAGCTCGAGGAACACCGCGAGATGGCCTACCTGTCCTACCAGCTGGCCACCATCAAGACCGACGTGGCACTCGACGTGCACCTCGACGAACTGCACCCCGCCGCGCCGGACCACGCCGCGCTGCTGCCGCTGTACCGCGAGCTGGAGTTCAGGAGCTGGCTGGACGAGGCCCAGCGCCAGCTGGACAGCCAGCCGGCGCCGACCGCGACCGCCGACCTGTTCGCCGCCGACGGCGATACCGCGACGACAGTGGACAAGCCGGAACCGGCCGCCGCCCCGCGACACTACGAAACCCTGCTCGACCCGGCGCGCTTCGCCGCCTGGCTGGCGAAGCTCGAAGCCGCGCCGCTGTTCGCCTTCGACACCGAGACCACCGGCCTCGACGCCCAGCAGGCCGAACTGGTCGGCCTCTCCTTCGCGATCACGCCGTTCGAGGCCGCCTACGTGCCGCTGACCCACAGCTACATGGGCGTGCCCGAGCAGCTGGACCGCGACACCGTGCTCGCCGCGCTCAAGCCGCTGCTGGAGGACCCGACCAAGGCCAAGGTCGGCCAGCACGCCAAGTACGACATCAACATCCTCGCCCGCTACGGCATCGCGGTGCGCGGGGTGGCCTTCGACACCATGCTCGAATCCTACGTGCTGGATTCGACCGCGACGCGCCACGACATGGACAGCCTGGCACTCAAGTACCTGGACGAGACGACGGTGAAGTTCGAGGACATCGCCGGCAAGGGCGCCAAGCAGCTGACCTTCGACCAGATCGCCCTGGAACAGGCCGGGCCCTACGCCGCCGAGGACGCCGACGTCACCCTGCGCCTGCACCGCACCCTGTGGGAGAAGCTGCAGGCGGAGCCAACCCTGGCGCAAGTGCTCACCGACATCGAGATGCCGCTGGTGCCGGTGTTGGCGCGCATCGAGCGCCACGGCGCGCTGGTCGACGCCCAGCTGCTCGGCGAGCAGAGCGTCGAGCTGGGCGAGAAGATGCAGCAGCTCGAACGGGCGGCCTTCGAGCTGGCCGGCGAGGAGTTCAATCTCGCCTCGCCCAAGCAGCTCGGCGCCATCCTCTACGACAAGCTCGGCCTGCCGATCCTCGCCAAGACCGCCAAGGGCCAGGCCTCGACCGCCGAGAGCGTGCTGGCCGAGCTGGCCGAGCAGGGCCACGCGCTGCCCCAGGTGCTGATCGAGTACCGCAGCGTCAGCAAGCTCAAAAGCACCTACACCGACCGTCTGCCCGAGCAGATCAACCCGTGCACCGGGCGCATCCACACCAGCTACCACCAGGCGGTGACCGCCACCGGACGGCTGTCCTCCAGCGACCCCAACCTGCAGAACATCCCGATCCGCACCGCCGAGGGCCGGCGCATCCGCCAGGCCTTCGTCTCCGCGCCGGGCTACCGGCTGGTCGCCGCCGACTACTCGCAGATCGAGCTGCGCATCATGGCCCACCTGGCCCAGGACGCCGGGCTGCTCGACGCCTTCCGCCACGACCGCGACGTGCACCGCGCCACCGCCGCCGAGGTGTTCGGCGTCGCCCTGGAGCAGGTCACTGCCGAGCAGCGCCGCCGTGCCAAGGCGATCAACTTCGGGCTGATCTACGGCATGAGCGCCTTCGGCCTGGCCAAGCAGCTGGGCGTCGAGCGCAAGGAAGCCCAGGAGTACATCGAGCGCTACTTCGCCCGTTACCCCGGCGTACTGGCCTATATGGAGCGCACCCGCGCGCAGGCCGCCGAGCAGGGCTATGTCGAGACCCTGTTCGGCCGCCGCCTGTACCTGCCGGAGATCCGCTCGCGCAACGGCGCGATGCGCAAGGCCGCCGAACGCACGGCGATCAACGCGCCCATGCAGGGCAGCGCCGCCGACATCATCAAGCGCGCCATGGTCGCGGTGGATGCCTGGCTGCAGGACAGCGGGCTGGATGCGCGGATGATCCTCCAGGTCCATGACGAACTGGTTCTGGAGGTGCGCGAGGATCAGGTCGAGGCGCTCAGGGCCGGCCTGCTGCCGCTGATGAGCGGTGCCGCCGCGCTGGACGTGCCGCTGCTGGTGGAAGCGGGGGTCGGCGCCAACTGGGACGAGGCGCACTGAGACGCACGCGGCGCGGCGACGAACGGGGGAACCATCGCGCCGCCGCCGCGGTCGGATGTTACGAGTGGTTGGCAGCCCCTCGCGGAGCAATGAGTGCTTGCAACACCTGTTGGCAGACTGCCGCAGCCTGAGACTGCGGCATTACAAGGTCGGACTTCCCTCCCCCCACCTCGGAAGTCCGGCTTTTTTTTGCCCGCAATTCGCGACCCGGCGCCGCTCAGCCCTGCGCGACCTCCGCGTCGGCATCGACGCCCTCCAGCAGCCCCAGCCAGCCGGCCAGCACCGCCTGCGCCTCCTCGATGCCCTGGCGCTTGGGCGCGGAGAACAGCTGCACGCTGGCCACGTCGCCCCAGCCCTGGCGAATGTCCTTCTGCACCTTGAGCAGCGCATTCTTCGCCGCGCCGAAGGTCAGCTTGTCGGCCTTGGTCAGCAGCACGTGAATCGGCAGGCGGCTGGCCAGCGCCCAGTCGAGCATCATGCGGTCGAACTCGGTGAGCGGATGGCGGATGTCCATCATCAGCACCACGCCGACCAGGCTGTGACGGCTGCCCAGGTAGGCCTCCAGGTGACGCTGCCAGTGCTGCTTGAGGGGAATCGGCACCTTGGCGTAGCCGTAGCCGGGCAGGTCGACCAGCCGGCGCATGTCGTCGAGACGGAAGAAGTTGAGCAGCTGGGTGCGCCCCGGGGTCTTCGAGGTACGCGCCAGACGGGCGTGGGTCAGGGTGTTCAGCGCGCTGGACTTGCCGGCGTTGGAGCGCCCGGCGAAGGCCACTTCGAAACCCTCGTCCGGCGGGCACTGATCGACCTGGGCGGCGCTCTTGATGAAGGCGGCCTGCTGACACAGGCCGAGGATCGGATTCTTGACGGACATGGCGTGGGCCTGTTGTTTGCCTGCGCCGCAGGCGCGCGCAGACTGGGACTGAATTGGGCTGCGACCAAGTGTCGCGGACGGTGGTTCCGTTTCCGTTTTGACGTCGCGTGTATATAATGCCACGGATTTTGTGTGCGCTTTACCGCCAAGATTCCGTGTTAGCCTGGACGGACCCCGCCAGCAGAGCGCCGGGCCGTCTTCATCCGATGAGAAGAGGTCGACCATGAAGAAACTGCTGCTCGCTGTGTCGCTCGCTGCCATGACTGCCTCCGTGCAGGCTGCCCAGGAACCCGAAGCGGTCTACAACAAGGCCTGCGCCGTGTGTCACAACGCCGGCGTCGCCGGAGCCCCGAAAAAGGGCGATGCCGAAGCCTGGAAACCGCGCCTGGAAAAAGGCATGGACGCACTGGTCGCCAGCGTTACCAACGGCCTGAACGCCATGCCGCCGCGCGGCATGTGCATGGACTGCAGCGCCGAGGACTACAAAGCCACCATCGAGTGGATGAGCAAGTAAGTCCGCCTACCCCATTCCCCACTTAGCCGTAGTTGGATTAGCTGATGAACAAACTACTCGTGAGTCTGCTGTTGACCCTGGGCGTTACCGGTCTGGCACAGGCTGCTGGCGACGCCGCTGCCGGCCAGGCCAAGACCGCCGTGTGCGGCGCCTGCCACAGCCCGGATGGCAACAGCCTGGCACCGAACTTCCCGAAACTGGCCGGCCAGGGCGAGCGCTACCTGCTCAAGCAGCTGAACGACATCAAGAGTGGCAATCGTCAGGTAGTCGAAATGACCGGCCTGCTGACCAACCTGAGCGATCAGGACCTGGCCGACATCGCCGCCTACTACGCCAGCCAGACCGGCAGCATCGGTCAGGCCGATCCCAAGCTGGTCGAGCGCGGCGAAGCACTGTTCCGCGGCGGCAACCTGGAAGCCGGCATGCCTGCCTGCACCGGCTGCCACTCGCCCAACGGCGCCGGCAACGACCTGGCCGGCTTCCCGAAACTGAACGGCCAGCACGCCACCTATGTGGCCAAGCAGCTGACCGACTTCCGCGAAGGCAACCGCACCAACGACGGCGACAGCATGATCATGCGCGCCATCGCCGCCAAGCTGAGCAACAAGGACATCGAAGCGGTGTCCAGCTATATCCAGGGCCTGCACTGAGCACCCCGGTATAGTCTGCAACACAAAAAGGGTGGCTACGGCCGCCCTTTTTCGTACCCGTCTCGCCTACAATCCGGCGAACTCGGCCGCCACCGCGGCGTCCAATCCCGTACCGCGCACCCCGCACCCGTTCAGGAGTTCAGCATGCGTAATCTGGTTCTCTCCGCCGTCTTCGCCGGCCTCAGCCTGTTCGGCGCCACCGCCTCAGCCGAAGACATCCAGGCCGGCAAGCAGTACGTCGAACTGGGCAGCCCGGTTCCGGTCGCCCAGCCCGGCAAGATCGAGGTGGTCGAGCTGTTCTGGTACGGCTGCCCGCACTGCTACCAGTTCGAGCCGAGCATCCTGCCCTGGGCCGAGAAGCTGCCCGAAGACGTCAACTTCGTCCGCGTGCCCGCCCTGTTCGGCGGCCTGTGGAACGTCCACGGGCAGATGTTCCTGACCCTCGAAGCGATGGGCGTGGAGGACAAGGTCCACCAGGCGGTCTTCTCCGCCATCCACAACGAGCAGAAGAAGCTCGCCACCCCCGAGGAAATGGCCGAGTTCCTCGCCGGCCAGGGCGTCGACAAGGACGTCTTCCTGAAGACCTTCAACTCCTTCGCCGTGAAGGGGCAGATGGAGAAGGCCAAGAAACTGGCGATGTCCTACCAGATCACCGGCGTACCGGTGATGGTGGTCAACGGCAAGTACCGCTTCGACCTGGGCAGCGCCGGCGGTCCGGAGGGCGCCCTCAAGGTCGCCGATCACCTGATCGCCAAGGAGCGCGCCAGCCAGCCCGCAGCCGCCCAGTAAGCGCCGCCATGCTCAGGCGCTGGATCGAGCGCCGCGCGCCCGGTAGCCACAGCGCGCAGCACAACCCCCGGGCCGGCGCGGCGGCCGGTCCGGGCGACTCGCTGCGCCTGCTCAGCTTCAACATCCAGGTCGGCATCAGCACCCGCCGCTACCATCACTACCTGACCCGCAGCTGGCAGCACCTGCTGCCGCACCGCGAACGCGCCGCCAACCTGCAGCGCATCGGCACGCTGCTCGGCGATTTCGACCTGGTCGCCCTGCAGGAAGTGGACGGCGGCAGCCTGCGCTCCAGCTACGTCAACCAGGTCGAGCACCTCGCCCAGCTCGGCGACTTCCCCTACTGGTACCAGCAGCTCAACCGCAACCTGGGCCCGCTGGCCCAGCACAGCAACGGCCTGCTCAGCCGCCTGCGTCCGAGCCTGCTGGAAGATCACCCGCTGCCCGGCCCGCGCGGACGCGGCGCGATCCTGCTGCGTTTCGGCGAAGGCCCGCAGGCGCTGGCGGTGGTGATGATGCACCTGGCGCTCGGCGCCAAGGCGCGCACCCGCCAGCTGGCCTACATCCGCGAACTGATCCACGGCTACCGCCACTGCGTGCTGATGGGCGACATGAACACCCACGCCAGCGAACTGCTCGAACACTCGCCGCTGCGCGACCTCGGCCTGCTCGCCCCGCAGACCTGCGCCACCTTCCCCAGCTGGCAGCCGCAGCGCTGCATCGACCACATCCTGCTCAGCCCCGAGCTGGCCCTGCAGCGCATGGCGGTGCTGGACGCACCGATCTCCGACCACCTGCCGGTGGCGGTGGAGATCCGCCTGCCCGGCGCGCTGCGTCGCCAGGCCCTGGTCAGCGGTCCCGAGCCGGCCCCGACCGGCCGCTGAGCAGCCAGGCGGCGGGCACGCCCCGGCCCCTGCCGCCGCGCTGCGACCACCCTGGACGACTCCCCGCAGCGCATGAGGCCGCCGCAGGACCGCACCTCGGCGGATACACCGCTCACCGCGCCCGCGCATCAGCGCCAGGCACCGCAATGCCCCCGGGCGGCACCCAACCCGCATCCCGACGCGCTATGCTGGATGCCCGCACCGCACGCCCGTCCCTGGATCATGAAGACTCTCCCCCTGCTCGCCCTTTCCCTGCTGCTCGGCGGCTGCGCCGGCGGCCTGCGCTTCGACGACTCGCAGCGCTCCGTCGACCACGGCAGTCGGGTCGAATTCATCGTCGTCCACTACACCTCCAGCGACCTCGACGAGTCGCTGCGCACCCTGAAGAACGGTGGCGTCAGCGCCCACTACCTGCTGCCGGCAGAGGGCGACAAGGTCTACCGGATGGTCGACGAGCAGCGCCGCGCCTGGCATGCCGGCGACAGCCAGTGGCGCGGTCGGACCTGGCTGAACGCCAGCTCGATCGGCATCGAGATCGTCAACCGCGGCTACACCGACACCCCGCACGGGCGTACCTGGCAGCCCTACCCGCCCGCGCAGATCGACACCCTGATCGCCCTGCTCAAGGACATCCAGGCGCGCCACGGCGTGGCGCCGATCAACATCGTCGGCCACAGCGACATCGCCCCGCAACGCAAGGTCGACCCCGGCCCGCTGTTCCCCTGGGCCAGGCTCGGCGCCGCCGGGTTGATTCCCTGGCCAGAGCCCGCCACGGTGCAGGAACGGCTGCGCCAGCTCGACGGCCAGGTGCCGGGCACCGCCTGGTTCCAGCACCAGCTGGCCCGCGTCGGCTACGCGGTGCCGCAGCACGGTGAGCTGGATCAGGCCACCCGCAACGTGATCACCGCCTTCCAGATGAAGTACCGCCCCGCGCGCCACGACGGCCAGCCCGACCTGCACACCGCCGCCCTGCTGCTGGCGCTGCCCGACTAGCCGGCTCGACCGGCGCCGTTTGCGGTTAAACTTGCCCTCTGCGCCGCGCTCCACAAGAGCCGCGGCGCATCACCATAACCAGAAGAAGGAAGCACCCCATGAAAGGCAAATCCTTGGTCTTGGCCCTGTCGGCAGCACTGGCAGGTCTCTCGCTCGGCAGTACCGCCCATGCCCAGGACAAGTTCGTCACCATCGGCACCGGCGGCCAGACCGGCGTCTACTACGTCGCCGGCCAGTCGATCTGCCGCTTCCTCAACCGCGGCTCGGCCGAGCACGGCATCAAGTGCAACGCCCCGGCCAGCGGCGGCGGCGTGGCCAACGTCAACGGCATCCGCAGCGGCGAGTTCAACTTCGGCATCATGCAGTCCGACCACCAGTACAAGGCGATGAAGGGCGAGGCGCCGTTCCAGGCCGAGGGCGCGATGGACGACATCCGCGCGGTGTTCTCGCTGCAGAGCGAGGTGTTCACCATCCTCGCCCGCCGCGACGCCAAGATCGCCGGCTTCGACGACCTCAAGGGCAAGCGCGTCAACATCGGCAACCCCGGCTCCGGCCAGCGCGATACCCTCGACGAGATCATGCGCGTCAAGGGCTGGGACAAGTCGGTGTTCGCCCTGGCCGCCGAACTCAAGCCGGCCGAGCAGGCCAGCGCGCTGGGCGACAACAACATCGACGCCATGACCTACTTCGTCGGCCATCCCAACGGCGCGATCCAGGAAGCCACCACCACCGTCGACGCGGTGCTGGTGCCGGTGACCGGCGCCGAGATCGACAAGCTGCTGGCCGAGAAGAGCTACTACACCAAGGCCGAGATCCCCGGCGGCCTGTACAAGGGCAACGACGCGCCGACCGCGTCGATCGGCGGCAAGGCGGTGCTGTCCACCAGCGCCAAGGCCGACCCGGAAGTGGTCTACCAGCTGGTCAAGTCGGTGTTCGACAACCTCGAGCGCTTCCAGCGCCTGCACCCGGCGTTCAAGGACCTCAAGGCCGAGGACATGATCAAGGTCGGCCTGTCCGCCCCGCTGCACGAGGGCGCCGCGCGCTACTACAAGGAGCGCGGCTGGCTGTAAGGCGTCCCGCACGCCGTCCGCGCCGGGCGCTGCTACGCTGCTAGTAGCGCCCGCCACGCAGCTTCCCACCGGAACCCGCGCGCCGCGAGGCCGCGGGTTCCGGCGTTATCCGCTTTCCGTTGCAGGCTCATCCCATGCAAGACAAACCACTCTCCACCGAGGAGCTGATCGCCCAGGACGTCGGCGGCCGTAGCCCCGCCGGCGCCATGGCCGGCATCATTGCCGGGCTGGCACTGCTCTGGTCGCTGTTCCAGCTGTGGATCGCATCGCCCCTGCCCTTCGTGTTCGGCTTCGGCGTGTTCAACGACACTGAGACCCGCGCCATCCACCTGGCCTTCGCCCTGCTGCTGGCCTTCCTCGCCTACCCGGCGTTCAGGCGCTCGCCGCGCGACCGCGTGCCGCTTGCCGACATCGCCCTCGGCCTGGCCGCCGCGGCCTGCGCCGCCTACCTGTTCGTCGCCTACGAGCAGCTGGCGCAACGCCCGGGCAACCTCACCACCCTCGACCTGGTCACCGCCTGCATCGGCATCCCGCTGCTGCTGGAGGCCGCGCGCCGCGCCCTCGGCCCGGCGCTGGCGGTGATCGCCCTGGCGTTCCTCGCCTACAGCGTCGCCGGGCCGTGGATGCCGGCGCTGCTCGCCCACCGCGGGGTGAGCTTCAGCGCGCTGGCCAACCACCAGTGGATCACCACCGAAGGCGTGTTCGGCATCGCCCTCGGCGTGTCGACCAGCTTCGTGTTCCTCTTCGTGCTGTTCGGCGCGCTGCTCGAACGCGCCGGCGCCGGCCATTACTTCATCCAGCTGGCCTTCAGCCTGCTCGGCCACCTGCGCGGCGGCCCGGCCAAGGCCGCCGTGGTGTCCTCGGCGTTGACCGGGGTGATCAGCGGCTCGTCGATCGCCAACGTGGTGACCACCGGCACCTTCACCATCCCGATGATGAAGAAAGTCGGCTTCTCCAAGGAGAAGGCCGGCGCGGTGGAGGTAGCCTCCTCGGTCAACGGCCAGATCATGCCGCCGGTGATGGGCGCCGCCGCCTTCCTGATGGTCGAGTACGTCGGCATGCCCTACGTGGAGATCATCAAGCACGCCTTCCTGCCGGCGGCGATCTCCTACATCGCGCTGTTCTACATCGTCCACCTCGAAGCGCTGAAACTCGGCCTGCAGCCGATCGGCGCGCGTCAGCCCAAGCCCTGGCTGCGCCGCCTGACCGGCTTCGCCTTCGGCGCCGCGCTGATCTCCGGCCTGTCGCTGGCGGTCTACTACGGCCTCGGCTGGCTCAAGCCGGCGCTCGGCGACTACGCCCTGCCGGGCATCGGCGCGCTGCTCGCGGTGGCCTACCTGGGCCTCTTGAAGATCGCCGCCAGCCACCCGCCGCTGCCCGCCGAGGATCCCGACAAGCCGCTCGACGCACTGCCGGAAACCCGCGCGGTGCTGCTCTCCGGCCTGCACTTCCTGCTGCCGGTGGTGGTGCTGGTCTGGTGCCTGATGATCGAGCGCCTGTCCCCCGGCCTGTCGGCCTTCTGGGGCACCATGATGCTGGTGGTGATCCTGCTCACCCAGCGCCCGCTGCTCGGCTGGCTGCGCGGCGACGGCGGCGAAACCCACGGCAGCTTCATCGACGGCTGCGTCGACCTGCGCGAGGGCCTGATCGCCGGCGCGCGCAACATGATCGGCATCGGCATCGCCACGGCCACCGCCGGGATCATCGTCGGTGCGGTGTCGCAGACCGGCGTCGGCCTGGTGCTCGCCGACCTGGTCGAGTTCCTGTCGATGGGCAACCTGCTGCTGATGCTGGCGCTCACCGCGGTGTTCAGCCTGATCCTCGGCATGGGCCTGCCGACCACCGCCAACTACATCGTGGTGTCCAGCCTGCTGGCGCCGGTGATCGTCGCCCTCGGCCAGCAGAACGGTCTGATCGTGCCGCTGATCGCCGTGCACCTGTTCGTCTTCTACTTCGGCATCATGGCCGACGTCACCCCGCCGGTGGGCCTGGCCTCGTTCGCCGCCGCTGCGGTGTCCAAGGGCGATCCGATCAAGACCGGCCTGGTGGCGTTCTTCTACAGCCTGCGCACCGCGGCGCTGCCGTTCCTGTTCATCTTCAACACCGACCTGCTGCTGATCGACGTGGGCTTCGCCCATGGCGTGCTGATCTTCGTCGTCGCCACCGTGGCGATGCTGATCTTCGCCGCCGCCACCCAGGGCTTCTTCCTGGTCAAGAGCCGCTGGTACGAGAGCCTGCTGCTCCTGCTGATCGCCTTCAGCCTGTTCCGCCCGGGCTTCTGGATGGACATGCTGCACGACCCCTACCGCGCAGTGCCGCCGGCCGAACTGGCCCGCGCGCTCGGCGAAGTGGAGGCCGACAGCAACCTGCGCCTGCGCATCCAGGGCGAAGACGCCCTGGGCGATCCGCGCACCTTCACCGTGCTGCTGCCGGTGCCGGCCGGCGCGACCGGCGAGGAGCGCCTCGGCAAGCTGGGCCTCCAACTCTACGAGCAGGACGGCAAGACGCTGATCGACAACGTCGCCTTCGGCAGCCCGGCGGCCGATCTGGGTCTGGAGTTCGACCAGCAGATCCTCGACGTGCGCGCGCCCACCGCGCGCTGGCCCAAGGAGCTGATCTGGCTGCCGGCCTTCGCCCTGTTCGGCCTGGTCTGGCTGCTGCAGGACCGGCGCCGGCGTGCCGCCGCCGTGCTACCCGCCCGCTCCTGAGTCCGCATGACCCCGCACCGCAGGTGCGGGGTCATGCGCCTGTTCGGGTAAAGTTCGCAGTACGCAGCGCCGGCGTGTTTCGCGACACGCCGGCGCTGTCCTGTTCCGTTCTGGCAAGGAAATCGCCGATGACCATCCACGTCCACATCTGGGATCTGCCCACCCGTCTCTTCCACTGGCTGCTCGCCCTCAGCGTCAGCGCCGCGCTGCTCACCGGCTGGCTCGGCGGCAACTGGATGGCCTGGCACGGCCGTCTGGGCCTGTTCGTCGCCGGCCTGCTGGCCTTCCGCCTGGCCTGGGGCGTGCTCGGCTCCACCTACGTGCGCTTCGGCCAGGTGCTGCACCTGCCGCAGAGCCTGCCGGCCTACCTGCGCGGCGAATGGCACGGCGCCGGCCACAACCCCCTGGGCTGGCTGTCGGTGCTGGCGATGCTCGGCGCGCTGGGCTTCCAGGTCGCCAGCGGCCTGGTGGCCAACGACGACATCGCCTTCACCGGCCCGCTGTACCGGCTGGTCGACGGCGACACCAGCAGCGCCCTGACCGGCCTGCACCGCCAGGGCATGTGGCTGGTGATCGCGCTGATCGTCCTGCACCTGGCCGCGCTGCTGTTCTACCGCCTGGTGCATGGCGAGAACCTGATCGAGGCGATGCTGCACGGCAAGCGTAGGGTGCCGGCCGCGCGGCCGGTCAATCCGGCCAGCGGCGGCAGCCTGCCGGCGCTGCTGGTTGCCCTGGCCTTCGCCGGGGCCACCGTCTGGGCGGCCGGCGGCAGCTGGATTCCCGCCCCGCCGCCGCCCCCGGTGCAGAGCACGCCGGCCTGGTAACGCACAAGGGCGACCCGCGGGTCGCCCTTGTGCGTTTTGCCGCCGCCCGGTGCGTACGGCGCACCGCGGCGGCTGCGCAGGGTGCGCGATGCGCCCCCTGCAGCGGCAACCGATCAGTCCATGCGGAACTGGTCGTGGCAGCCCTTGCAGCTCTTGCCCACGTCGCCGAAGGCCTTGGCGATGGCCGCCTTGTCGCCGCCGGCGGCAACCTTGGCCAGCTCGTTGGCGGCCTGGTTGAAGGCGATGGCCACCTTGGCGACCTCGTCCTTCTGGGTGAAGAATTCCGGCTTGACGCGGGTCTTCTGGTTGCCGACCGACTTCTCGGTGCCCGGCCCGTACAGCGCGCCCATGCCGGAGTTGGCGATGGCGGCGATGGCGTTGGCGGCGGCTTCGACCTGCTTCTGGTCGTAGGCGACCGAGCCGTCGATGACCTGCGCCTTGAGCTTGCCCATGTTCCAGGACATGTAGCTGTAGCCGGCCTTGCGGAACTTGATCTGGTCTTCCGGGCTGACCTGGGCCATGGCCAGGCTGGCCGCGCCGGCCATCAGCAGACCGGCGCTGCAGGCAATCAGTTTCTTCATCATCGAGTGTTTCTCCCTTTCCTTGCTGGGCATCATCACGGCTCGCCGCCCACCATGGGCGGCGAAGGCGCTAGGGTAGCCGTTTCATCGACCGCCCCGAAACCGCGCGGTTCACGCCCGGTGGCTGTCGTACCACTGGTAGAGCCCCATGCCGGCCAGCATGGCGATCACGAACGGCAGGATGCCGGCATGCCCGCTGCCCAGCACCACTAGCGCCGGCCCCGGACAGATGCCGGCGATGCCCCAGCCGATGCCGAAGATCAGGCTGCCGGTCACCAGCGCGCGATCCGGCTGGCGCTTGCTCGGCAGCTGCATCGGGCAGCCGGTCAGCGAACGCTGGCGGCGCTTGGCGAGGGTGAAGGGCAACAGCGCGGCGGCGATGCCGCCGCCCATGACCAGCGCCAGCGACGGGTCCCAGGCGCCGGCCAGGTCGAGGAAGGCCAGCACCTTGGCCGGATCGGCCATACCGGCCAGCAGCAGGCCGAGGCCGAACAGCAGCCCGGCGAGAAAGGCGGTCAGACGACTCATGTTCAGGCTCCGAGCAGGTGGCGGACGACGAAGACGCTGGCGAAACCGCTGGCCATGAAGCACAGGGTGGCGACCAGCGAGCGCGGCGACAGCCGCGACAGGCCGCAGATGCCATGGCCGCTGGTGCAGCCGGCGCCGAGGCGCGCGCCGAAGCCGACCAGCAGGCCGGCCAGCAGCAGGGCCGGCACGCCGACCTGCATCTCGATGGCCGGCAAGGCGGCGAACGCCTGCCACAGCCAGGGCGCCAGCAGCAGGCCGAGGACGAACAGCAGGCTGTCCAGGCGGCCGCCGGCCTGCGGATTGAACAGGCTGCCGAGCAGCCCGCTGATCCCGGCGATGCGCCCGTTGGCCAGGACGAACAGCCCGCTCGCCAAGCCGAGCAGGATGCCGCCGGCCAGCGCGCTCCAGGGGGTGAAACTGGCCCAGTCGATGTTCATGGACACTCCTCCGTGCAGAACTGCCGATAAAGGGTATGGATCAGCGCCAGCGCCGCCGGGTCGGTGATCCGGTAGTAGACCTGTTTGCCGGCGCGGCGGGTCGCCACCAGCGCCTCGCGGCGCAGCACGCCGAGCTGCTGCGACAGGGTTGGCTGGAGGATGCCCAGCGTTGCCTGCAGCTCGCCGACGCTGCGCTCGCCCTCGGCCAGCTGGCAGAACAGCAGCAGGCGCTCGGGATTGCCCAGCGTCTTGAGCAGGCGGGCCGCCCGGCCGGCGGCTTGCTGCAGGGGCGACAGATCGACGGGATGGGCGGCCATGGCGACTCCGCAAGCATCTGACGCCAGACAATCTGCATCAAAACAAAATATCTTTCAATATATTGAATGCCGGCAACCCGTACCGCAGATCGCGCCCGGCCCGCCACAATGGCGCCTCGCGCCCCCGCCCGGAGGCTCTCGCCCAGGCCTGCGCCGGGATCGCCGGGCCGCGTCTTTGCCGATCCGCCAAGGGCCGGTGCTGTGGCAAAAGGTCGCGATCACGGCGGAAAACCGTTCGGCACATTACGACCTTAGTCTTAAAGGCGTAACGATAGTGAATCCTTAGACTCGGCGCACTGTATGTCGCCCTAGGCCGTATCAAAGGAACCGCTCCATGTCCCAGTACTCCGATCGTATTCGCCTGCAGTCCCTGACCGACAAGATCACCACCGCCGAAGAAGCGGCCAAGCTGGTCAAGAACGGCAACACCGTTGGCATGAGCGGCTTCACCCGCGCCGGCGAAGCCAAGAAGCTGCCGATCGCCCTGTCCGAGCGCGCTCGCCAGGAAGAACTGAAGATCACCCTGATCACCGGCGCCAGCCTGGGCAACGATATGGACAAGCTGATGGCCGAATCCGGTCTGCTGGCCCGCCGCATGCCGTTCCAGTCCGACGCCGGCCTGCGCAAGGCGATCAACAGCGGCGAAGTGATGTTCATCGACCAGCACCTCTCCGACACCGCCGAGCAGCTGCGTGCCGGCAGCCTGCCGAAGGTCGACGTGGCGATCATCGAAGCCTGCGCCATCACCGAGAACGGCGGCATCGTGCCGACCACCTCCGTGGGCAACTCGGCCAGCTTCGCCGAAGCCGACGTGGTCATCGTCGAGCTGAACCTGGCCCACCCGGCCGCCCTGGAAGGCCTGCACGACATCTACCTGCCGGCCAAGCGCCCGGGCCGCGGCCCGATCCCGCTGATCAACGGCCAGGATCGTATCGGCACCCCGTACATTCCCTGCGACCCGGCGAAGATCGCCGCCATCGTCATCACCGACCAGGAAGACTCCTACTCCGCGGTGCTGCCGTCCGACGACGAGACCCAGGCCATCGCCGACCACCTGATCGCCTTCCTGGAGAAGGAAGTCGAGTGCGGCAACCTGACCCCCAGCCTGCTGCCGCTGCAGGCCGGCGTCGGCACCATCGCCAACGCCGTGATGAGCGGCCTGCTGAAGTCCAACTTCACCGGCATGACCATGTACTCCGAGGTGCTGCAGGACTCCACCTTCGAACTGTTCGACGCCGGCAAGCTGGCCGCCGCCTCCGGCTGTTCCTTCACCCTGTCCGAGCGCATGTGCCACCACGTGATGGCCAACCTCGACAAGTACAAGGACAAGCTGGTGCTGCGCCCGCAGGAAATCTCCAACCACCCGGAGATCGTCCGTCGCATCGGCATCATCGGCATCAACACCGCCCTCGAGTTCGACATGTACGGCAACGTCAACTCGACCCACGTCAACGGCACCCACATGATGAACGGCCTCGGCGGCTCGGGCGACTTCACCCGCAACGCCCACCTGGCCATCTTCGTCACCAAGTCCATCGCCAAGGGCGGCGCCATCTCCTCCGCCGTGCCGATGATCCCGCACGTCGACCACAACGAGCACGACGTCGACATCATCGTCACCGAGCAGGGTCTGGCCGACCTGCGCGGCCTGGCCCCGCGCGAGCGTGCCCAGGTGATCATCGACAACTGCGTGCACCCGGACTTCCGCCCGGCCATGCAGGACTACTTCGACCGCGCCTGCGCCACCGTCGGCGGCCAGACCCCGCACATCCTCAGCGAGGCCTTCTCCTGGCACACCAACATGCAGCAGACCGGCCACATGCTGGGCAAGAAGTGATCGCCTGATCCACTGACCGCTGCAAGACTGCGCCGCCTCCGGGCGGCGCAGTCGTTTCCGCACCTCGCCAATGCTTGCCGCCTCCGGTTGCCCCCCCTTCATGTACCGGGCGCAAGCGCCTAGGGCTACTGGGACAGCCCGGTCTGGCGTCGCTGGGGTAGGCTTTTCTCCCACGGCGCGCACCCGAGGAGCAGAACGCAAAACCCCCGCGTGCGGGCGCGGGGGTCTGGTGGGGCGCGGCGGCCTGTACGACTCAGCCGAACTCGACGCTGCGGCTCGGCCGGGTCGCCGTCTGCGGCGCGCCGTTGCGATTGCCGCCTGCCGCCGGCTCCTCGTCGCCGAGGATGAAGCCATCGACCAGTTCGCCCAGGCGCAGCGCGCTCTCGCGCATCTGCTGCGCGGCGCTGGAGCTCTGCTGGACCATCGCCGCATTGGCCTGGGTCATCGCATCCATCTCCGCCACCGCGGTGTTGATCTGGCCGATGCCGGCACTCTGCTCGCGGGCGCTGCTGCTGATCTCGGCGATCACGTCGGACACCCGGGTGACGCTGTCGAGGATCTCGCGCATGGTGCCGCCGGCCTTCTGCACGATCTGCGTACCCTGGCGGGTGTGGCCGACCGAGGTGTCGATCAGCGCGCGGATCTCCTGCGCCGCCGCACCGGCGCGGCTGGCCAGGGTGCGCACTTCCTGGGCGACCACCGCGAAGCCGCGACCGTGCTCGCCGGCCCGCGCCGCCTCCACCGAGGCGTTGAGGGCGAGGATGTTGGTCTGGAAGGCGATCGAGTCGATCATCGAGATGATGTCGCCGATGCGGCCCGCCGACTCGTTGATCTCGCCCATGGTGCTGCCCACCTGCTGCATCGCCTCGCTGCCCTGGCGGGTGATGTGCGCCGCGCCGCTGGCCAGTTGGTTGGCCTGGCTGGCCGACTCGGTGGTGTGGCTCACCGTGGAGGTGATCTCCTCCATCGAGGCCGAGGTTTCCTGCAGGTTGGCCGCCAGCTGCTCGGTACGCGCCGCCAGCTCCTCGGCGCCCTGGCTGACCTGCTGGGAGCCGTCCAGCACCGCGTAGGTACTCTTGCGCACTTCCTTCAGGGTGCCCTGCATGCGCTCGACGAAGGCGTTGAACTGCCGCGCCAGCTCGCCCAGTTCGTCGTTGCTGGACACCTGCAGACGCCGGGTCAGGTCACCCTCGCCGCGGGCGATATCCTCCATGGCCCGCGCGGTGTGGCTGATCGGGCGCAGCAGGCGGCGGGTCACCACGGTGTTCAGCACCACGATGATCAGCAGCGACAGGCCGATCACCAGACCGACGCCCCACAGCAGGCTGCGGGTGGCAGCGGTGAAGGTGCTGTCCGGCACCGATACGCCGACCGTCCAGTTCGGGGTGCCGGAAATCGGCGACCAGATCATGGTCATCGCCTCGCCCTGCGGGTTGAGGATCCCGCCGATCCCCGCCTCGCCGCGCACGAAGCGCTGGCCGTGGGCATCCAGGCCGCGATAGCCGTGCTGGTCGGCGGCGGTCACGTTGATCTTCATCCGCGCCTCGGGCGAGGGGTGGGCGACCAGCATGCCGTTGCCGTCGACCACCCAGCCGTAGCTGCCGGCGCCCATTTCCAGCCCCGAGGCCATGCGCGACAGCTCGTCCATCGACAGGGCCATCGCCACCAGGCCGATGCGCTCGCCGCGGGCGTCGGTGACCACCTCGGCCATCACCGCCACCGGGCGGCCGGTGACCAGCGAGAGGACCGGATTGGCGAGGACGCGCTCGGCGCTGCCCTCGACCACCAGCTTCCTGAAGTACTCGCGCTCGCGCACGTTGGGCGCCTTGCCGTCGTGGGTGATGGCCAGGCCGTCGCGGTTGGCGAAGAACAGCGTCTCGATGGCCGCATCGCCCTTGTGACGCTGCGCCAGCCAGGCCTGGTAGGCCGCCAGTTCGCGGCCGTCGCGCAGTTCGCTGTCCTGGGCCAGCAGGCCCAGCCAGCGCTGGTAGCCGCCCAGCCAGCGGCTGACTTCGTCGCCGCGGGCCTCGACCTGGGCGCGGCTGCCGTCCTCGATGAGGGCCGGCACCGAATCGTTGAGCTGGACGGTGATCAGCCCGCCGAGGATGGCAAAGATGGCCACCAGCGGGGCGACCACGGCGGCGAGAATGCGCTGGCTGAGGGTCAGTTTCAGTTTCATGTTGTTATTCTTCTGGCTAGTTGGGGTTGCGGCGAAATCCACGCGCCGGCGCGCTGGCGGGGCAGCGGGGCAGCGGGGCAGCGGGGAGCCGGTCTCACATTTCACCTGTTCTGCTCTGCCCGACATCCTGCGGACAGCTTCCCTGCTCGACGATCACCGGCTGCGCGGGCCTGTTCCTCCCCTTCCTGCTGCGCAACACGGCTGGCCGCTGCGGTGCGGCCGGCGGGCGCCGCGGCACCTCCCGCGCAATCCTCGGGAGCGCTCCGGCATGCCGTCGACCGAGCCTAAGCCGGCCCTTCGAGCGCTGTCAATCGCACCTCTCGGCAATCCCGCGAGCCCGTCACGGCGCCCGTTCGGCAGGCGATGCGCCCCATGCTGCGCCGCGTCAAAGCACGCCGACGGCGTGCTGTCATAGTGGCTTCCCTGGCGCGCCGCAGCCCCGGCCGGCGGCAGCGCCCGGGGCGATGGCAATGGTTCTGACGATAGGTTAGGCTTGCGTCTTGACATCGCCCCGGAAATGAGATTGACGCCTGGCGTACCCGTTTCCCCCAGTCGAACTCCCGCAATGGCCCAGCACAGCGCAAACATCCTGATTGATACCCGCGTGTTTCTCGACGATCCGGACATCCTGGCCCGGATCCGCCAGCGCAGCGGGACGCCGTTCCTGATCGCCGCCGCGACCGGCGGGCTGGAGTGTGCGCCACAGGACGCGCCGGTCGGGCAGAACGCCCAGGCGCTCCTGCGCACCCTCGGCAAGCGCCCGGCGCAGCCCATGACCGCGCTGCCCGACGGCCGCGCGCTGCAGCCGGGCGACAGCCTGCAGCACATCGAGTTTCGCGGCGGCGCGCTGTTCCTGCTCGGCCGCGCCGGGGACCAGGCGGCCGCCAAGCTGCTGCAGCTGGCCCGCGACTACGCGATGATCCTGATCAGTCGCGACCGCCCGCTGGCCCGCCAGGCCGAGGCGGCGGGCGTCCCGGTGGCGCTGTGGGACGGCCCGCCGCGCCGCGCGCCGCTGCCGGCAGCGCCCGCGCCGGCCAGCCCGACTCCGCCGGTCGCTCCCTTCGCCCTGCCGAGCACCCCGCTCACCGAGAGCGACCGTCCGCTCAGCGTGCGCCAGCTGCCGGCCAGCGGCGCGGCGATCCGCACTCCGTCCGGGCGGCATCTGCGGCTCGGCGCGGCGATCAGCGCCGGCGGCGAG
The DNA here is from genome assembly GCF_900105885.1 of Pseudomonas guangdongensis. Lineage (NCBI taxonomy): Bacteria > Pseudomonadati > Pseudomonadota > Gammaproteobacteria > Pseudomonadales > Pseudomonadaceae > Geopseudomonas > Geopseudomonas guangdongensis. Next base: position 1,185,343 of record NZ_LT629780.1, on the reverse strand, counting down.
GGCAGCATCTTCGCCACCGACAGCGCCGGCGAAGTCTGCAAGGTCTACCATCCGCACAAGCTGAGCGAGCTGCGCCGGCGCAAGATCGAGCTGATGGTCAGCCGGCGGATCGAGCGCCCCGGCCTGTGCTGGCCCACCGAACTGGCCCTCAACGAGGCCGGCGAGTTCATCGGCTACCTGATGCCGCGCGCCAGCGGACGCACCGTGCAGTCGAGCATGTTCGTCAAGCCGGTGCTGGAGAAGAACTTCCCGCACTGGCGGCGCCGCGACCTGGTCAACCTGTGCATCGCCTTCGTCGAGCACATCGACTTCCTGCACCGGCTGAACATCATCGTCGGCGACATCAACCCGCTGAACCTGCTGGTCGGCGAGGACAGCCGCCAGCTGTGGCTGGTCGACACCGACAGCTTCCAGATCGAGAACTTCCCCTGCCCGGTCGGCACGGTGAACTTCACCGCGCCGGAGATCCAGGGCCGCCACTACGGCGACTACCTGCGCAGCAAGGAGCACGAACTGTTCGCCGTGGCGACCATGCTGTTCATGTTCCTGCATCCGGGCAAGCCGCCCTACTCGCAGCAGGGCGGCGGCTCGCCGATGGACAACATCAAGGCCATGGACTTCCCCTACCTGTTCATCCAGGGCGAGGACAACTTCCCCGGCAAGAACGCCCCGCAGGGCCCCTGGCAGCGGATCTGGAGCAACCTGCCCTATCCGCTGCGCGAGGCCTTCCACAACACCTTCCGGATGAACCGGCGCACCCCGATCGACGAGTGGCAGCGCCTGCTGCAGCGCTACCGCTACTCGCTGGAGAAGGAGCACACCAGCGACGAGCTGTTCCCCATGGGCTTTCGCATCCGCGACCCGATGGACGCGCTGTGCGGCAAGTGCGGCGCGCGCTACATCGAATCGGAACAATGGCTGCGCAGCATGCAGCGCCAGGGCAAGCAGACCTGGTGCCCGGAGTGCGTGAACCGCGCCAACCTCGAACAGATGGCCGACCAGAGCCGCCGCACCCAGCAGGCGGTCGGCCTGCGCCTGCCGCTGCTGGGCCAGGGCTTCGCCCGCCCCGCGCCCGCCCCGGCCCCCGGCCCCGCGCCACGCGCCGCCCCGCGTCCGGCGGGCGGCAAGCCGCCACGGGGGTTCCTCGGTTTTTTTTGACGGCGCTGCTGCGCCCGCCCGTGACCCAACACCCCGCCACAGAAGAAGGGACAGACATGCAAGAAGAATACGTACTCCGTCAGGAAGACCTCGTCGAGAACCCGACCGCCCGCGTTCCCATCTGCCTGGTCCTCGACGTCAGCAGCTCGATGGACGGCGCGCCGATCCAGGAGCTGCAATCGGGCGTACAGATGTTCTTCGAGGCCATCCGCCAAGACGAGGTGGCGCAGTACGCCGTGGAGATCAGCATCGTCACCTTCGGCAGCAGCGTGCAGAAGGCCCTGGACTTCATGTCCATCGAGCGCCAGGAAGTGCCCGACCTGAAGGCCAACGGCATGACCCCGATGGGCCAGGGCGTGACCCTCGCCCTCGACCTGCTGGAGGCGCGCAAGGAGGACTACAAGCGCGCCGGCGTCGACTACTACCAGCCGTGGATGGTGATCATGACCGACGGCGAGCCGACCGACGACATCGCCCTGGCCGCAGCGCGCATCGAGAGCCTGGTGGCCGACAAGAAGCTCACCGTGTTCCCCATCGCCATCGGCGACGCCGCCAACCTGCAGGTGCTCGGCCGGCTGTCGCCGATGCGTCCGCCGCTGCGCCTCAACGGCCTCAACTTCGCCGACTTCTTCACCTGGCTGAGCCGCAGCGTGTCGCGCGTCTCGCAGTCCACCCCGGGCGAGGCGGTGGAGCTGGACGTCGCCGGGATCAGCGCCTGGGGGAGAGTCTGAGTTCCATGTCGACCACGGCTGCCGAATTCCGCTACAAGACGGCCTGCGCCCGCATCGTCGGGCGCTCCCACGCGCAAACCCAGACGCCCTGCCAGGACTACGTGTCGAGCCGTCAGGGCCGCGACATCGCCTGCATCGCCCTGGCGGACGGCGCCGGCTCGCGGCCGCATTCGGAGTTCGGCGCCGAGGTGGCGGTGCGCGCGACGATCCGCTTCGTCTGCCGGCACTTCGACGCGCTCTGGGCGCAGTCCGCCACGGATGCCCCCGGCGTCGCCCGGCAGCTCGCCGACTACTGCCTGGCGGCCCTGCGCCGGCAGGCCAAGCGCATGGACTGCCGGGTCGAGGACCTGGCCTGCACCCTGCTGTTCGTCGTCCACCAGGGCGGCCGCTACCTGGCCGGCCACCTGGGCGACGGGCTGATCGCCCGGCTCGGTGCCGGCGGCCAGGTCGAGGCGCTGTCGCCCCCCGACAACGGCGAGTTCGCCAACACCACGCGCTTTCTCACCGACGCCTCGGCGGTGCGCCACCTGCGCATCCTGCGCGGCGAGGACGCCGGCCCGCTGGGCTTCGTGGTGATGAGCGACGGCACCGCGGAAAGCCTCTACCTCAAGGCCTCCGGCACCCCGGCGGCGGGCGCCATCCAGAAGCTGCTGGGCTGGAACGCCACGCTGCCCAAGGCCAAGATGGAGGCGATCCTCGCCGCCAACCTGGAGCAGGCCTTCGCCCGCAAGAGCAGCGACGACTGCTCGATCGCCCTGCTCTCCGCCGGCCTGCGCGGCTAGACCGCCGGCGCCGGGCGGCGCTCAGCGACCGGTGCCCAGCACCGTCCAGCTGCTGGCGTGCAGCGGAATCGGACAGTCCGCCGCGCCGCCGGCGCGCACCGCCATCCATTCGCGGGGATTGAGCACGTTCGCCGGCGGCGTCCACAGCACCGCGCCGCAACTGCCCATCTCCACCACCGCATTGCGCGCCAGCGGGAAGTGCGCCTTGATGCGCTGCTTGGCGTCCAGTTCGGCGGCGACGAAGCGCGCTTGCCCGTTGCGCACCACATGCGCCTCCAGGACGCTGCGCTGGCCGTCGGCCAGCTCGACCACCCGCACGTAATGGCCGTCGGCCCGCGGGATCGCCGCCGGCGCCTGCTCGTCGGCGCAGCCGCCGAGCAGCAGCGCGGCCAGCAGCAGCGCAGGCGTGGGGCGAGACATGAACGGCATCGTTTCCTCCTTGTGCGTCCTCTCGGCAGGGCGGGCGTGCCGGCGCGCGGACTGCCGGCCACCCGTGCGCCGAAAACCGGCGCCACCCATACGTCAACATTACTCCAGTGGCCGGCAAAAGGCAGCGGCCCGCCTCGATTGCCGCGAACGTCAAGGCGGCCTAGCATCGAGACAAACGACAACAACCACCGGAGATTCGCTCATGGCCAAGGCCCGTTTCAACTGGGAAGACCCGCTGCTGCTCGACCGGCAGCTGAGCGACGAGGAACGCATGGTGCAGGCCAGCGCGCGGCAGTTCGCCGCCGGGCACCTGGCCCCGCGGGTGCTGCAGGCGTTCCGCCAGGAAACCACCGACCCGGCGATCTTCCGCGAGATGGGCGCGCTCGGCCTGCTCGGCGCGACCCTGCCCGCCGAGTACGGCGGCAGCGGCCTCAACCAGGTCTGCTACGGGCTGATCGCCCGCGAGATCGAGCGCATCGACTCGGGCTACCGCTCGATGATGAGCGTGCAGTCCTCGCTGGTGATGCTGCCGATCTTCGAGTTCGCCCACGAGACGACCCGCCGCCAGTACCTGCCCAGGCTGGCCAGCGGCGAGTGGATCGGCTGCTTCGGCCTGACCGAGCCGGACCACGGCTCCGACCCCGGCGCCATGGCCAGCCGGGCGCGCAAGGTCGACGGCGGCTGGCGGCTGTCCGGGCGCAAGACCTGGATCACCAACAGCCCGATCGCCGACCTGTTCGTGGTCTGGGCAAAGGACGAGGCCGGCGAGATCCGCGGCTTCGTGCTGGAGAAGGGCTGGGCCGGGCTGTCCGCCCCGGCCATCCACGGCAAGATCGGCCTGCGCACCTCGATCACCGGCGAGATCGTCATGGACAGCGTGTTCGTCCCCGAGGACAACGCCTTCCCCGAGGTGCGCGGCCTCAAAGGCCCGTTCACCTGCCTGAACTCGGCGCGCTACGGCATCGCCTGGGGCGCGCTGGGCGCCGCCGAGGCCTGCTGGCACACCGCACGCCAGTACGTGCTGGACCGCCAGCAGTTCGGCCGCCCGCTGGCCGCCAACCAGCTGATCCAGAAGAAGCTCGCCGACATGCAGACCGAGATCTGCCTGGCCCTGCAGGGCTGCCTGCGCCTGGGGCGGATGAAGGACGAGGGCAGCGCGGCGGTGGAGATCACCTCGATCATGAAGCGCAACAGCTGCGGCAAGGCGCTGGAGATCGCCCGGAACGCCCGCGACATGCTCGGCGGCAACGGCATCAGCGACGAGTTCGGCGTGGCTCGCCACTTGGTCAACCTGGAGGTGGTCAACACCTACGAGGGCACCCACGACATCCACGCGCTGATCCTCGGCCGCGCGCAGACCGGCATCCAGGCGTTCTTCTGAGCGCGGCGCCGGGCCGCGCTCAGGCGTGGCCGAGGTACCAGCGCCAGTCCTGCTCGCCGACCTCGGCCATGAACTGGCGGTATTCCTCCTGCTTGATCGCCAGGTAGACGCGGTGGAAATCCGCGCCGAGGGCCTCGCGCGCCCAGGCCGACCGCTCCAGCGCGCGCAGCGCGCTCAGCCAGTCGGTGGGCAGCGTCTCGCGCGCCTGGGCGTAGCCGTTGCCGTCGATGGGAGCGCCGGGATCGAGCCCCTCGCGCAGGCCGCGGCGGATGCCGGCCAGCAGCAACGCGGCGGCGAGATAGGGATTGGCGTCGGCGCCGCAGATGCGGTGCTCGATGTGCCGGCCGGCCGCCGGTCCGCCCGGCACGCGCAGCGACACGGTGCGGTTGTTCACCCCCCAGCTTTTCGCCAGCGGCGCGTAGCTGTTGGCCTGGAGGCGGCGGAACGAGTTGGCGTTGGGGCAGAACACCGCCAGGCCGTCGTCGAGGGTCTCCAGCAGGCCGCCGATGGCCTGGCGCAGCAGCGGCGTTCCCGTCGGCTCCTCGCTGGCGAACAGGTTGTTGCCGGCCGCGTCGGCCAGGCTGACGTGTAGGTGCAGGCCGCTGCCGGCCAGCTCGCCGAACGGCTTGGCCATGAAGCAGGCCTGATGGCCGTGTTTGTGCGCCACCCCGCGCACCAGGCGCTTGTAGCGCACCGCCTCGTCCATCGCCTGCAGGGCATCCGTGCGGTGTTCGAGGGTGATTTCCACCTGTCCCGGCGCGTACTCGGAAATCGCCGTGCGCGCCGGCAGGTTCTGCGCGGCGCAGGCGGCGTAGAGGTCGTCGAGGAACGGCGCCAGCTGCTCCAGCTCCAGCACGCCGTAGACCTGCGGCGCCTGCGGGCGTACGCCGTTGGCCTGGCGCGCCGGCTGCGGCCGGCCGGCGGCGTCGCGCTGCCGGTCGAGCAGGTAGAACTCCAGCTCGGCGGCCATCACCGGGCGGTAACCCTCGGCCTGCAGGGCGGTGACCTGCCGCGCCAGCACGTGGCGCGGGTCGGCGACGCTGGCCGGCAGGCCGTGGCTCGGGTGCATCGACACCTGCAACTGCGCGGTGGGCTGCGCGCGCCAGGTCTGCAGGGCGAGGCTGCCGGGCAGCGGGAAGGCCCAGCAGTCGGCGTCGGCGACGTCCCAGACCAGCCCGGTGGCGTCGACGTCCTCGCCGCGGATGGTCAGGCCGAGGATGCTGCTCGGCAGCGGCCGGCCGCTCTGGTAGACGGCGCGCAGCTCCTCACGGCGCAGCAGCTTGCCGCGCGGCACGCCGCAGGGGTCGATGACGAACAGCTCGAAGCTCTGCACCTCGGGATGGGCGGCGAGGAAGGCGTCGGCTTCCTGGAGATCGGCGAAACGCATGGGGGCAATCCTTGTGTGGCGACGGTACGGCGGGGGCGGGGCGCGCGGCGCATCCGGCCCGAGGGCTGGCGCGCTCCGGCGGCGGCCGCTGACGTGCCGACGCCGGAGCGTCGGCACGCGCGGATCAGCGCCCCGGCGCGCCGCCGGCAGGGTAGGCGGTCATGGCTCAGCCCGCCCGCGCGCCGGGGATCGCCAGCAGCGCGCTCAGCGCCTCGTCGAGGACGGCGAGCAGGCGGTCGACGTCGGCGGCCGAGGTGTCCGGGCAGCACAGGGTCATGTTGTGGAACGGGGTGATCAGGATGCCGCGGTTGATCAGGTACAGGTGCAGGGCCTGCTGCAGGCTGTCGTGGAAGGCCGCCTCGGCCTCGGCGCCGTTCTGCGGCGGCGTGGCACAGAACTGGAACTCGCAGCGCGCACCCAGCTCGTTCACCGACCAGGGCAGGGCGTGGCGGGCGAGCAGCGCGCGCAGCCCCGCCGCCAGGCGCGCGGCCATGGCCAGCATGTGCGCGTAGGCCGCCGGGGTCATCACCCGTTCGAGGCTGGCGCGCATGCAGTGCATGGCCAGGGCGTTGGCCGACAGGGTGGTGCCCATGCCGCTGTGCCCGTGTCCGTGGCCCTGCTCGCTGGCGTGCTGGCGGGCCAGCTGCATGGCCTGGGCCATGGCCGCGCTGCAGCCGTACACCGCGCAGGGCACGCCGCCGGCCACCGGCTTGCCGAGGGTCAGGAAGTCGGGCTCAAGGCTCCAGGCGCGGGTGCAGCCGCCGGGGCCGGTGGAGATGGTGTGGGTCTCGTCGAGGATCAGCAGGGTGCCGGCGCGGCGGGTCAGCTCGCGCACCGCGGCGAGGAAGCCGGGCTCGGGCAGCACCATGCCGATGTTGGTCAGCGCCGGCTCGCAGAGCAGCGCGGCGACGTCGCCCGGCGCCAGCGCCGCCTCCAGCGCGGCCAGGTCGTTGAACGGCACCACGCGGCTGTGCTGGGTCAGGTTGCGCGCCTGGCCGATCAGCCCGGGGCGGTGCACGGTGCGCCCGTCGCGCCCGCGCACCATGGCCTCGTCGACGGTGCCGTGGTAGCAGCCGTCGAACAGCAGGATCACCTTGCGTCCGGTGATCGCCCGCGCCCAGCGCAGCACGAAGCGGTTGGCGTCGGTGGCGGTGGTGGTCACCTGCCAGTAGGGCAGGCCGAAGCGCTCGGCGAGCAGCTCGCCGCAGACCACTGCGTCCTCGCCGGGGAGCATGCTGGTCAGGCCGTTGCCGGCCTGCTCGCGCAGCGCCTGGGCGATCGGCGCCGGCGAATGGCCGAACATGCTGCCGGTGTCGCCGAGGCAGAAGTCGATGTACTCGTGGCCGTCGACGTCGACGAAGCGCGCGCCCTGGGCGCGCTCGACGAACAGCGGCAGCGGCGTCGACCAGTCGCTCATCCAGTGCATCGGCACGCCGCCGAACAGCGCATGGCGCGCCCGCGCGGCCAGTTCGGCGCAGCGCGGGTGGCGGTCGAGGAAACGCTGGCGCTCGCCGGCGGCGAGGCTGGCGACGGCCGATTCGGCGATACCGCTGGAGCTCATGGCTGAACACCTCGTTGGATTTTCTGCACATATTCGAGGCGCCCGCGCGGGAAAGTCAATCGCCGCCGGGGCGCTCGTCCGTCCCCGCCGCAGCCGCGCAATCGGCCGGTGCGGCGCCCTCGCCGTGCCGGCAGGTCCGCCTCGGCAAGCACCTGGGGATCTGCCGCACCGACGCCCTCAGGCATCTCCCGCCAGCGGCTCGCTCCACAGGCTCAGGCGCAGCGCGTGTTCGCCGCCCGGCGCCAGCTCCACGCAGTCGTCCCAGACATTGGCGGTCTCGATGCACAGCATGCGCTGCCAGGCGTCGGCGGCGAACTGCGACAGGCGCTGCGCCTTGTCGATCCACGGGTTCCACAGCACCGCCGAGCGCGAGCCGCGGGTTTCCAGGCACAGCCGGCGCTGCCAGAGCGGATCGACCAGGCTCAGCCGCGCCGGCAGGTCGAGGTACAGGCGGTCGGTCTCGCCGGCGAAGCGCAGCGCGCCCTGCTGGCGGCATTCGCGCCAGCCGTCGAGGGTCTCGATGTAGCGGCAGCCGTCCAGCCCCTCGACGCGCACCTGGCGGATGTCGCCGACCGCGAAGTAGCTGTGCAGCGCCTGGCTGATCCACACCGGCCGCGGCCCGGTGTTGCGGCTGTGCAGGGCGATCTCCAGGCGCGCGCCGAGGCGGATCTCCAGGGCCACCTCGACCGCCTGCGGCCAGCCGGGCAGGCCGCTCTCGGGCTGCGGGCAGACCAGCAGCAGGCGCGCCACGCCGTCGACCACGCCCTGCTCGCGGCACTCCCAGGGCAGGGTGCGCACCAGGCCGTGGAAGGGCGCGGCGGCGCCGCGGTACTGGGCGAGCAGGGCGGCCGGGTTGCGCGCCAGATCGCCGAACCACGGCCAGCACACCGGCACCCCGCCGCGCACCGACTGGCCGCGCTCGCCGCGCGCCTGCTCGCTGAGCCAGAGCAGCGGCGGTTCGCCGTGGCGGCGGTAGTCGAGGATCTGTGCGCCCTGCTCGACGATGCGCAGCTCGGCGTCGGGGGTCTGCACCCGCCAGCAGGGCAGGTCGTCGAAGGTTTCGCGGCGGATCAGGGTCACGGCAAGGCTCCGGGGGCGGGGAAGGCGGCATTATTCCGCGCCGGCCACCGCCGCGCCATGTGCCGCTCGGCGCCGCCGCACAGTAGCGGCGCCCGGCGAAGGCTGCCGCCGCCGGCCCGGCCACCCCGCGGCGCCGCGCCGGCCGCCAAATCCGTGTCGGGCGGTGTGACTTGTGCGCCGCCGCCGTTGTCGTTAACAGCAGCCGTGAAGCGTCCGCAGCCACAAGCCGGGCGGACGTGCGGCGCGGAGAGCCGATCGTGAAAGAACCCGTACAAGAGAAGCACACGCCATCCAGCGCCGACGCCGCGCTGGGCAGCATCGTCGAGGGCTTCAAGCGCTTTCGCAGCGAAGTCTTCCCGGCCCAGGAAGAGCTGTTCAAGAAGCTCGCCACCGCGCAGAACCCGCGCGCCATGTTCATCACCTGCGCCGACTCGCGCATCGTCCCCGAGCTGATCACCCAGAGCTCGCCGGGCGACCTGTTCGTCACCCGCAACGTCGGCAACGTGGTGCCGCCCTACGGGCAGATGAACGGCGGCGTGTCCACCGCCATCGAGTACGCGGTGGTCGCCCTGGGCGTGCGCCACATCATCATCTGCGGCCACTCCGACTGCGGCGCGATGAAAGCGGTGCTCAACCCGCAGTCGCTGGAAAGCATGCCGACGGTAAAGGGCTGGCTGCGCCATGCCGAGGTCGCGCGCACCGTGGTGGAGCAGAACTTCGACCGCTGCGACTGCGGCCAGGAACACCTGGAGCTGCTCACCGAGGAGAACGTGGTGGCCCAGCTCAACCACCTGCTGACCCACCCCTCGGTGGCGGCGCGGGTGGCCAGCGGCCAGGTGTTCATCCATGGCTGGGTGTACAACATCGAGACCAGCGAAATCATCGCCTACGACGCCGAGAGCGGACGCTTCCTGCCGCTGGACGGCGAGGTGGTGCCGATGGCCACGCCGCGCTCGCGCTTCGGCGGCTGAGCCCCGCCGGTCATGCCAACGCCCCGCGCGCCGTCAGGCGCGCGGGGCGTTTTCGTTGGCGCTCAGTGGGTGAAGCGCAGCTCCACGCCGAGGCGCCGCGACAGGCACGGCCAGCGCTGCCAGGCGGCCTCCAGCGTCGGGCTGGCGAGCTGCTCGCGGTAACGCTGCGCCGAATCGCTGGCGAAGATCCGCGCCTCCAGCAGTACCTCGCAGGCCTGCTGCACGGCGGCGTCCAGGCGGTTGGCGAAGGCGTCGCCGATCAGCGCGTGGGCGACCAGGTTGGCGGCGGTGGTGTCCAGGGGAATCAGCGGCTGGCCGAAGTGCAGGATGTAGCGGTCGTTGACCTCTTCGACCAGACGGTGGGCCAGGTAGGCCTCGTCGAGGATCGCCTCCAGGCCGTGATGGCCGTCGAGCAGCGCCGGCGGGCTGAGGAAGAAGGCCTCGGCCAGACGCAACAGCGGGCGGACCTGCGCATCGAGGCCGGCCTGGTCGGCGACGCTGGCGGCGGCTTCGAGCAGGTCGGGCACCTCGCCCACATAGACATGCACGAAGCGCAGCAGGGTCGCGGCCGGCTCCTCGCCGGGCAGGCGGATGGCGCGGTGCAACTCGTCCAGACGCGCCTCGATGTCGCGGGTCAGGGCGTGATGGAGGGCTTCGTGCTGCAGGGCAGAATCGATGTGGGCGCGCAGAGCGGCGATGTTCATCAGGGCGGAGACTCCCGGGGGCTGGTGGCAAAGAGCCAGAGAACATAGATGCAGATCGCCGGCTTCGCCAGTGCGCCGCTGGCAGGGCACGCCGCGCCCGTTCTGGGCAGGCCGCTCAGTGCCGCCGTGCGTCGCCGTCGCGCCGGCAGGCGCAGGGCGGTACCGGGTCGTAACCCGAGTCGCCCCACGGGTGGCAGCGCGCCAGCCGGCGCAGGGTCAGCCAGCCACCACGCCGCGCGCCGTGGCGCTGCAGCGCCTCGACCGCGTACTGCGAGCAGGTCGGCTGGAAACGGCAGCGCGGGCCGATCAGCGGACTGATGACGTATTGATAGAAGCGCACCAGCGCGATCAGCAGGCTTTTCATGGCGGCGAGCTGGCGACCGTCAGGCGGTCGTCCTCCAGGCGGTTGTAGAAGCAGGAACGGCGGCCAGTATGGCAGGCCGGTCCCTGCTGCTCGACCTGCAGCAGCAGCGCATCGCCGTCGCAGTCCAGGTGGGCGACGAGCAGTCGCTGGACATGGCCGCCGCTCTCGCCCTTGCGCCATAGCGCGCGGCGCGAGCGCGACCAGTAACAGACCCGGCCGCTGCGCAGGGTTTCCTCCAGCGCAGTGCGGTTCATCCAGGCCAGCATCAGCACCTCGCCGCTGTCGTGCTGCTGGGCGATGGCGGCGATCAGGCCGTCGGCATTCCACGGGATCGCCGCCAGCACCTCGTCGAGTGATCGCTGACGGCCGGCGCCGGCTTGCTCCAGCTGCAGCCAGAGGCTCACGGCTGCAGCACTTCGAGCAGCCGCTCGACGTTCTGCCGGTACATGCCCAGATAGCTGCTGGCCGGCCCCTCGGCGGCCAGGGCGTCGGAGTACAGGGGGCTGCCGACCCGGGCGCCGGCCTCGGCGGCGATCTGTTCGATCAGCCGGGGATCGCGGATGTTCTCCACGAACAGGGCGCGTACCTGTTCCTCGCGCAGCTGGCGGATCAGCGCAGCGATCTCGGCCGCCGCAGGCTCGGCGGCGTCGCTGACGCCCTGGGCGGCGCTGAACTGCAGATCCCACTCGCGGGCGAAGTAGCCGAAGGCATCGTGGCTGGTCACTACCCGGCGGCGCTCGGCGGGCAGCGCGCTCAGGTGCGGGGCGATTTCGCCGCGCAGGGCATCCAGTTGCGCCAGCCAGGCATCGCGGCGCGCCTCGTAGTCGGCGGCGTTGGCCGGGTCCAGCTCGCTCAGCGCGCGGGCGATGTTGCGCGCATAGATCTCGGCGTTGCCCAGGCTCTGCCAGGCGTGCGGATCGGCGCTGCGCCGGCCGTCCTCCTCGACCTGCAGCGGCAGCACCCCGGCACTGGCGTCGATGCGCCGGCCGCGCGCCTCGCCGCTGGCCCACAGGCGCTCCAGCCAGGGTTCGAAGCCCAGGCCGTTGGCGATCAGCAGGTCGGCGGCGAGGATCTGGCGCAGGTCGCGCGGACTCGGCTCGAACACATGGGCGTCGGCATCGGCGCCGACCAGGCTGGTCAGCTCGATGTCGTCGCCGCCGATCTCGCGGGTCAGGTCGGCCAGGATGCTGAAGGTGGCGACCACCTGCGGCCGGTCGGCGGCGTGCAGGGTCAGGGGCAGGCACAGGGCAAGCAGGGCAAACAGTCGGCGCATGGCGCGATCCTCAGCAGGGCATGGGTGGCGGGCTGCGGCGCAGCAGGCCGTGAACCGGCCCGAGGCATACCGACAGCAGGTAGGCGATACCGGCGAGCAGCACGATGCACGGCCCGCTCGGCAGGTTGGCGTAAAACGACAGCAGCAGGCCGAGCCAGACGCACAGCGCGCCGAGGGCGGCGGCCAGTCCGAGCAGCACCGGCAGGCCGATCACCATCAGCGCGCCGATGGCATGCAGGCCGGACACCAGGTTGAGCACCACCAGGGCGAGGAACAGCGCATAGGCCGGCGCACCCCGGCGGCTGACGCTGCGCAAGAACAGGGCGTCGAGGCTGTCCTGCACCAGCGGGCGGTAGATCAGCGCCAGCAGCAGCAGGCTGGCGGCGGAGACGATCAGCATGCTGCGCAGGGTCGCGGCGTCCACCGCCAGCGCCGAGCCGAACAGCAGGTGCAGCAGGTCGATGCGCCGCCCGGCCAGGCCGAGCAGCAGCACGCCGCTGGCCAGTGCGATCGGGTAGATGGCGGCCAGACTGGCGTCTTCGCGCAGGCCGGTGCGCCGCGTCACCCAGGCCGCCAGCGCCGCCATGCCGAGGCCGGCGATCAGGCCGCCGGCGGCCAGGGCCGGCAGGCTCAGGCCGTACAGCCAGAACGCCAGTGCCGCGCCGGGCAGTACGCCGTGGGCGATGGCATCGCCCATCAGGCTCATGCGGCGCAGCATCAGGAACACCCCCAGCGGGGCGATGCTCAGGACCAGCGCCACGCCACCGGCCAGGGCGCGGCGCAGGAAGGCGAATTCGGCGAAGGGCTGCCACAGCAGGTCGAGCATCAGGCCACCTGTGCCAGCGGTGCGTCCAGCAGGTCGCGGGCTGGCCCGCAGCGGCAGCCATCGGCACGGATCTGCAGGCAGTCCGGCAGGTGCGCGCGCGCACCGGCCAGATCGTGACAGACCACCAGCTGGGTGCGGCCACTGCGCTGCCAGTCGGCAAGGCGCTGCCAGAGCAGGCGCTGACCGGCCTCGTCGAGGGCGGCGGCCGGTTCGTCGAGCAGCAGCAGCGGTGCGTCGGTCAGCTCCAGACGGGCCAGCAGGCCGCGCTGCAGTTCGCCGCCGGACAGCGCGATCAGCGGCCGGCCGGCCAGTTCGCTCAGGCCCCAGGCGGCCAGCACCGCATCGAGCCGCGCCCGCCGCGCGGCACGCGGCAGGCGCGTGCGCCACAGGCCGGCGGCGACCAGTTCGGCCAGCTCGATGGGGAACTGGCGGTCGATGGCCGCCTGCTGCTGCAGGTAGCCGATGGCGCCAAGACCCTGCACGGCGATCCGCAGCCGCCCGGCCAGCGGCTTCTGCAGGCCGGCCAGCACCCGCAGCAGGCTGCTCTTACCACAGCCGTTGGCACCGACCACGGCGGTCAGGCTGCCGGCCCGCAGCTGCAGGTCGAGCGGCGGGGTCAGCGGCCGTCCCGGCACGCCCCATTGCAGGCCTTCGGCGTGGATCATGCCGCCTCCCGGCTCCAGCGGCTTTCCGCCACCGCATCGTGGGCATGCAGGCTCTCGGCGTGCTCCACGCGCACGCTGAAGGCGTCCAGCTGCGGCAGGGCGCGCAGGGCGCGGTGCAGGCGCCGCGCGGCGTCCTCGCAGAACATCAGGTTCTGTCCGTTGGCCAGGGCGAAGGCCTGTTCGTCGGCACGCTTGACCGCGGTCTGCAGGGCGGTGCCGAGGGCCGCTTCGGCGCCGTCGATCAGCGCCAGCAGGGGCAGTTCATGGCAGGCGGCGCCGAGCTGCACGTCGAGGATCGCCCGGCTGCGCTGGCTGTGCGGGGTGGCGAGGATTCCGGCGCTGCTGCCCAGCCAGTCGAGCACCGCCTCCTGCCGCAGCTCGCGGCCGGCGAAGTCGGCGGCGAAGCGCTGCTGAATCAACTGGCGGGCCAGCGCCGCCGAGCAGGGGCAGGTCGAGGAGTAGCCGATTTCCACGCGCAGGCCGAGGCGCAGCGCCGCGCCACGCACGCGGCTGGCGGAGATCCGCAGCGGGTAGCCCTTCCAGCCGGCCAGCGGGCTGACCAGCGCCGGGCGGCGCAGCAGCGCCTCGCAGTGGATGTCCAGGTGGGCGCGCTGCGACAGCCCGGCATGGCTGTCGAGGAAGGCGTCGAGTAGCCGTGCCAGCAGCGCCGGGGTCAGCTCCTCGTGCTCCAGCGCCTCCAGCGCCAGGTACAGCCGCGACATGTGGATGCCGCGCGCGCCGGCGTCGTCGAGGCTGACCCCGGCGTCGATCCGCGCCGCCAGCCGTTCGCCGTGCAGGCGCAGCGGCTGGGCGATGCCGGCCATGCCGACCCGCTGCAGCGGCAGGCAGGCGGTGGAAGTTTGCGCGGCGATATCCGGCAGCAGCGAAGCGTTCATCGAGGGCGTCGTCTCGTCTTGATTGGATTGTTATACTGTAACAAGAATGCCGCCACAGACGGCAAGCCGCTTTCTTCCGTTCGCCCGCCTGCGAGGTTCCTCCGATGGACAACCGCCTTCCCGTCACCGTGCTTTCCGGCTTCCTTGGCGCCGGCAAGAGCACCCTGCTCAACCATGTACTGAAGAACCGCGACGGCCTGCGCGTGGCGGTGATCGTCAACGACATGAGCGAGGTGAACATCGACGCCGCCGCCGTGCAGCAGGGCGTCAGCCTCAGCCGTGGCGAGGAGAAGCTGGTGGAGATGAGCAACGGCTGCATCTGCTGCACCCTGCGCGAGGATCTGCTGGAGGAGGTCGCCCGGCTGGCCGGCGCGGGGCGCTTCGACTACTTGCTGATCGAGTCCACCGGCATCGCCGAACCGCTGCCGGTGGCCGAGACCTTCACCTTCCGCGACGAGAGCGGGCAGAGCCTCGCCGATCTGGCGCGCCTGGACACCATGGTCACGGTGGTCGACGGGGTGAACTTCCTGCGCGACCTGCACGAGGCCGAGGCGCTGGCCGAGCGCGGCGAGAGCCTCGGTGAGGACGACGAGCGTTCGGTCACCGATCTGTTGATCGATCAGGTGGAGTTCGCTGACGTGATTCTGGTCAGCAAGATCGACCTGATCTCCGGCGCCGAGCGCGAGGAGCTGCTGGCCCTGCTCGCCCGCCTCAACCCGCAGGCCGAGGTGCTGCCGATGGTGATGGGCCGGGTGCCGCTGGCGAAGATCCTCGATACCGGGCGCTTCGACTTCGAGCGCGCCGCCCAGGCGCCGGGCTGGCTGGCCGAGCTGCGCGGCGAGCATCTGCCGGAAGCCGAGGAATACGGCATCGCCTCGACCGCCTGGCGCGCGCGCCGGCCGCTGCACCCGCAGCGCTTCCACGACTTCCTGCACCGCGAGTGGGACAACGGCCGCCTGCTGCGCTCCAAGGGCTGGTTCTGGCTGGCCAGCCGGCCCGAGGAAGCGGGCAGCTGGTCGCAGGCCGGCGGGCTGATGCGCCACGGCTACGCCGGGCGCTGGTGGCATGCGGTGCCGCGCGAGCAGTGGCCACAGGATGCGGAAAGCCAGGCGGCGATCCTCGCCCACTGGCAGGACGGCTGCGGCGACCGCCGCCAGGAGCTGGTGTTCATCGGCCAGCACGTCGATTTCGCCCGCCTGCACGCCGAGCTGGACGCCTGCCTGCTAAGCGAGGCGGAAATGGCCCTCGGCGAGCAGGCCTGGCTGGCGCTGGACGATCCGTTCGACGCCTGGCTGGCCGAGGCCGACGAGGAGGCCGCCTGATGCCCACCCTGCAGCTGGCACCGCTGCCGCGCCAGATACGCGGCAGCGATCCCGCCGTGCTCGCCGAGGCGCTGCACGACGGGGTCAACCTGGCGATCTGGGAGCGCGAGCTGTCGCCGGCGGTGGCCGGTTTCGTCGCCGCGCTGCTGGCGCAGGGCACGCCGCTGGCCGAGTCGCTGAGCGTGGAAATCGCCGCCGACGGCAGCGGCTGCAGCCTGCCGACGCTGGCCGGCGGGGCTGCCGGACTGCCCGGCCATGCCGCGTTCGTCGCCGATGTCGCCTGGCTGCTCGACGCCTATGCCTGCCTGCTCGATGCGCGCCGCGTCGGCCTGCGCCTGCGGCTGCTGGATCGGGCCATGTGTCCGCGCTTTCACATCGACCGCGTGCCGCTGCGGCTGGTCAGCACCTACGCCGGGCCGGGCAGCGAGTGGCTGGGCGAAGGCAGCATGCCGCGCCAGCGGATCGGCCAGGCGGCTGCCGAACCACAGCGCCCGGAACTTATCCACAAGATGGCGGCTGGCCATGTCGCCCTGCTCAAGGGCGAACGCTGGGTCGGCAACGAGCACACCGCCATCGTCCACCGCTCGCCGCCAGTGGCCGATGGCGAGCGTCGCCTGCTGCTGACCCTCGACTGGCTGGACTGAGCCGGCAGCCCGCAGGGCGCGGCACAGCAAGGCCGGCGCAACGTGCTGACGGGAGCGACAGCCGCGGCGCAGCGCGCTAGGCTGCGCCGCGTGCGCTGACCGGCTGGCCGTGCCGCGGGCCGGCGCAGGAGGCCGGCCTGTGCTGTCCGCACAGTTTGGTCACATCCCCGGCACAGATTGCCCACACAGTTATCCACAGGCCTTCCATGCTCCAGCAGATCCCCACCCACCTGATCGCCGGGCCGCTCGGCGCCGGCAAGACCACCCTGATCCGCGAGCTGCTGGCGCAGAAGCCGGCCGCCGAACGCTGGGCGGTGCTGATCAACGAGTTCGGCCAGATCGGCCTGGATGCCGCGCTGCTGACGACCGACGCCGACGGCGTGGCCCTCGGCGAGGTCGCCGGCGGCTGCCTGTGCTGCGTCAACGGCGCGCCTTTCCAGGTCGGCCTCGGCCGCCTGCTGCGCCAGGCGCGTCCCGACCGCCTGCTGATCGAGCCGTCCGGGCTCGGCCATCCGGTCGAACTGCTGCGCCAGCTGCAGCAGGAGCCCTGGCGCGAGGTGCTGGCGGTGCAGCCCAGCGTGGTGGTGCTCGACGCCGCCGCGCTGGCCGCCGGCCGGCCGCTGCCCGCGGCCCAGCAGGCGGCGCTGGGCGAGGCGGGGCTGCTGGTGCTGAACAAGAGCGAGACGCTGGACGCCACCGCGCGGGCGCTGCTCGCCGCGCAACTGCCGGCGCGTCCGCTGTGCTGGGTCACCCAGGGCCGGCTGCCCCTGGCCGAACTGCCGGGCCATGCCAGCCAGGCCGTGGACGGGCCGGACACGCCCGCGCTGCCCAGCGCGCCCGCCGCGCTGCCGACCCTGTGGAGCGACCCGGCGCAGCCGATCTGCCGCCAGCATGCCGAGGCGGACGGCTGGAGCATCGGCTGGCGCTGGCACCCCGGCCAGCGCTTCGACCGCGCGCGTCTGGCTGCCTGGCTGGCCGGCCTCGACTGGCGACGCGCCAAGCTGGTGGTGCATGGCGAGGACGGCAACTGGTACAGCGCCAACGCCCTCGACGGCGCGGCGCTGCACTGGCGCCCCAGCGAATGGCGCCGCGACTCAAGGCTGGAGCTGATCTTCGCCCGCGAACAGGACGCCGCCGCGCTCGTCGCCGCGCTGGACGCCTGCCGGCTGGGGTAGGGCGCACCGCTCAGGGCAGCAGCCTGTAGGGTGGGCAACTCACGCAGCAATTGCCCACCATGCGCAGCAGCGGTGGCAGATCGCTGCGCGAACCTCCCACCCTGCACCGCCTCATGCCCGCTCAGGGCAGCAGGATGGTCGAACCCACCGTCTGCCGCGCCGCCAGCGCGCGCTGCGCCTCGGCCGCCTCGCGCAGCGGATGGCGCTGGGCGATGTCTACCTGCAGCTGGCCGCTGCCGAGCAGCGCGAACAGCTCGGCGGCCATGGCGCGCAGCCGCTCGGGGGTGTCGGCGTAGCCGGACAGGGTCGGGCGGGTGACGAACAGCGAGCCCTTCTGCGCGAGGATGCCGAGGTTGACCCCGCTGACCGGCCCCGAGGCGTTGCCGAAGCTGACCAGCAGGCCGCGTCTGGCCACGCAGTCGAGAGAGATGTCCCAGGTGTCCTTGCCCACCGAGTCGAACACCACCGGGCATTTCTGGCCGTCGGTCAGTTCCAGCACCCGCGCGCGAACGTCCTCGCGGCGGTAGTCGATGGTCGCCCAGGCGCCCAGCGCGCGGGCGCGCTCGGCCTTTTCTGCCGAGCCCACGGTGCCGATCAGCTTCACCCCCAGCAGTTTCGCCCACTGGCAGGCCAGGCTGCCGACGCCGCCGGCCGCGGCGTGGAACAGGACGGTCTCGCCGCCCTGGAAGCGGCCGATCTGGCGCAGCAGGTACTGCACGGTCAGGCCCTTGAGCAGCGCCGCGGCGGCCTGCTCGAAGCTCACCGCCTCCGGCAGGGGCACCAGGCAGTCGGCCGGCAGGCAGTGCAGCTCGGCGTAGGCGCCCTGCGGGCCGGTGCAGTAGGCGACCCGGTCGCCGACCCTGAATTCGTGCACCTCGGCGCCGACCGCCTCGACCTCGCCGGCGCCCTCGCTGCCGAGGCCCGAGGGCAGGTTCAGCGGGTACAGGCCGTCGCGGTAGTAGATGTCGATGAAGTTCAAGCCGATCGCCCGGTTGCGCACCCACACCTCGCGCGGGCCGGGCGCGGGCGGGGTGAAGTCGGCGTATTCGAGCACTTCGGGGCCGCCGTGGCGGCTGAGCTGGATGCGTGTGGGCATGGGCGGAACCTCGCGGATGACAGGGCGATCATCCAACCCCCCGCCACGATCTGCGTCAAGCGCCGCCGGCAAACCGCGATGGTATGCTTGCCGCCGACTTGCGCGCCGCCGGCCAGACCGTGCGGCCAGACCCGGACCCGAGGTGAAAAGTGACCGACCGTATCGCCGCCGTGAAGGCCTACCTGCTCGACCTGCAAGACCGCATCTGCGCCGCCCTGGAGGCCGAGGACGGCCGCGCGCGCTTCCGCGAGGACGCCTGGCAGCGCCCCGGCGGCGGCGGCGGGCGCACCCGGGTGATCGAGAACGGCGCGGTGATCGAGAAGGGCGGGGTCAACTTCTCCCACGTGTTCGGCGACGCCCTGCCGCCCTCGGCCAGCGCCCACCGTCCGGAACTGGCCGGGCGCAGCTTCCAGGCCCTCGGCGTGTCGCTGGTGATCCACCCGGAAAACCCCTACGTGCCCACCTCCCACGCCAACGTGCGCTTCTTCAGCGCCGAGAAGGAGGGCGAGGACGCGGTCTGGTGGTTCGGCGGCGGCTTCGACCTGACTCCCTACTACGCCAGCGAGGAAGACTGCATCGAGTGGCACCGCATCGCCCGCGCCGCCTGCGCGCCGTTCGGCGCCGACGTCTACCCGCGCTACAAAGAATGGTGCGACCGCTACTTCCACCTCAAGCACCGCGGCGAGCCGCGCGGCATCGGCGGCCTGTTCTTCGACGACCTCAACGAGTGGGACTTCGACACCTGCTTCGCCTTCATCCGCGCGGTGGGCGACGCCTATGTCGAGGCCTACCTGCCGATCGTCCGGCGCCGCAAGGCCACGCCCTTCGGCGAGCGCGAGCGCGAGTTCCAGTCCTTCCGCCGTGGCCGCTACGTCGAGTTCAACCTGGTGTTCGACCGCGGCACCCTGTTCGGCCTGCAGTCGGGCGGGCGTACCGAGTCGATCCTCATGTCGCTGCCGCCGCTGGTGCGCTGGGGCTACGACTGGCAGCCGGAGCCGGGCACCCCGGAGGCGCGCCTGACCGACTACTTCCTCAAGGACCGCGACTGGCTGGGCGAGAACGCCTGAGCCCCGTCACTCCGCAGGGCGAGGGCCCCGCGCAGCGCTCGTCCACCGCCACGCCGGCGGTGGACGAGGCTGCACCGCCTTGCCCCCCCTGAAGCCGAGGAGCGCCCCATGCAGATCGAACACCTCGACCATCTGGTGCTGACCGTGGCCGACATCCCCACCACCTGCGACTTCTACGCGCGGGTGCTGGGCATGCGGCCGGTCACCTTCACCGGTGGGCGCACCGCGCTCGCCTTCGGTCGACAGAAGATCAACCTGCATCCCCACGGCGGCGAGTTCGAGCCCAAGGCCGCGCGGCCGACGCCCGGCTCGGCCGACCTGTGCTTCCTCGTCGCGACGCCGCTGGAGCAGGCGATCGCCCACCTGCAGGCCTGCGGCGTGCCCATCGAGGAAGGTCCGGTAGCGCGCACCGGCGCGACCGGACCGATCCGCTCGGTGTACCTGCGCGACCCCGACCGCAACCTGATCGAACTGTCCAACCTGATCGAGGAGTCCCGTTGATGGACCGCTATTGCGTGTTCGGCAACCCCATCGGCCACAGCAAGTCGCCGCTGATCCACCGCCTGTTCGCCGCGCAGACCGGCGAGCCGCTCATCTACGACGCCCTGCTGGCGCCGCTGGACGATTTCCCCGGCTTCGCCCGCGCCTTCTTCCGCGAGGGCCGCGGCGCCAACGTCACCGTGCCGTTCAAGGAGGAGGCCTTCCGCCTCGCCGACGCGCTGACCGAGCGCGCCGCCCGCGCCGGTGCGGTGAACACCCTGAAGAAGCTGGACGACGGCCGCCTGCTCGGCGACAACACCGACGGCGCCGGCCTGGTGCGCGACCTCACCGTCAATGCCGGCCTCGCCCTGCGCGGCCAGCGCATCCTGCTGCTCGGCGCCGGCGGCGCGGTGCGCGGCGTGCTGGAGCCGCTGCTGGCCGAACGGCCGGCCGAGCTGGTGATCGCCAACCGCACCGTGGCGCGCGCCGAGGAGCTGGCGCGGCTGTTCGCCGACCTCGGCCCGGTGGTGGCCAGCGGCTTCGACTGGATCGACGCGCCGGTCGACCTGATCGTCAACGGCACCTCGGCCAGCCTGGCCGGCGAGCTGCCGCCGATCTCGCCGCGGCTGATCGCGCCGGGACACACCGTCTGCTACGACATGATGTATGCCAAGGCGCCGACCGCCTTCAACCGCTGGGCCGCCGAGCAGGGCGCGGCGCGCACCCTCGACGGACTGGGCATGCTGGTCGAGCAGGCCGCCGAGGCGTTCTTCCTCTGGCGCGGGGTGCGCCCGGACAGCGCGCCGGTGCTCGCCGAACTGCGCCGCCAGCTGAACGAGGGCTGAACCATGCACGACTACCGCGACGGCGCCGCAATCCGCGGCTGGCACGCCCACGTCTACTTCGACGCCGCCACCCTGGAGCAGGCCCGCGCGCTGTGCAGCGCCGCCGCCGAGCGCTTCGCCGTGACCATGGGCCGCCTGCACCAGCGTCCGGTCGGCCCGCACCCGCAGTGGAGCTGCCAGCTGGCGTTCCGCGCCGAGGCGCTCGCCGCGGTGCTGCCCTGGCTGCTGCTCAACCGCGGCGACCTCACCGTGCTGCTGCATCCGCTCAGCGGCGAACCGCTCGCCGACCACCGCGACCGCGCCCTGTGGCTCGGCTCGGCGCAGCCGCTGGACCTGTCGATGCTCCCCGAGCGCGCCGCCGGCGAGGAAATCTAGGCGCGCCGCGCCGCTTCCCGATCGCGCCAAGAAGCGCGACAATTCGCCGCACCTCGTCGCCGTTCGCTGGCAGTTGGCGACAGGAAGGCTATCGGCGGATGCGCGCGTTCGCCGACGTCATCCGACAGATCGCTGCAATTTCCTCGACAAAGCCCACCCACATTCGACTAAAGTAGCGTCCTCCCCACCTCCCACGGGCACGACACACCTATGCAAGCCGGCAATACCCAGCTGACCATGAGCGTCCTGATGACCCCGGACAAAGCCAACTTCTCCGGCAATGTCCACGGCGGCACCCTGCTCAAGTACCTCGACGAAGTCGCCTACGCCTGCGCCAGCCGCTACGCCGGCCGCTACGTGGTCACCCTCTCGGTGGACCAGGTGATCTTCCGCGAGCCGATCCACGTCGGCGAGATGGTCACCTTCCTCGCCTCGGTCAACTACACCGGCAGCACCTCCATGGAGATCGGCATCAAGGTGATCACCGAGGACATCCGCAACCAGAGCGTGCGCCACACCAACAGCTGCTTCTTCACCATGGTCGCCGTCGACGGCCACGGCAAGTCGGTGCCGGTGCCGCCCCTCGATCCGCAGACCGCCGAGGAGCGCCGCCGCTTCGCCCAGGCCCAGCAGCGCCGGCAGATCCGCCGCGAGCTGGAAAGCCGCTACCAGGCGATCAAGGACGAAGTCTGAGACGCCGCGCCATGAGCCAGCCGCCGCACCTCCGCCCACCTGTGCTCGCCGGCCGGCGCGCCGGGAGCGTGGCGTGCTGAGCCTCGGCGAGCTGGCCGTCGCCTTCGGCCTCCTGGCGGTCGGCGCCTGGCTGTGGCACGCCCACGGCCGCCGCGAGCTGGCCCTGGCGCTGGTGCGCCAGGCCTGCCTGCGCGAGGACGTGCTGCTGCTCGACGACAACGTCGCCTTCCGCGGCCTGCGCCTGCTGCGCGACCGCAACGGCCAGCGCCGCCTGGTCCGCGAATTCGCCTTCGAATTCACCGTCACCGGCGAGCAGCGCCACCCCGGACGCATCCTCCTGCGCGGCCGCCACCCGCTGCGCATCGAACTGGCTCCGCACCCGATGCGCCCGCCGGAAGAGCGCGAGGATCCGCTCGCCGACCGGGTGATCCACCTCGACGCCTGGCGCCAGCGCCAGCAGCGCCCGCCCCGCGGCTGAACCGCCCCCGGCTCAATCGCGCAGCGTCAGCTCGCCGGCACGCAGGAAATCCCTGACCCGCCCGGCGCAGGCCGCAGGGTCCTCCTGCATGAAACAGTGCCCGCCCTCGACCAGGCGCGCCGTCACATGGGCGTTGCCCGCACACCAGCGCGCCACCCCGCGAGCGACGAAGGGATAGCTGGCACGCCCGTGCAGCACCAGCGTCGGCGTCGTCACCCGCGCCAGGGTCGCCCACAGCCGGCGCGGATAGGACGCGAAGATCTCCGCCTCGCGCTCGGGCCGGCACTTCAGCGCGACACCGTCGGCAACGGGCTGCAGGGCATGCTCGACGTAGGCGTGCAGCGCCGCATCGCTCCAGCCGCGGAAGATGCCGCGCCCGTGCAGGGCGGCGTAGGCGGCGGCGCGGTCGCTCCAGCAGCGCCGCCGGCTGCGGGCCTGGCGCGCCAGGGCGTGGCGCTCCTGCAGACCGAGCAGCTCGGAGAGCGCCATCGCGCCGATCATAGCCGGCGGAAACAGCACCGGATCGAGCAGCACGGCACGCTGGAACAGCTGCGGCTCGGCGGCCAGCATCAGGGCGCTGAGCACCCCGCCGAAACTGTGCCCGCAGGCCAGCACCGGCACCGCGCCGAAGCGCGCGCGGCCGGCCCGGAAGGCCTCCGCAGCCAGTTCGGCGCTGCGGTTCCAGCCGAGGAAACGGCCGCCGTGGTCGCTGTCGCCATGGCCCTGGACATCGCACAGCCAGAGGTCGAAGTCCTCCGCCAACAGGCGCAGCAGCGGCTCGTAGGTGCGCGCGCAGAAGCCGTTGCCGTGCAGGAAGTGCAGCAGCGGTCGCCCGCCGGGCGGGCTGTGCCAGCCGCGCAGAACGAACCCGGCCGACGCCGGATGGGACCAGGGATGCAACGGCATGGCGGCTCCTGCGCCGGACTCCTCGTCGCCAGTGTAGCCGCCGCCGGCGCTCAGGCCGGGCGCAGTACCTGACCCGAGCGCAGGTCGCGGATCAGGCTCGGATTGCGCCGCCCGCCCAGCTCGCCGCCGAGCACGGCGTCCAGACAGCCGCCGAAATACTGCTCGACCCGCAGCCGCGAACGCGCCGCCGGCCGGCCGGCCGGGTTGGCCGAGGTGGACACCAGCGGACCGGTGTGCGCGCACAGCGCCCGCACCAGAGGATGATCGCTGATCCGCAGGGCGACGCTGTCGTGACGCCCGGTGATCCAGGCCGGCAGACGCCCGCGATGGGGCACCAGCCAGGTGTTCGGCCCCGGCCAGCTGCCACGCAGCTGGTCGAGCCAGGCCTCGGGCAGGTCGTCGAGCAGGAAGGCGAACTGCGCCATGTCCGCGGCCACCAGGATCAGCCCCTTCTCCACCGGCCGCGCCTTGAGCGCCAGCAACTGCCGCACCGCCGCGGCATTCCACGGATCGCACCCCAGCCCCCACACCGCCTCGGTGGGATAGGCGATCACCCCGCCCTCGCGCACCGTGCGCGCTACCTGCCCCAATCGCCACTGACCGACCATTGCCACCTCCACCGCCTGCGTCCGAAACGGCGCGCAGTGTAGCGACTCGCACACGGCCCGGCAGCCCGTCCGGACCACCGGGGAGGCGCTGGCGCGGGTACGGGATCGGCAAAATAGTTACAGCGCGCGTCAAAAGAATCCGATTGCGCCCCCAAGGTCCGTTTCTACACTCAGGTCGACGGATGCAAAACGTCGAACCTGCCCCGAGTGAGCTTGGGTCGCAGCCGCAGGGAAGCATGTTCGCGGCGCACCGGAGGCATATCGTGGGCACTACCGAACGCGGCTGCGGCCCATGCGCCTCAAAGGGATGGACACATGAAAAAGGTCGTCATCACAGGCCTGTTGACGGGCATCGTACTCGTCGGCGGTTGCGCCAGACATACGGAAACCCCGGTTGCCACCAACTTCCCCTACGACACCCAGAAGAAACTGCAGGCGGCCTCCCACTGGCAACTGATTGCCAAGGATACGGCGCGGCAGATGGTTGCCGCCATGCCGACCAGGCGGCCGCTGTACGTGCGCCAGCCGGAGCAGCAGAGCCCCTTCGAGAAAGCCTTCAGCCAGCAGCTGATCGCCTCCCTGACGGCGGCCGGCTACCCGGTGATGAAGAGCGACGCACGCAGCGACACCCTGACCGTCGAGGTGTCCGCCGAACCCCTGCGCTTCTCCAGAAACCGCCTGCAGTACAAGACCACCGGCGGCCTGACCGCCCTGGCCGGCGGCCTGTGGGTGCTGCGCAACATCTACGAGAACGTCTCCCCCGGCGCGGCCATGGTCACCGCCGCCGTGGCGGCGGACAGCGCTCACTGGCTGCGCTCGGAATTCGCCAGCGGCCCCACGCCGCGCACCGAAATCGTCGTCACCGCCAGCGTGTCGAGCGCCGACCGCTACTACATGCAGAGCACCAGCGCCTACTACACCAGCGACGCCGACTTCAGCCTGTACGAGAACTGGCCGACCACCGCGCTGCCGGTCAAGGGGGCAGTCCAATGAAAGCCGCGCACGCCATCCCGCTGCTCGTTCTGGCGCTGCTCGGCCTTGCCGGATGCGCCCATGCCCCCAAAGGGCCGACCTACGAGTCCGCCGCCCGCAATCCCTTCATTCCCACCAACCAGCAGGCCGCCGATGTCCTGATGCTGCAACTGGAGGATCGCCTGCCGGCCGGCAGCGGCCCGTTGCTGGTGGCCACGCTGGTGAATATCGACGCCCTGGAGCAGTCCTCCACCCTCGGGCGCCTGGTGTCGGAGCAGGTGTCCGCACGTTTCACCCAGGCCGGTTACAAGATCGTGGAGATGAAGTTCGGCAACAGCGTCTACATGCGCCAGGACCAGGGCGAGATGATGCTGACCCGCGAAGTCCACGAACTGGCCAGCACCCATGCGGCCAAAGCGGTCATCGTCGGTTCCTATGCCGAAAGCAAGAACTACGTGTTCGTCAATCTGAAGGTGGTGCAGCCCAGCACCAACGCCATCATCGCCGTCCACGACTACGCGCTGCCGGTCACCGACAGCGTCTGGTCGATGCTGCGCGGCAGACGCTGAGCATCCGGCGCCCGGCTAGCGCACGGGCGTCGCCTCACCCCCGATAGACCCAGCATCCCTGCTCGCAGGCCACCCGTCCGTCCAGCTCCAGCTCGGTGAGCTGGACGAGCACCTCCGGCAGTTCCAGGCCGCTGCGCAGGGCGAGCGCTTCGCTGCTCTGCGGCTCGGCGCGCAGCAGGTCGAGCAGGCCGCCCGTGGCGGGCGGGGTGGCGGCAGGCCGGGCGGCGGCGGCGGCCTCGGCGGGCAGCGCCGCGAGGTTCTGCCAGCCGCGCAGGGCGGCGAGGATGTCGTCGATGCATTCCACCAGTTGCGCGCCCTCGCGGATCAGCTGGTGACAGCCGCGCGCGCCGGGGTGGTGGATCGAGCCGGGAATGGCGAACACCTCGCGGCCCTGTTCGGCGGCCAGCCGGGCGGTGATCAGCGAGCCGCTGGACGGGCTGGCCTCGACCACCAGCACGCCGAGGGACAGGCCGCTGATGATCCGGTTGCGCCGCGGGAAGTTGCCGGCCTGCGGCGGGGTGCCCAGCGGCAGCTCGGAAACCAGCGCGCCGCCCTCGGCGACGATGCGCGCGGCCAGGCCGGCATGCCGGCGCGGGTAGAGGCACTGCAGACCGGTGCCGAGCACCGCCACTGTGGCCCCGCCGGCTTCCAGCGCGCCCAGGTGGGCGGCGCCGTCGATGCCCAGCGCCAGTCCGCTGGTGACCACGAAACCGCCGCCGGCCAGGCTGCGGGCGAAGGCCTGGGCGGTGTCCAGCCCGGGACGGCTGGCCCGGCGGCTGCCGACCAGTGCCAGTTGCGGGCGCTCCAGCAGAGCCGGTGCGCCGGCGACCAGCAGCAGCGGCGGCGCGTCGTGAAGCTGGCCGAGCAGGGCGGGGTAGCCGGGGTCGTCGTGGCAGAGCAGGTGGTGGCGATCATCCTGCAGCCAGGCCAGCGCGCCGGCCGCCTGCTCGCGCACGGACGCGCTGCGGCGCGCCTCGGCGGCGACGGCAGGCAGGCCGAGGGCGCGCCAGGCGCTGGCCGGAGCGCTCAGGGCGGCGCCAGCGCTGCCGAAGGCGGCAAGCAGGGCGCGGAAGCGCCGCGGGCCGATCTCCGGCAGGCCGTGCAGGCGCAGACGGGCTTCCAATTCGGCGGGGGACAGGGCAGGGGCATGCGGCATGACGACACCTCGCAGCGGGTGGGCAGGGCGGGTGGCCGCCGGCGACGCGCCCTGCCCGTGCCGCGGCAGATCGGTCGGGCGCGTGGCGCGCGCCACCCGCTCAGGGATTGCGGATCTTGTCGCCGACCGCCAGCTGACGCTGGGCCATCAGCACCAGGCCGTAGCTGAGCTTGTCGTAGCTGCGGAACACCATCAGCAGCCCGGCGCGCTCGTCGGGTACCTTGACGCGCTCGCCGGTGACCCGGTCGCGCACCGTCTCGCCGGTCTTGTAGACCGCCAGCACATGGCCCTCGTCGAGGCCGTCGCGGCGGCCCTTGTCGAGGGTGACCACATCCAGCAGGCCGACCTGGGTGACGCCGCGCGGCACGTCGAGGATCAGCCCGTCGATGGCCTCGACCGGCGCGGCGGGCATGAAGGTGGAGCTGATCTGCCGCGCCTCGGTGGGCAGCAGGCGGTCGGCCAGGCGCACCTCCTGGGTGGTGCGGGTCAGGCGCAGGGTGGCGATGTCGTCTTCCCGGGCGACCACCTCGGCGCTGCCGATGTCGTCCAGGTTGATGCCCAGCACTTCGCCGCTCTTGGGGTCGCTGTAGACCTTGCCGCGGCGGAACAGGCCGTAGACCGCCGGCCCGGCGGCGAAGTCGCCGCGCGCGTAGATGCGGTCGCCCGCGCCGCTGACCACCCGCTCGGCGTTGCCGGCGAGGATGTAGGGCGCGCGCTCCAGTTCGGCGGCGTCGTCGACGATCCGGTTGCTGAGCAGGAAGCTGTTGATCTTGCCCAGTGGGATGGTCGGAATCGCCTCGGCCAGCGCTTCGCGCCGCACCTGCGGCGACAGGCGCACGGTGCCGCGCGATTCGCCGCGCTGCAGGACGATGCGCGGCTGGCCGTCGAGGTAGACCAGGTTGAGCACGTCGCCCGGGTAGATCAGGTGGGGATTGCGCACCTGCGGGTTGACCGCCCAGACCTGCGGCCATTGCCAGGGCTGCTGGAGAAAGCGTGCCGAGATGTCCCATAAAGTGTCGCCGCGCGCCACGCTGTACTGCTGCGGATGCCCCTCGCGCAGGCGGATCTCGGCCTGTGCGGCGGTGCCCAGCGCCAGCAGCAGCAGCAGGGCGACGAAAGTTTTCCTCATGAGATGAATCCCTTTATCATGTGGCGAACCACGAACCGGCCGCCGGCAGGCGAAATCCGCGGCGTTGCGCGCAGATTGCAGAC
This sequence comes from Pseudomonas guangdongensis, assembly GCF_900105885.1. NCBI lineage: Bacteria > Pseudomonadati > Pseudomonadota > Gammaproteobacteria > Pseudomonadales > Pseudomonadaceae > Geopseudomonas > Geopseudomonas guangdongensis. The sequence continues at coordinate 1,157,537 of NZ_LT629780.1, read as the reverse complement.
TGCCGGGATGGTAGCAGCCGGTTATTCCGCGATTTCACAAGTGCATCACAAAGGCATATGGCGATCCTCAACATTCTCGAATTCCCCGATCCGCGCCTGCGCACCCTCGCCAAGCCGGTCGACGTGGTGGACGACGCCCTGCGCCAGCTGGTCGACGACATGTTCGAGACCATGTACGCCGCGCCCGGCATCGGTCTGGCGGCGACCCAGGTCAACGTGCACAAGCGCGTGGTGGTGATGGACCTGTCCGAGGACCAGAGCGCGCCGCGCGTGTTCATCAATCCCGAGCTGGAGCCGCTCTGCGAGGAACTCGGCCCCTACCAGGAAGGCTGCCTGTCGGTGCCCGGCTTCTACGAGAACGTCGACCGGCCGCTGCGCGTGCGCATCAAGGCGCTGGACCGCGACGGTCAGCCGTTCGAGGAGATCGCCGAAGGCCTGCTGGCGGTGTGCATCCAGCACGAGTGCGACCACCTCAACGGCAAGCTGTTCGTCGACTACCTGTCCAGCCTCAAGCGCGACCGGATCAAGAAGAAGCTGGAAAAACAGCATCGTCTGCAACATCCCTGATTTCCCTGAAGGCTTGCCGCGGCAAGCCTTTTTTCTTGAGCGAGAGCCCATGAGCCAGCCCCTGCGCATCGTCTTCGCCGGTACCCCGGAATTCGCCGCCGTCCACCTCCAGGCCCTGCTCGACGCAGGCCTCGCGCCGGTGGCGGTGTACACCCAGCCCGACCGCCCGGCCGGCCGCGGCCAGAAGCTGATGGCCAGCCCGGTCAAGCAGCTCGCCGTCGCTCACGGCATCCCGGTGCACCAGCCGGCGACCCTGCGCGATGCGGCCGCCCAGGCCGAGCTGGCGGCGCTGGCGCCCGACCTGCTGGTGGTGGTGGCCTACGGCCTGATCCTGCCGCAAGCGGTGCTCGACATCCCGAAGCTCGGCTGCATCAACAGCCACGCCTCGCTGCTGCCGCGCTGGCGCGGCGCCGCGCCGATCCAGCGCGCGGTGCAGGCCGGCGACGCCGAATCGGGCGTCACCGTGATGCAGATGGAGGCGGGTCTGGACACCGGGCCGATGCTGCTCAAGGTGACCACGCCGATTGCCGACGACGATACCGGCGGCAGCCTGCACGACCGCCTGGCCACGCTGGGCGCCGCGGCGGTGGTCGAGGCCATCCCGCAGCTGGCCGCCGGCACCCTGCACGGCGAGGTGCAGGACGACGCGCTGGCCACCTACGCCCACAAGCTCAACAAGGACGAGGCACGCCTCGACTGGAGCCGTCCGGCCGTGGAGCTGGAACGCCTGGTGCGCGCCTTCAATCCTTGGCCGGTCTGCCACACCAGCCTCGGCGCGGCGGCGCTCAAGGTCTACGCCGCCGAGCTCGTCGAAGAAGGCCAGGGCGAAGGGCAGGGCGCGCCCGGCACCATCCTCGCCGCCAGTCGCGACGGCCTGACCGTGGCCTGCGGCGCCGGCGCGCTGCGCCTGACCCGCCTGCAGCTGCCCGGCGGCAAGCCGCTGGACTTCGCCGACCTGTACAACAGCCGCCGCGAGCAGTTCGCCGCCGGCCAGGTGCTGGCCTGATGGCCGTCGATCCGCGGCTGGCCGCCGCCCGCGCCCTCGGCGCCGTGCTCGCCGGCAAGGCCTCGCTGGGCAGCGCGCTGCCGGCGCAGCTGGACAAGGTCGAGCCGCGCGACCGCGGCCTGACCCAGGAGCTGGCCTTCGGCACCGCACGCTGGCAACCGCGTCTGGCCCTGCTCGCCGGCAAGCTGCTGCAGAAGCCGTTCAAGGCCGCCGACACCGATCTCGAGGCGCTGCTGCTGGTCGGCCTGTACCAGCTGCTGTACACGCGCATCCCCGCCCACGCGGCGATCGGCGAGACGGTCGGCTGCGTCGACCGGCTGAAGAAATCCTCGGCCAAGGGCCTGATCAATGCCGTGCTGCGCCGCGCCCAGCGCGAGGGCGAGGCGCTGCTCGCCGAACTGGAGCGCGACCCGGCGGCGCGCACCGCCCATCCGCGCTGGCTGCAGAAGGCGCTCAAGGCGCACTGGCCGGCCGACTGGGAGGCGATCTGCGCCGCCAACAACAGCCATCCGCCGCTGACCCTTAGGGTCAACCGCCGCCACGGCTCGCGCGATGATTATCTTGCCGAGCTGGCCGCCGCCGGCATCGCCGCACGCGCCTGCCCGTTCAGCGTCGATGGCGTGCAGCTGGCGGTGCCCTGCGACGTCACCGCCCTGCCGGGCTTCGCCGAGGGCCGGGTCAGCGTGCAGGACGAGGCCGCCCAGCTGGCCGCCGACCTGCTCGAACTCAAGCCCGGCCTGCGCGTGCTGGACGCCTGCTGCGCCCCCGGCGGCAAGACCTGCCACCTGCTGGAAGCCGAGCCGACGCTGGCGGTCACCGCCGTCGACCTGGAAGAGAGCCGCCTGGTGCGGGTGCGCGAGAACCTCGCCCGCCTGCAGCTCGACGCCAGGCTGGTCGCCGCCGACGCCCGCGCCGTCGGGGAGTGGTGGGACGGCAAACCGTTCCAGCGCATCCTGCTCGACGCGCCCTGCTCGGCCACCGGGGTGATCCGCCGCCATCCGGACATCAAGCTGACCCGCCAGCAAGGCGACATCGCCGCGCTGGCCGCCCTGCAGGGCGAGCTGCTCGACGCCCTGTGGCCGACCCTCGAGGTCGGCGGCGTGCTGCTGTACGCCACCTGTTCGAGCCTGCCCACCGAGAACACCGAGGTGATCGCCGCCTTCCTCGCGCGCACCCCCGGCGCGCGCGAGCTGGACATTCCCGGCCCGTTCGGGGTCAAGCAGCCCCACGGTCGCCAGTTGCTGGCCCAGGTCGACGGCCACGACGGCTTCTACTACGCCAAGCTGATCAAGATCGCCGCCGCGCCCGCGCGCGCGCAAGGAGCAGTCACCGGATGAAGATCATCATTCTCGGCGCCGGACAGGTCGGCGGCAGTCTGGCCGAACACCTGGCCAGCGAGGCCAACGACATCACTGTGGTCGACACCGACGGCGACCGCCTGCGCGACCTGGGCGACCGCCTGGACATCCGCACCATCCAGGGCAAGGGCTCCTATCCGACGGTGCTGCGCCAAGCCGGTGCCGACGACGCCGACATGCTGGTGGCGGTGACCAACAGCGACGAAACCAACATGATCGCCTGCCAGGTCGCCTACACCCTGTTCAACACCCCGACCAAGATCGCCCGGGTGCGCGAGGCGGCCTACCTGACCCGCGCCGGCCTGTTCAGCAACGAGGCGATCCCGGTCGACGTACTGATCAGCCCCGAGCAGGTGGTGACCAACTACATCAAGCGCCTGATCGAATACCCCGGCGCCCTGCAGGTGCTCGACTTCGCCGAGGGCAAGGCTCAGCTGGTCGGCATCCGCGCCTACTACGGCGGTCCGCTGGTCGGCCAGCAGCTCAAACAGATCCGCGAGCACATGCCCAACATCGACACCCGGGTGGCGGCCATCTACCGGCGCAACCGGGCGATCATTCCCCAGGGCGACACGGTGATCGAGGCCGACGACGAGGTGTTCTTCATCGCCGCGCGCAGCCACATCCGCGCGGTGATGAGCGAACTGCGCCGCCTGGAGGACAGCTACCGCAAGGTGGTGATCGCCGGCGGCGGGCACATCGGCGAGCGCCTGGCCGAGGCCATCGAGAGCCGCTACCAGGTCAAGATCATCGAGATGAACCCGGCGCGCTGCCGCTACCTGTCGGACACCCTGGAGAGCACCATCGTCCTGCAGGGCAGCGCCAGCGACCGCGACCTGCTGGTCGAGGAGAACATCGCCGACGCCGACATCTTCCTCGCCCTGACCAACGACGACGAGGCCAACATCATGTCCTCGCTGCTGGCCAAGCGCCTCGGCGCGCGCAAGGTGATGAGCCTGATCAGCAACCCGGCCTACGTCGACCTGATCCAGGGCGGCGAGATCGACATCGCCATCAGCCCGCAGCAGGCCACCATCGGCACCCTGCTGACCCACGTGCGCCGCGGCGACATCGTCGCGGTGCACTCGCTGCGCCGCGGCGCAGCCGAGGCCATCGAGGCCATCGCCCACGGCGATGCGCGCTCGAGCAAGGTGGTCGGGCGCAAGGTGGCCGACGTGCCGCTGCCGCCGGGCACCACCATCGGCGCCATCGTCCGCGACGAGGAGGTGCTGATCGCCCACGGCAACACCCTGATCGAATCGGGCGACCACATCCTGCTGTTCCTCGTCGACAAGAAGTACATCCGCGACGTCGAGCGGCTGTTCCAGGCCGGCCTGACCTTCTTCTGAACCGCCCGGCCGGCGGTCGCCCGCAGGCGGCCGGCGGCCGGTGCTCCCCTCCCGCTCAGCCCTTGCGCCGGTAGTTTCCGACCATGCACTACGCCGTCATCTTCCGCATTCTCGGCATCCTGCTGATGCTGTTCAGCATCACCCATCTGCCCCCGCTGCTGATCGACCTCCACTACGAGGAAGGTGTCTGGCGCAGCTTCGTCTGGTCGTTCGCCATCACCCTGGTGACCGGCGCGGCGATCTGGCTGCCGACCCGCGAGGCGCACGGCGAGCTGCGCGTGCGCGACGGCTACCTGATCACCGCGCTGTTCTGGACGGTCCTCGGCCTGTTCGGCACCATCCCCCTGCTGCTCAGCGACACTCCGGCGATGAGCGTGCCCGATGCGCTGTTCGAGGCCTTCTCGGGGCTGAGCACCACCGGCGCCACGGTGCTCACCGGCATCGACACGCTGCCCCACGCGATCCTCTACTACCGCCAGCAGCTGCAGTGGCTGGGCGGCATGGGGATCGTGGTGCTGGCGGTGGCGGTGATGCCGATGCTCGGCATCGGCGGCATGCAGCTGTACCGCGCCGAGATGCCCGGACCGCTGAAGGACAACAAGCTGTCGCCGCGCATCGCCGACACCGCCAAGACCCTGTGGCTGATCTACTGCGGCCTGACGGTGTTCTGCGCGCTGGCCTACTGGCTGGCTGGCATGGGCCTGTTCGACGCCATCGGTCACAGCTTCGCGACCATCGCCATCGGCGGCTTCTCCACCCACGACGCCAGCATCGGCTACTTCGACAGCGCGCTGATCGAGGCGATCTGCATCTTCTTCATGGCCGCCTCGGGGATCAACTTCGCCCTGCACTTCCTCGCCCTGCGCAGCCGCTCGCTGAAGGCCTACCTGCGCGACGCCGAGTGCCGCACCTACCTGACCCTGCTGGCCAGCGTGTTCGCCGTCACCACCCTGATCCTGCTGATCTACAGCCACCACGAACACCCGCTGGACTCGGTGCGCTACGCCGCCTTCCAGGTGGTCTCGGTGGCCACCACCACCGGCTTCGGCGTCGACGACTTCAGCGTCTGGCCGAGCTTCCTGCCGTTCCTGCTGCTCTACACCACCTTCATCGGCGCCTGCGCCGGCTCCACCGGCGGCGGCATGAAGGTGATGCGCGCCATGCTGGTGGTGCGCCAGGGCCAGCGCGAGATCCAGCGCCTGCTGCATCCCAGCGGCGTGTTCGGGGTGAAGATGGGCCGCCGCCGCGTGCCCGACCGGGTGATCGAGTCGGTGTGGGGCTTCTGCGCGGTGTACATGGTCACTTTCTTCGGCCTGATGCTGCTGCTGCTCGGCACCGGCCTCGACCCGGTCACCGCCTTCTCCACCCTGGCCTCGTGCATGAACAACCTCGGCCCGGCCCTCGGCGAGGCCACCGCTCACTACGGCAACCTGCCGGACAGCGCCAAGATCCTGCTCAGCCTGGCGATGATCCTCGGCCGTCTGGAAGTGTTCTCCCTGGTGGTGCTGCTGTCGCCGGCGTTCTGGCGCTACTGAAGACCGCGCGGGGCGGGTCGCCAGCCCCCGTTCGCCCCCGTTCGCCGCCACCAGCCGCCAGTGCCCACCGGGCCTGGCGGCTTTCTTTTGCCCGCTCGCCGGGCCACGTCAAAACCTGTACAAAAATATTATACAAACCGTACAATCCGTATAACTTCAACCCGTCATAGCGGAGCTCCACAATGCCGGCCACTCCAAGAAGAAGACTCAGCATCGGCCAGCGCCTGGCCCTCGGCTTCGCCGTCATCCTGGCGATGATGGTCGTGCTGACCCTGATCGGCGTGAATCGCGTGGGGGTGATCAGGAACAGCCTGGTCGCCATCGACGCGCAGCACAGCGTCAAGCAGCGCCAGGCGATCAACTTCCGCGGCAGCGTGCACGACCGCGCCATCGCCCTGCGCGACGTGGTGCTGGCCCGCTCGGCCGCCGAGCGGCAGGCCGCGCTCGCCGAGCTCCGCCGCCTGGCCGACAGCTACGCCGAGGCGCAGCGCGTGCTCGACGGCCTGCTGAGCGGCAACGGCGTGCTGCAGAAGGAGCGCGAGCTGGCCGCGGCGATCCGCGAGGTCGAGCAGCGCACCCTGCCGCTGGCCAGCGCGGTGATCGCCGCCCAGCAGGACGGCCGGACGCAAGAGGCCCAGGCCCTGCTGCTCGACAAGGCCGCCCCGGCGTTCAGCGACTGGCTGGCCAGCATCAACGCCTTCATCGACCTGCAGGAAGGCGAGATCCGCCGCGACTCGCAGCGGGCCACCGAGATCGCCTCCAGCTTTTCCTGGCTGATGATCGTCCTCTGCGCGGCCGCGCTGCTCTGCGGCGTGCTGCTGGCGGCGCTGATCACCCGCCGTCTGCTGGCCCAGCTGGGCGCCGAGCCGGACGAGGTGCGCGAGCTGGCCGCTGCCATCGGCCGCGGCGAACTGGCCGTCGCGGCCCGTCCCCAGGGGGCGGCCGACAGCATCCTGGCCGCGCTGCTGGCGATGGCCGCCCAATTGCAGGGCACCGTGGCGCGGGTGCGCCAGGCGGCCGATGCGGTGTCGGTCGGCAGCACGCAGATCAGCCGGCATGGCGACGAGCTGCGCGAGCGCTCCGAGCAACAGGTCAGCGCGCTGACCGCCACCGCCGCAGCGATGGAGGAGCTCGGCGCCACCGTGCGCCTGAACGCCGACAACGCCCGTCAGGCCGACCAGCTGGCCGCCTCGGCGACCCGCGTGGCCAGCCGCGGCGGCGAGCTGATGCAGGAGGTGGTGGCAACCATGGGCGACATCAACAACCGCTCGCGGCAGGTCGCCGACATCGTCGCGATCATCGACGGCATCGCCTTCCAGACCAACATCCTCGCCCTCAACGCCTCGGTCGAGGCGGCGCGCGCCGGCGAGGAGGGGCGCGGCTTCGCCGTGGTGGCCAACGAGGTGCGCCATCTGGCCCAGCGCAGCGCGGACGCCGCCAAGGACATCAAGGCGCTGATCGGCGAAACCCTGCAGAGCGTCGAGCGCGGCGCCGGGCTGGTCGACGACGCCGGGCACACCACCGAGGAAATCGTCGCCGCCATCGCCCGCGTCTCGCAGATCATGAGCGAGATCAGCACCGCCAGCCGCGAGCAGAGCACGGCGGTCGAACAGGTCAGCCGCGCGGTGGTGGATATGGACCAGAGCACCCAGGTCAACCGCCAGCTGGTCGGCGACAGCGCCCAGGCCGCACACAGCCTGCAGCAACAGGCCGAGGCGCTGGCCGCGGCGATGGCGGTGTTCCGCCTCGACAACCAGGGCGGCGCGGCGCAGCGTCAGACCCCGGCGGCGAATCGCAGCGCGCGGGCCGTCCGTGAGCCGAGTCCGGCGTTCTGACACAGGCCGCAAGGCGGGGCAGGGTTCGCCCCCCATGAAAACGCCGTTTCCCCGCTGCCGGGGAAACGGCGTTTTTCGTGACGGAGGGGTTGGCCATACCGGGGCGGGCTGATCGGCACGCCGCGCCAGTGCCGGTGCCGGTCAGTACCAGCGCGGCTCGCCCGGAGGGCGCTTCTTGAAGCGCTTCATGCTCCACATATACTGGCTTGGCCAGCGGCGCACGTAGCTCTCGACCACCCGGCTCATCGCCGCCACGCCGACCTCCGGATCCTTGCTGTACATCTCCTCCGGCGCCGCCTCGAAGATCACCCGGAAACCGCTGCCGTCCTCCAGGCGCACCGCGTGCAGGAACACCCCGACCGCCTTGTGTCCGGCCAGCATGCCCGGCACGAACTTGCTGCTCAGCGCCTGCACCGCGCAGAACGGCACAAAGACCCCGCTGCCCTCGCCGGGCTCCGGATCGGCGGGGATGCCCACCACGCCGCCGCGGCGCACCTCCTTGATCACACCGAGGATGCCCTCCTTGGTCGACGGCGCCACCCGGTTGCCCATCTGTACCCGCTGCTTCTGCAGCAGCTCGTCCACCGCCTGCAGCTTGGGCGGGCGGTAGAACAGGATCGGATTGCACAGGCTGCTCAGGTAGCTGCCGAGGATTTCCCAGTTGCCGAGATGGCTGGTGATGGTCACCACGCCCTTGCCGCTGGCCAGTGCCGCCTGGAACACCTCCAGCCCCTCCACCTCGCGCACGTACTGCAGGGTGCGCGGCGCCGGCCACAGCCAGATGCAGGCGCTTTCCGCGAAGCTCTTCCCCACCTCGCCGAGGGTACGTCCGACCAGCGCCTCGCGCTCGGCCGCACCCAGCTCCGGAAAGCATTTCGCCAGGTTGATGCGCACCACCTCGCGCGAGCGGTTCGGCAGCTTCCACAGTAGCCAGCCGAGCGCCGCGCCGAGGCGCTGCACGGCGGGCCAGGGCAGGGCGGCGACCAGCCGCAACGCGCCCACCACCAGGGCGCCTTTGATCTTCTCCACGGGATTCTCCGGCGGTTGGACTGAGGGAGGGCATTGTAACCCTCCACCGGACACTGCACCCGCACCGGCCGCGGAAGCGCCAGCGCCTGTTCCACGTGGAACATCGCCCTCATCCGGTCGTCCAACCCACGCCTCGCCAGAACCCCCGTCGCGAGCACCAACGCCGCCAGCCGCACCGCGCAGCGCCGCGTGCCGGCCCATACGCGCCCCTACACAACCGGCGCCTTCGGTTATACTCGCCGCCTTTACGCAAGCCTCAGAACAGGTGATTTCGTGAGCCAGACTACGCCTGCCGTGCGCACCTTCCAGGACCTGATCCTCGCCCTGCAAAGCTACTGGGCGGAGCAGGGCTGCGTGGTATTGCAGCCCTACGACATGGAAATGGGCGCCGGCACCTTCCACACCGCCACCTTCCTGCGCGCCATCGGTCCCGAGACCTGGAACGCCGCCTACGTGCAGCCCTCGCGCCGCCCGGCCGACGGCCGCTACGGCGAGAACCCCAACCGCCTGCAGCACTACTACCAGTTCCAGGTGGTGCTCAAGCCGAACCCGGACAACATCCAGGACCTGTACCTCGGCTCGCTGCGCGCCATCGGCATCGACCCGCTGGTCCACGACATCCGCTTCGTCGAGGACAACTGGGAATCGCCGACCCTCGGCGCCTGGGGCCTGGGCTGGGAAGTCTGGCTCAACGGCATGGAAGTCACCCAGTTCACCTACTTCCAGCAGGTCGGCGGCGTCGAGTGCTATCCGGTGACCGGCGAGATCACCTATGGCCTCGAGCGCCTGGCCATGTACCTGCAGGGCGTCGACTCGGTGTACGACCTGGTCTACTCCGACGGCCCGTTCGGCAAGGTCACCTACGGCGACGTGTTCCACCAGAACGAGGTGGAGCAGTCCACCTACAACTTCGAGCACGCCAACGTCGACAAGCTGTTCGAGCTGTTCGACTTCTACGAGGTCGAGGCCAACCGCCTGATGGCCCTCGAGCTGCCGCTGCCGACCTACGAGATGGTGGTCAAGGCCTCGCACACCTTCAACCTGCTCGACGCCCGCCGCGCCATCTCGGTGACCGCGCGCCAGCAGTACATCCTGCGCGTGCGCACCCTGGCCCGCGCCGTGGCGCAGAGCTACCTGCAGGCGCGCGCCAAGCTCGGCTTCCCGATGGCCACCCCCGAACTGCGTGACGAAGTACTGGCCAAGCTGAAGGAGGCCGCGGAATGAGTGCACAAGATTTTCTGGTCGAACTGGGCACCGAAGAGCTGCCCCCCAAGGCGCTGAAGAGCCTGGCCGAGGCGTTCCTCGCCGGCGTCGAGAAGGGCCTCAAGGCCGCCGGCCTCGGCTACGCCAAGGCGCGCTACTACGCCGCGCCGCGCCGCCTGGCGATCCTCGTCGAGCAGCTGGCCACCCAGCAGCCGGACCGCGAAGTGCGTCTGGACGGCCCGCCGGTGCAGGCCGCCTTCGACAAGGACGGCCAGCCGACCCAGGCCGCCCTGGGCTTCGCCAAGAAGTGCGGCGTCGATCTGGAGCAGGTCGACACCAGCGGCCCGAAGCTGAAGTTCGTCCAGTCCATCGCCGGCCAGCCGGCCGAAAGCCTCTTGCCGGGCATCGTCGAGGCTTCGCTGAACGAGCTGCCGATCCCCAAGCGCATGCGCTGGGCCGCCCGCCGCGAGGAGTTCGTGCGTCCCACCCAGTGGCTGGTGATGCTGCTGGGTGAGCAGGTGGTCGACTGCACCATCCTCACCCAGCAGGCCGGTCGCGTGTCGCGTGGCCACCGCTTCCACGCCAACCACGAGGTGCGCATCAGCAACCCGGCCAGCTACGCCGAGGACCTGCGCAGCGCCTACGTGATCGCCGACTTCGCCGAGCGCCGCGCGCTGATCGACGCCCGCGTCGCCGAGCTGGCCAGCGAGCAGAACGGCAAGGCCATCGTGCCGCCGGCGCTGCTGGACGAGGTGACCGCGCTGGTCGAGTGGCCGGTGCCGCTGGTCTGCTCCTTCGAGGAGCGCTTCCTCGAGGTGCCGCAGGAAGCGCTGATCGCCACCATGCAGGACAACCAGAAGTACTTCTGCCTGGTCGACGGCAACGGCAAGCTGCTGCCGCGCTTCATCACCGTGGCCAACATCGAGTCCAAGGACCCGGCGCAGATCGTCGCCGGCAACGAGAAGGTGGTGCGCCCGCGCCTGACCGATGCCGAGTTCTTCTTCAAGCAGGACAAGAAGCACGCCCTCGAAGACAACAACCAGCGCCTGGCCAACGTGGTGTTCCAGGCCCAGCTGGGCAGCGTGTTCGACAAGGCTAAACGAGTTTCCGAACTCGCCGCCTTTATCGCCGCGCGCATCGGCGGCGACGCCGAGCGCGCCGCGCGCGCCGGCCTGCTGTCCAAGTGCGACCTGGCCAGCGAGATGGTCGGCGAGTTCCCGGAGATGCAGGGCATCGCCGGCTACTACTACGCGCTGCACGATGGCGAGCCGGCCGACGTGGCCCTGGCCCTCAACGAGCAGTACATGCCGCGCGGCGCCGGCGCCGAGCTGCCGAGCACCCTGACCGGCGCCGCCGTGGCGGTGGCCGACAAGCTCGACACCCTGGTCGGCATCTTCGGCATCGGCATGCTGCCCACCGGCTCCAAGGATCCCTACGCCCTGCGCCGCGCCGCTCTGGGCGTGCTGCGCATCCTCATCGAGAAGCAGCTGGACCTCGACCTGGTGCAGGCAGTGGCCTTCGCCGTCGAGCAGTACGGCGACAAGGTCAAGGCCGACGGCCTGGCCGCCCAGGTGCTCGACTTCGTGTTCGACCGCCTGCGCGCCCGCTACGAGGACGAGGGCGTCGAGGTGGCCGTGTACCAGGCGGTGCGCGCCCTGGCGCCGAGTGCGCCGCTGGACTTCGACCAGCGCGTGCAGGCCGTGCAGGCGTTCCGCCAGTTGGCCGAGGCCGCCACCCTGGCCGCCGCCAACAAGCGGGTGTCCAACATCCTCGCCAAGGCCGAAGGCGAGGTGCCGCGCGAGGTCAGCAGCAGCCTGCTGATCGAGCCGGCCGAGCAGACCCTGGCCCTGGCGGTCAGCCAGGCCGCCGAGGCGGTCGCCCCGCTGGCCGCGGCGCGCAACTACAACGCCGTGCTGCAGCGCCTGGCCGCGCTGCGCGCGCCGGTGGATGCGTTCTTCGAGGAAGTGCTGGTCAACGCCGACGACGCCGCCGTGCGCGCCAACCGCTACGCGCTGCTGGCCCAGCTGCGCGGGCTGTTCCTCGGCGTGGCGGACATCTCGCTGCTCGGCTGAGGCCCTGCACCTGTGGATAACGGCCCGCTCGTTATCCACAGGCCGCGAATAGCCGGCCTGTGGATGGGCTGTCGCCTTTATCCACAGCCACGTAGGGCGGGTTAGCCGCACCGCGGCGTAACCCACCAAGGATGCCGTCAGGCATCCATTGGACGACGCCGGCCTGGCGGCCGGTTGGTGGGTTACGGCCTGCGGCCTGACCCACCCTACGATCCGCTCCATCCTCCGCAGCTTGAGGCTGCCGTTATGAAACTGCTGATTCTCGACCGCGACGGGGTCATCAACGAAGACTCCGACGCCTACATCAAGTCGCTCGCCGAGTGGATCCCGATCCCCGGCTCGATCGACGCGATCGCCCGCCTCAGCCGCGCCGGCTGGACCGTGGCGGTAGCCACCAACCAGTCGGGCCTGGCCCGCGGCTACTACGACGAGGCCATCCTCGACGCCATGCACGCGCGCCTGCGCCAGCTGGTGGCGGAGCAGGGCGGCCAGCTCGGCCTGATCGTCCACTGCCCGCACGGCCCCGACGACGGCTGCGCCTGCCGCAAGCCGCTGCCCGGCCTGCTGCTGCAGATCGCCGCGCACTACGACGCCCGCCTCGACGGCGTCTGGTTCGTCGGCGACAGCCCCGGCGACATCGCAGCCGCCCAGGCCGTGGCCTGCCAGCCGGTGCTGGTGCGCAGCGGCAAGGGCGAGCGCACCCTGGCCAAAGGCGTGCCGGAAAGCGTGAAAGTTTTCGACAACCTGGCGGCGGTCGCCGCCCATCTGCTGGCCGAGGAGGCCTGAACCGCCCATGCAGGCTCTGCGTACCCTCGTCTTCTATGTTCTGCTCGCCCTCAGCGCGATGATCTGGTGCCTGCTGTGCCTGCCCGTCGCGCCGTTCCTGCCGCTGCGCGCCCGCTACGTGCTGATCGCACGCACCTGGTGTCGCTTCGCCGTGGGGCTGACCCGCGTGGTGCTCGGTATCCGCTACGAGGTGGAAGGCCTGGACAACATCCCCGCGCAGCCCTGCGTGGTGCTGGCCAAGCACCAGAGCACCTGGGAAACCTTCTACCTCACCGGGCTGTTCGCCCCGCTGGCCTTGGTGCTCAAGCGCGAGCTGCTGCGCATTCCGTTCTTCGGCTGGGCGATGGCGCTGATCAAGCCGATCGCCATCGACCGAGGCAACCCCAAGCAGGCCCTCAAGCAGGTCGCCAGCATCGGTCAGGAGCGCCTGCAGCAGGGCTTCTGGCTGCTGGTATTCCCCGAGGGCACCCGCGTGCCGGCCGGCGAGATGGGCAAGTTCTCGCGCAGCGGCGCCTCCCTGGCGGTGACCGCCAACCTGCCGGTGCTGCCGATCGCCCACAACGCCGGCGAGTGCTGGCCGCGCGACGGCTGGGCCAAGCATCCCGGCACCATCCGCGTGGTGATCGGTGCGCCGCTGTACGCCGAGGGCGAAGGTCCGCGCGCGGTGGCCGAACTCAGCCAGCGCGCCGAAGCCTGGATCGCCGCCACCATGCAGACGATCAACGGCAGCGCCCGCCGCTGATCCCGCCCCCACGGCCACCCGCCCGGGTGGCCGTCGCCGCGCCGCGGCCCCGCGCCTGTCCCTAACTTCCCCTCCGTCATTCCGTCTCGCCGCCCGCCTGCGCTGCCGTGCGTACCTGCGCCGCTGCATTTGGTTAACATGCCCCGGCCCCCCATCAGCACAGCCAGGGTATCCGGATGAAAGAGCACGCAGACATCGAGTGGAAAGACTTCCCGCCGCCGCGCAGCGCCGGCAACCGCCCAGCCGGCGGCGAGCACGGCGACAGCTGGGACGACCAGCCGGTCGTGCAGATGCGCCTGGGCGACCTCGATGTCCAGGCGCTGGCCGAGTTCCGCCAGCGCGCCGGGATGGCCGAGGAGGGCGATGCCGCGCTGGTGGAACAGCTGCAGCTGTTCCACCTCAAGCGCGCCGCCGTGCTGCTGTTCCATGCCAGCCCGGAGAAGCTCGTCGCCGGCGCCTACATCCGCATCGGCCACTTCAACCGCGAGCACGAGCTGATCGAACATCACCTGCTCGGCGGCCACCTGTTCGCCCAGCTGCAGCGCAGCCTGGAGCTGCTCGAACAACACCTGCAGCGCGGTCCCGCGGACGGCGAAGCGCTGCCGCCGGAGCGCTATCCGGTGCCGCTGGCGGCGCTGCGCGAGGCACTGCTCAACGCCATCGTCCACAAGGATTACGCCAGCGGCCTGCCGGTGCAGATCCGCCTGCACGCCGACCGCATCCAGCTGTGGAATCCGGCCCGCCTGCCCGAGGACTGGAGCGTCGCCAGCCTGAAGACCCGCCTGCTGTCGCGCCCGGCCAACCCCGACATCGCCCACGCCTTCCAGCGCGCCGGGCTGATCGGCGGCTGGGGGCTGGGCATCGACAAGCTGCTCGATGCCTGCCGCGGCCGCGGTCTGGCCGAGCCGGTGCTGCGCCGCGAGCAGGATGGCCTGTGGGTCGAGTTCAGCCTGCTGCGCAGTGCGCGCCCGGCCGCCCGCCGGCCCGCCAGTGCGCTACCGGACATGCCTGCAGGGCATGTCGCCAGCAAAGTCGCAGTGCATGTTGCAGGTGAAGCTGCAGGCGAAGTTGCAGGTGAAGAAACAAGTCATGTCGCAGTATATGCTGCAGGTGAAGTAAAAAGTGCGGATACAAGTCATGTCGCAGGTGAAGTCGAGCGCCTGCTGCGCGCCTGCAGCGGGGTGATGAGCCGCAAGGCCCTGCAGGACGCACTGGGCCTGAAGAGCGATGCCAACTTCCGCACCCTGTACCTGGTGCCGGCCCTGGAAGCCGGGCTGCTGGAGATGACCATTCCCGACAAGCCCAAGAGCAGCCGCCAGCAATATCGCCTGTCCGCGGCCGGGCTGGCCTGGCGCCGGGCAGCCCAGGCCGGCTGAGCGCGCCGGCCCGCGGCAGAGCGCCGGAACGGCGATTGGCAGGCGGCGCGGGACTCTGCGACCATAGCCGCCCCCTGCTTCTGCCCCGCCCCAGGATTGCCCCATGCCCCGACACTCTCCCGAACGGCTCGCCAGCGAATGGGCACAGCTGCTGGCCGCCTTCCCGCCAGAGGTACGCCAGCTGGTCGGCGACCAGGCCCGGGCGCGCTGCGAGCTGCTGGCCAGCCACTTCTACGAGCAGATGCTGCAGGACTCGCAGGCCAGTCACTTCCTCTCCCACGACCAGGTACAGAGCCGCCTGCACGCTTCTATGCAGCGCTGGATCGTCAGCCTGTTCGCCGCCGGCCTCGACGAGGAGCTGCCGGCGGTGATCGCCCTGCAGACCCAGGTCGGCGAAGTCCACGCGCGCATCGACGTGCCCGTGCATCTGGTGCTGCGCGGCGCCCGCCACCTCAAGGCGCGTTTTGCCGCACTGCTGCAGGAACTGCTGCCGGCCGAGGATGCGCGACTGTTCCCGGCGGTGCGCCTGATCGCCGACGTCATCGACCTGGCCATGGAGATCATGAGCCAGGCCTACGCCAGCTCCCACGAGCGCAACTCGCGCGCCGAGGAGGCCTACCGGCTGTTCGCCGTGGCGCAGAACATCGGCAGCGAGAAGGAGCGCCAGCGCGCCGCGCTGCTGGACTGGGAGAACCAGCTGATGTTCGACCTGGCCGTCGGCCTGGAGGCCAGCCAGCTGCCGCGCATCGGCAGCACCGAATTCGGTCTGTGGTTCCGCCACAAGGGCAGCCATGCCTTCGAGGGCACCCCCGAGGCCGAGCTGATCCTGCAGGCCATGCAGCACATCGACGAGGTGCTGTTGCCGATGTTCGGCCTGCCGGGCGGCGTCGAACCGCGCGAGCGCATGCAGCGCCTGCGCGACCTGCGCGAGCAGGCCAAGAGCATCGGCTATCACCTGGAGCGGCTGTTCGAGCAGGTCAACGAGCTGGAGGCCGGCCGCGACGTGCTGACCCGCCTGCTCAATCGCAAGTTCCTGCCGGTGGTGCTGGGCAAGGAGATCGCCTATGCGCGCCAGCGCGGCAACCGTTTTGCGGTGCTGGCCGTCGACGTCGACCACTTCAAGCAGATCAACGACCGCTTCGGCCACGACGCCGGCGATCAGGTGCTGCAGCAACTGGCCACCCTGCTCAGCAACCACAGCCGCGGCGGCGACTACGTGTTCCGCCTGGGCGGCGAGGAGTTCCTGATGCTGCTGGTGGACGTCAGTGCCGACAGCGCGCTCAAGGCCGCCGAGACCCTGCGCAAGAAGATCGCCGCCGATCTCTTCCGCCTGCCCCATGAGCAGAGCCTGCAGGTGACGGTCAGCATCGGCCTGGCCCTGCACAACGGCCATCCCGACTATCAGCGCCTGCTGCGCCGCGCCGACGAGGCCCTGTATCGGGCCAAGCACGGCGGGCGCAACCGCGTGGTGGTGGCGGCGGAGGAATAGGGCGCTCCGCCTCACCCGTCCTGGCCGTCGCGCTGCGGCGACGGCCAGACGACACTCAGGCCGGGGTACGCGCGGCGCCGCGCGCCGGCGGGCGTTCGCGGCGCGCCACCGGGGCCAGCCCGGCATCGACGTGGAACTGGCCGACCAGCGCCGCCATCTCGCCGGCCTGGGCGTCCAGCTCCTGGCTGGCGTTGGCCGCCTCCTCGACCAGACGGGCGTTCTGCTGGGTGACCTGATCGAGCTGGGCGATGGCCAGGTTGATCTGCTCGACGCCCTTGGACTGCTCGTCGGCCGCCGCGGCGATGTCGGCGATCAGCTTGGTGACCCGGGTCACGCCGCCCTGGATGTCGATCAGGCTGCGGTCGCTCTGCTCGACCAGCGCCACCCCCTCGTGGACCTTCTGCACGCTGTCGCCGATCAGCCCGCGAATCGCGCCGGCTTCCTCGGCGCTGCGCTGGGCCAGGTGGCGCACCTCGCTGGCCACCACGGCGAAGCCGCGGCCCTGTTCGCCGGCCCGCGCCGCCTCGACCGAGGCGTTGAGCGCCAGCAGGTTGGTCTGGAAGGCGATCTGGTCGATGGCGCCGACGATGCTGGCCACCTTCTCGCTGGCCTCGCGCATCTCGGTCATCGCTGTCTGCGTGCGGCTGGCCAGCTCGGCGGCCTCGCGGGCCTGCTGCTGCAGGCTGTCCGCCAGCTGACGGGCCTGGACGGCATTGTCCGCGGTGTGCCGCACGGTCGCCGCGATCTGCTCCATGCTCGCCGCGGTCTCCACCAGCGAGGCGGACTCCTCCTCGGTGCGCTGCGCCAGGTTCTGGTTGCCGGCGGCGATGTCCATGCTCGCCTCGTGCACCGCGTGGGCGCTTTCGCTGATGCGCTGCACCAGCAGACGGGTCTTGTCGGTCGCCTCGTTGAAGGCGCGGTTGAGCTGCGCCAGCTCGTCGTTGCCCAGCACCTCGAGGCGGCGGTTCAGGTCGCCCTCGCTCTGTGCGATGGTCTGCAGGGTGCGCCGCAAGACGCCGGTCAGGCTGTGCGTCACCAGCAGGGCCAGCAGCAGGGCCAGGCCCACCGCCAGGGACGCCACCGCGACCTGCACCACCAGATCGCGACGGGCATCGCTGCCCAGGCGCTGGGCGACGCCCAGCAGCTCGGCGGCCACGGCGTCCTCGACCTGCTTGAGCAGGTCGATCTTCTCGGTCTGACGGGTGAACCACTGGTTGGGGTCGACCTCGAAACCGCCGCTGACCGCGCGCTCGAAAGCGCGCGCGCGCAGCCGCTCGGTCTCGGCGACCACCGGGTTGCCCATGCTCTGCTTGTAGCGCTCCTGCAGGGCGTTCGGCGCCAGGCTGAGGAAGGTGTGGGTGTAGGCGTTCTGCTCGCCGACCAGGCCGGTGAAGCGCAGGAACAGCGCCTCGGTGAAGCGGTCGGCGGCGAAGGTGTTGGTCAGCACCGCGCGCTCGATGCCGGCGCGTTCCTTGCTCTGCAGCAGGTTGTAGTAGGCGGCCAGGCGCTGGACCAGCTCGCCCTGGGCGGTGCCACGGGCCAGCTCGCCGACCACGTCGAGCAGCTCGGTGTTGAGCGCGGTGTAGTAACCGACCGCCTGGTCGGCGCCGATGTTCAGCGCGCTGACACCCTGGCGCTGCTCGGCCAGGCTGCCCAGCCGGCTGCGCGCGGCATCGAGCCGGCGCACGATGCCGTTGCCCAGCTCGGCATTCGGGGTCTGCGCGAGGAAGCGGGTCAGGCTCTGCAGCTGCTGGTCGGTAGCCTCACGCTGGCGTGGCAGCTCCACGGCGAAACGCGCGCCGCGACTGCCGACGAAACCGGCGCTCATGCCGCGCTCCTTCTGCGTCTCGTGCACCAGCGCGCTGACCAGCCCGGCCAGCTCGGCCAGATCCTCCAGACGCTGCATCTCGGCATAGGTACGCTGGCGCTCGACGATGCCGGCCACGGCGAAGTAGACCAGCCCCAGCACGGGCAGGAGCAGGATGAGCAACAGCTTGTTGCGGATCGATAGGTTGTATAGAGCCATCATGGAAAAGGACCGTCCTGGAGGGGTGTCTGGCAAGTCGCAGGCCCGGCGGTCGACCGGGTCTGCGGCGGAAGAAATCTGCGGGGCGATGATAAGTTGTGCGCTGCATCACTCATATTGATAAAAAGCCACAGGCACCCGGCCTTTGCTCTACATCAACATCCTGTGGATAAGTATTCCGCCTGGCGGTCGGCAACCATGCACCTGCCGGCACAATCACGCCCCAAGGTGGCGCACGCTTCCACACAGGCAGCGCCATTGCTCGCCGTGCGCAGGGGGAATTGCAAGGCGCATACCATCCCCAGCGTAGCGCAACGGATCACCAGCCTGTGGATAACTCACTGGATAACCCCTGAATGAGTGCATCGGCACCAGCCAGGCCAGGTTCCACGTGGAACAACGACGCAACCGCCTTCACCGGATGTTTCACGTGGAACAGTCACAGCCGTGCCAGCAGCACCTCGGCGCTGTGCAGCGGCAACCCGTGGGCAGCGGCCACCCCGGCGTTGCCGATGCCGCCGGCCGCCACGTTGAGCCCCTGACGCAGGTACGGGTCTTCGCTCAGTGCCCGCCGCACGCCCTTGCCGGCCAGCGCCAGCACGCAGGGTAGGGTGGCGTTGTTCAACGCCAGCGTGGAGGTGCGCGCCACGCCGCCGGGCATGTTGGTCACGCAGTAGTGCACCACGCCGTCGAGCACGTAGGTCGGTTCGGCATGGGTGGTCGGCCGCGACGTCTCGGCGCAACCGCCCTGGTCGATGGCCACATCGACCAGCACCGAGCCGGCCTGCATCTGCCGGATCATCTCGGCGTCGATCAGCTTGGGCGCCGCCGCCCCGGGAATCAGCACGCTGCCGATCACCAGATCGGCAGCCAGCACCCGCTCGCGCAGCGCGCTGCCGGTGGAGTACAGGGTGACGATGCGGTTGCCGTACTGGGCATCCAGCCGGCGCAGGGCATCCAGGCTGCGATCCAGCACGCAGACCTCGGCGCCCAGACCGACCGCCATCGCCACCGCCTGGCTGCCGACTACCCCGCCGCCGAGAATCACCACCTTGCCCGGCGCCACGCCCGGCACTCCGCCAAGCAGCACGCCACGACCGCCGCGAGCCTTCTCCAGGCAACTGGCGCCGACCTGGATGGCCATGCGCCCGGCCACCTCGGACATCGGCGCCAACAAGGGCAGCCGTCCCTGGGCGTCGGTGACGGTCTCGTAGGCGATGCAGGTGGCGCCGCTGGCCAGCAGCTCATCGGTCTGCGTACGGTCGGCGGCCAGATGCAGGTAGGTGAACAGGGTGTGCTGCGCTCCGAGGCGGGCGCGCTCGGCGGCCAATGGCTCCTTGACTTTGACGATCAGCTCGGCGGCCGCGAACACCTCGGCGGCATCGGCGACCACCCTGGCCCCGGCCGCCGCATAGTCCGCGTCGCCGAAGCCGATGGCCGCACCGGCCTGACTCTCCACCCACACCGCATGGCCGTGGCCACACAGCTCGGCTACCGACGAGGGGGTGAGGCCGACGCGATACTCGTGGTTCTTGATCTCTCGGGGGACACCGATGCGCATGACCGTTCTCCGTGACTGGCGTATGGGCCTGCTGCGAGCCTAGCATGCAGGCTGCCGTCCGGCGGGGCCGGCAACTGCTGCACCGGTCCTGGACTATCGTTTTCCCCACCAGCATTCGCCGCACAACGCGGCCCGCAATCCAGGGGAGTCCGGCATGTCGAAGATCGCCATCGTCTATTTCAGCGGCTACGGCCATACCGCCCAGCAGGCCGCCGCCGTACACGCAGGAGCCGCCGCAGTCGCCGGCAGCGACGTCAGCCTGCTGCGCATCGACGACCAGGGCGAGCTGCCGGCCGGCGGCTGGGACAGCCTGGCCGCCGCCGATGCCATCGTCTACGGCTCGCCGACCTACATGGGCGGACCGGCCTGGCAGTTCAAGAGGTTCGCCGACGCCAGCTCCAAGCCCTGGTTCCAGTCGCACTGGAAGGACAAGCTGGCCGCCGGCTTCACCAACTCGGCCTCGGTCAACGGCGACAAGTTTTCCACCATCGCCTATTTCTTCACCCTGTCGCAGCAACACGGCCAGCTGTGGATCGGCACCGGCCTGCTGCCGGCCAATCGCAAGGACAACGGCCCCGACGACATCAACTGGACCGCCGGTTTCGCCGGAGCGCTGGCCATCTCGCCGTCCGACGCCTCGCCGCAGGAGGCGCCGCGCAAGGGCGACCTGGATACCGCCCGCCTGCTCGGCACGCGGGTAGCCGAGTTCGCCGCACGCCTGCGCGGCTGAAGCGGACGGCTATGCCCGCAGCGGTAGCGAGGCGGGAGAACCATGGACGGGGTGGCCGCTGCAGGCACGACCAGAATCAAGGGCGGCATGCGCAGGCACTGTGGACATCGCTGCGCCATGCCACGGCATCGGCAGCTGGCCGCTGCCAGGCAGGCGACCGCCCGCCGGCTCCCACGCGGGAGGCGGCGGGCGGATCAGCCCAGACTCAGCCGTCCGAGCGCGCCGCCTGCATCTGGCGGAACTGCTGCACCTTCTGCTGCTTGTAGCGGCGCGCGGCGTCGGGGATCGGCGCGCTCTGGCCACTCTCCATCCAGCGCCGCAGGCGGTTGGCATCGGCGATGCGGGTGTACTTGCCGAAGGAGTCGAGCAGCACCACCGCGGTGGGGTGTCCGTCCAGGCGGGTCAGCATCACCAGGCAATGCCCGGCGTCGTTGGTGAAGCCGGTCTTGCTGACCTGGATGCTCCAGTCGCCCTTACGCACCAGCGGGTTGGTATTGAAGAAGCTCAGCGCGTAGTTGGGCTTGCGGAAATGCGCGTCGCGGTTTGGCGTGGTGCTCATCTCGCGGATCAGCGGGTACTGCTGCGCAGCCTGCAGCAGCTGCACCAGTTCGCGGGCGGTGGAGACGTTGCCGCTGGACAGCCCGGTCGGCTCGGTGAAGCGGCTCTTGCGCATGCCGAGCGCGCGCGCCTTGGCGTTCATCGCCGCCACGAAGGCCGCGTGGCCACCCGGATAGTGGTGGGCGAGGGCGGAGGCTGCGCGGTTCTCCGAGGACATCAGCGCCAGGCGCAGCAGCTCGCGGCGGCTCAGCTGGCTGTTGACCCGCACCCGGGAGAACACCCCCTGCAGCTCGCGGGTATCGCGGATGGTCACCGGAATCACCTCGTCCAGCGGCAGGCGGGCGTCCAGCACCACGATGGCGGTCATCAGCTTGGTGATCGAGGCGATCGGCAGCACCACGTCGGCATGGCTGGCGTAGACCTCGCGACCGCTCTGCAGGTCGACCACCAGCGCGCTGGTGGAGGCCAGCTCCAGTCCCTGACGGGCCTGCGCCGCGCCGGCAGAGCGCTCGGCAGCCTGTACCGCAAGCGGCGGCAGCGCGGCGGCGCACAGGCACGCCAGCCCGATCCCACAGAGAATGTTTCTAGCCCACATGACAAGACTTCCAGATAGATGAAGAAAGACAGCGCCCATAGACAAACTCTAATGCACCGCCGATCGGCCCACCGGCATCCGCGCAGATGCCACAAGACCGTTTGCACATATCTTCGATAGCGATTGGCACTATGCAGGCGGGCACAAAAAAACCGGCAGATCGCTCTGCCGGTTGCATCCTTCGCGCGCCACGATGCGGCGCATGTCCGTGGGAAAGAAGTGTTGCGCCAAGCACGCGGCGGTGCAACGGAATTCTGCCGTTTCCCGCTCAGGCGCAGGCCCTGCGCCGCGCCTACCGGCGGCGCCGAGAGCGGCACGGGCCTGGCGCCGCGCAGAACCTCACTTGTGCAGCAGGCGATCCGCGGAAGCGACGATCTGGCGCATCTGACCGACGGTTTCCGCCGTCAGCGCCCGCTCGATATGCGGCCGCAGTTGCCCTTCGAGTATCTGGGTGTTGTAGACCCGCAGGGCGAACACCACGCTGGCGCGCAGGGACGTATCCACACGGCTGTGGTCGGGCAAACGTTGTTCGCCTTGATGGTTCAGGGGCGTGCCGGCGCTCGTCCCTGAGATATTGCTTGCATCCTTCATGTTGTCCATATTCCACCTTGTCTCGTCGATGGCGATCCCTTGTCGATGACACCACCCCGTTGCGTTTGTACCGCGTCAATCCTGCACCGAATGTACGGAATATGCAAAACGTTGCCGGCGCAATCATTGCGCCCGACGCGAGTATCGATGACAGCGCGCTGTGGATAAAAATCGGCGCAGCTTATCCACAACATGCTGCAGATGGATAAAACCCCCGGCACACTGGAATGCGCCGGGGGTTTTATCTTCGCTCGCCCTGTGGACAGTTTCTTGTCCACAGGGCGAATCCTCACACGTCCAGGTTCGACACCGCCAGGGCGTTGCTCTCGATGAACTCGCGGCGCGGTTCCACGGCATCGCCCATCAGGGTGTTGAAGATCTGGTCGGCGGCGATGGCGTCCTCGATGGTCACCTTGAGCATGCGCCGCACCGCCGGATCCATGGTGGTTTCCCACAGCTGCTCGGGGTTCATCTCGCCGAGGCCCTTGTAGCGCTGGATGCTGTGGCGTTTGGTGCTTTCGCTCATCAGCCAGTCGAGGGCCTCCTTGAAGGTGGCCACCGGCTTCTTGCGCTCGCCGCGCTGCACATAGGCGCCGTCTTCCAGCAGGTTGACGATCTTCGCCCCCAGGTCGGTGACGCTGCGGTAGTCGTTGCTGGCGAAGAAGTCGCGGTTGAAGGTGACGTAGCTGGACAGCCCATGGGCGAAGATCTCCACCTCAGGCAGCCACAGCTTGCGCTCGCGATCCTCGCGCAGGCTGAACCGGCAGTTCTGCCCGGACTTTTCCACCGCCTTGAGGCGCTCGCCGAGGGTGTCGATCCAGCCCTGCATGGCGCTCTGGTCGGCAAGCTGCTCCAGCTCGACACGCGGCAGGTAGACGAAGTGCTCGGTGATCTCCTGGGGGTAGAGGCGCGACAGGCGGGTGAGGGTTTTCATCACCGTGCGCCAGTCGTTGACCAGACTTTCCAGCGCGGTGCCGGACAGTCCGGGGGCGTGGTCGTTGACGTGCAGGCTGGCATCTTCGAGGGCCGACTGGGTCATGTATTCCTCCATGGCCTCGTCGTCCTTGATGTACTGCTCCTGCTTGCCCTTCTTGACCTTGTACAGCGGCGGCTGGGCGATGTACACGTAGCCGCGCTCGATCAGCTCGGGGAGCTGGCGGAAGAAGAAGGTCAGCAGCAGGGTACGGATGTGCGAACCGTCGACATCGGCATCGGTCATGATGATGATGTTGTGGTAGCGCAGCTTGTCGATGTTGTACTCGTCGCGACCGATGCCGCAGCCCAGCGCGGTGATCAGGGTGCCGACCTCCTGGGAGGAGAGCATCTTGTCGAAGCGCGCCTTCTCGACGTTGAGGATCTTGCCCTTGAGCGGCAGGATCGCCTGGGTCTTGCGGTTGCGGCCCTGCTTGGCCGAGCCGCCGGCCGAATCACCCTCGACGATGTACAGTTCGGACAGCGCCGGGTCCTTCTCCTGGCAGTCGGCCAGCTTGCCGGGCAGGCCGGCGATGTCCAGCGCGCCCTTGCGCCGGGTCATCTCGCGGGCCTTGCGCGCGGCCTCGCGGGCCCGTGCGGCGTCGAGCATCTTGCCGACCACCGCCTTGGCCTCGTTGGGGTTCTCCAGCAGGTAATCGGCGAAGTACTTGCCCATTTCCTGCTCGACCGCGGTCTTCACCTCGCTGGAGACCAGCTTGTCCTTGGTCTGCGAGCTGAACTTGGGGTCCGGCACCTTGACCGAGATGATCGCGGTGAGGCCTTCGCGGGCGTCGTCGCCGGTGGTGCTGACCTTGAACTTCTTGGCCAGGCCCTCGGCCTCGATGTAGTTGTTCAGGTGGCGGGTCAGCGCCGAGCGGAAGCCGGCCAGATGGGTGCCGCCGTCGCGCTGCGGGATGTTGTTGGTGAAGCAGAGGATGTTCTCGTTGAAGCTGTCGTTCCACTGCAGCGCCACTTCCACGCCGACGCCGTCTTCCTCGCGCTGCACGCTGAAGTGGAACACCTGGTTGACCGCGGTCTTGTGGGTGTTGAGGTAGTCGACGAAGGCCTTGAGGCCGCCCTCGTACTTGAACAGCTCCTCCTTGCCGCTGCGCTCGTCGATGAGCACGATGCCGACCCCGGAGTTGAGGAACGACAGTTCGCGCAGGCGCTTGGCGAGGATGTCCCAGCTGAAGTGGATGTTGCGGAAGGTCTCGGCGGAGGGCTTGAAGTGGATCTGCGTGCCGCTGCCGTCGGTATCGCCGACCGCGGCTAGCGGGGCCTGCGGCACGCCATGCACGTAAGTCTGTTCCCAGACCTTGCCGCTGCGGCGGATGGTCAGCACCAGCTGCTCGGACAGCGCGTTGACCACCGAGACGCCGACGCCGTGCAGACCGCCGGAGACCTTGTAGCTGTTGTCGTCGAACTTACCGCCGGCGTGCAGCACGGTCATGATGACCTCGGCGGCGGAAACGCCTTCTTCCTTGTGGATATCCACCGGAATGCCGCGACCGTTGTCGCGCACGGTGATCGACTCGTCGGTATGGATAGTGATGCTGATCTCGTCGCAGTGGCCGGCCAGCGCCTCGTCGATGGAGTTGTCCACCACCTCGAACACCATGTGGTGCAGACCGGTGCCGTCGTCGGTGTCACCGATGTACATGCCGGGGCGCTTGCGTACGGCATCCAGACCTTTCAGCACCTTGATGCTGGAGGAGTCGTACGTGTTGTTCTCGCTCATGCCTTCACTCCCGAGGATTCAATACGGCCATGCTCCACGTGGAACATGGCGACCGGCGTGTCCGTGCGCCAGCCGTCTTTGAGGGTTTCGCCGTCGACGCCGGTGATGAACACCTGGCAGTCGAGGTCTTCCAGCAGGCGGCACAGTGCGTGTCGGTGCTGTTCGTCGAGTTCCGAGGGCAGGTCGTCCACCAGATAGACGCACTGCCCGTGCTTGGCCCGGTTGAGCAGGTGGCCCTGGGCGATGCGCAGGGCGCAGACCACCAGCTTCTGCTGACCGCGCGAGAGGATGTCGGCGGCATTGTGGCTGCCGATG
Source organism: Pseudomonas guangdongensis (assembly GCF_900105885.1). NCBI lineage: Bacteria > Pseudomonadati > Pseudomonadota > Gammaproteobacteria > Pseudomonadales > Pseudomonadaceae > Geopseudomonas > Geopseudomonas guangdongensis. The sequence continues at coordinate 1,132,104 of NZ_LT629780.1, read as the reverse complement.
CGCAGGCGCAGATCGGCGCGCTGCGGGCCGGCTTGGGTGTGGCCGAGCTGCCGGTCGCGCGCGAGACTCCCCGCCAGCACCTCGCCGAGGCTGCGCTCGCGGTCCCAGCCGCGGTAGTAGCTGAGGGTCAGCTCCGGCAATTCGAGCAGCTGTGCCAGGGTGTCCTCGAACACCGGCTTGAGCGCCTGGATATAGGCGCGGCGGTATTCGTCGATGGCCTCGCTGGCCAGGGCCAGTTCGCGGTCCCAGGCGGCCTGCGCAGCGGGGTCGATTCTACCATGGCGCAACCAGGAGTTCCGTTGCCGCAGGGCGCCCTGCAGGCGCTGCCAGGCGCCGAGAAAGCGCGGTTCCACGTGGAACACGCCCCAGTCGAGGAACTGCCGGCGGATCTTCGGCGCGCCTTCGAGCAGACGGAAGCTGTCGGGGTTGATCAGCTGCAGCGGCAGCACTTCGGCCAGTTGCGCGGCGCTGCGCGCATTCTGTCCGTCGATGCGGATCTGCCAGTCGCCGCCGCGCTCGCGGGCAATGCCGATCTGGCTGAGGCGGCCGTCGAGCAGGCGCACCTGGCCGAACACCACGGCCTGCTCGCAGTCGTGCTGGATCACCGGGTTCAGCCGGGCGCTGCGGAACGAGCGGGCCAGGCCGAGCAGGTGGATAGCTTCCAGCACGCTGGTCTTGCCGCTGCCGTTATCCCCAGCCAGCAGGTTGATCCGCGGCGAGGGTTCGAGACTCAGCGGCTGCAGGTTGCGCACAGCGCTGACGCTGAGTTTGACCAGGGACATGGCTAGCGCACCGGGAAGTGGAGGGGCGAACGCCACAGACTATGCACAGAATTATCCACAGCCTCATGCACAGTCTGCGCCGCCATTTCGCGAGGACTCAGAGACGCATCGGCATCACGACATAGGTGGAATCGTCGTTGCCGGCCTCCTGCAGCAGGGCGCTGCTGTTGGCGTCGGCCAGGGTGATGCGCACCTGGTCGGTGGTCATCACGCCGAGCACGTCGAGCAGGTAGCTGACGTTGAAGCCGACCTCCAGCGCGTCGCCGAAGTAGTCGACCTGCAGCTCCTCCTCGGCCTCCTCCTGCTCGGGGTTGTTGGCCTGGATCTTCAGCAGGCCGCTGGCCAGTTGCAGGCGGATGCCGCGGTACTTCTCGTTGGACAGGATCGCCGTGCGGCTGAACGCCTCGCGCAGCGCCTGGCGGTCGCCGACGACCATCTTGTCGCCATTGCGCGGCAACACGCGCTGATAGTCGGGGAACTTGCCGTCCACCAGTTTGGAAGTGAAGGTGAAGTCGCCGGTGGTGGCGCGGATGTGGTGCAGGCCGAGGACGATGCTCACCGCCTCGTCCGGCTCGGTGAGCAGGCGCTGCAGTTCGAGGATGCCCTTGCGCGGCACGATCACCTGATGCTTGTCGGTGGCGGCGATGCCGGCCTCCAGGGCGCACATCGCCAGGCGGTGGCCGTCGGTGGCCACGGCGCGCAGCTGGCCGGCGCTGACTTCCAGCAGCATGCCGTTGAGGTAGTAGCGCACGTCCTGCTGGGCCATGGCAAAGCTGGTGCGCTCGATCAGCCGGCGCAGCTTGCTCTGCGCCACCACGAAGGTCAGCGAGCCCTGGCTTTCCTCCACCGAGGGGAAGTCGTTGGCCGGCAGGGTGGACAGGCTGAAGCGGCTGCGCCCGGCCTTGATCAGCAGCTTCTGCTCGTCGAGGCGGATGTCGATCAGCGCATCGCCCGGCAGGCTCTTGCAGATGTCCATCAGCTTGCGCGCCGGCACGGTGATCTCGCCGGCCTCGGCCGGCTCGTCCAGCTCGACGCGGCCGACCAGTTCGACTTCGAGGTCGGTGCCGGTCAGCGACAGCTGCTGGCCCTGTACCACCAGCAGCACGTTGGACAGCACCGGCAGGGTCTGCCGGCGTTCGACGACACCGGCAACCAGTTGCAGCGGCTTGAGCAGGGCTTCGCGTTGAATGGTGAAATGCATCTTGAATCCTTGGCCTCGAAAGGCATCCCCGTCAGGTGGTCAGGGTACGCAGCAGGTTCTTGTAGTCTTCGCGAATGTCGGCATCTTGCTCGCGAAGTTCGCCGATCTTGCGGCAGGCATGCAGCACGGTGGTGTGATCGCGGCCGCCGAAGGCGTCGCCGATCTCCGGCAGGCTGTGGTTGGTCAGTTCCTTGGACAGGGCCATGGCTACCTGCCGCGGACGCGCCACCGAGCGCGAGCGACGTTTGGACAGCAGATCGGAAATCTTGATCTTGTAGTACTCGGCCACGGTGCGCTGGATGTTGTCGACGCTGACCAGCTTGTCCTGCAGGGCGAGCAGGTCCTTGAGCGACTCGCGCACCAGTTCGATGCTGATCTCGCTGCCGGTGAAGTGGGCGTGAGCGATCACCCGCTTCAGCGAGCCTTCCAGTTCGCGCACGTTGGAGCGGATCCGCTGGGCGATGAAGAACGCCGCGTCGTGGGGCAGGTCGACCTTGGCCTGCTCGGCCTTCTTGATAAGGATCGCCACCCGGGTTTCCAGCTCCGGCGGCTCCACCGCCACGGTCAGGCCCCAGCCGAAGCGCGATTTCAGGCGCTCTTCCAGCCCTTCGATCTCCTTGGGGTAGCGGTCGCTGGTGAGGATCACCTGCTGGCCGCCCTCGAGCAGGGCGTTGAAGGTGTGGAAGAACTCCTCCTGGGAGCGCTCCTTGCGGGCGAAGAACTGGATGTCGTCGATCAAGAGGGCGTCCACCGAGCGGTAGAAGCGCTTGAAGTCGTTGATCGCGTTGAGCTGCAGGGCCTTGACCATGTCGGCGACGAAGCGCTCGGAATGCAGGTAGACCACCTTGGCGTTGGGATTCTTCTTCAGCAGGTGGTTGCCCACCGCGTGCATCAGGTGGGTCTTGCCCAGGCCGACGCCGCCATAGAGGAACAGCGGGTTGTAGCCGTGCTTGGGATTGTCGGCCACCTGCCAGGCGGCGGCGCGCGCCAGCTGGTTGGACTTGCCTTCGACGAAGTTCTCGAAGGTGAAGTTGCGGTTCAGGTAGCTGGTGTGCTTCAGGCCGCCCTCGACCTGCACGCTGCGCTCGGTGCGCGGCGCGGCGGCCGGCGGCTCGGCCGGTACCGGTTGCGGCGCGCTGGGAGGCGGTTCGCTGGCCGGTGCGGGGGCCACCGGAGGCGGCACCACGGCCGCCGGGCGCTTGCTGCCGACCAGCAGGTTCAGCGCCGGCATCTGGCCGTTGCCGCGCTCGTTCATCAGTTCGAGCAGACGGTTGATGTAGCGCTCATTGACGAATTCGACGACGAAACGGTTCGGCGCGTAGACGCGCAGCTCGTCGCCGTGCATTTCGGCCTGCAGCGGACGGATCCAGGTGTTGAACAGCTGGGAAGACAGCTCGTCGCGCAGAACTTCCACGCACTGCTGCCACAGTTCCACGGACACTCGGTTTCCCTCGCTTGGAAAGCGTCTTGATAGACAGGGCAAAGGCGGCATTGTAGCGAGCGCCGGCAAAGTTATCCACATGGCGTGATGCACGGCGACCATTCCATGCACTGCGCGTGCTCGCCGCCGATGTGGATAAGCGTGCAGCAAAGCCCAGCTCAGCCCTCTGGATAAGCTGCCGGAAAATCCCCCTGTGGATAACCACGCCTTCCATCCCCAGCTTGTGCGCCGCTGCCGCACAGCCGCAGCACTTCTTCTCGACAGCCTTTGACGTTCCGCCAAGTCCTGTCAGACAAGGGCCGGGAGCACTTATCCACAGAAAATGTCCTGCACATCTACCATAACCATCACTAGCTCTTTAAAAACGTATTGTCTGTTTTGGTTGTAGACAGTGGACAACCCGGCGCGGCTGCGCACGCGGCTTGCCAGGCAGCGCGCTGGCAGGAGAAGATCGCCGCCGCACAGCAGCGAGCAGACAAGGCGCAGCTGTGGATGAATGCAGCGGACCGCTGGTTGGAAATTGACCTGTGGCGGCGCTTTCTCTAGAATCCGCGATCTCTTTAACAGGGGAGCCCCTCTCGGGCTGCCGTGATCACTAGGTAACTGACAATGAAACGCACCTTTCAGCCCAGCAATCTGAAGCGCGCCCGCAACCACGGTTTCCGTGCGCGCATGGCAACCAAGAACGGCCGTGCAGTCCTGTCGCGTCGTCGCGCCAAGGGCCGCAAGCGTCTGACCACCGTCTGATTGCCCGGAACGGGTGGTGAGTCGGAGTTTCGGCCGGGACAAGCGACTGCTGACGTCCCGACACTTTTCGGCAGTCTTCGACTCCCCCATCGGCAAGGCTCCCGGCAGGTCAGTACTGCTCCTGGCCCGTGACAACGGACTCGATCATCCGCGCCTCGGCCTGGTGATCGGCAAGAAGAGCGTCAAGCTTGCCGTCGAGCGCAATCGCCTGAAGCGCATCATCCGCGATTCCTTCCGCCTGCATCAGCAGATGCTCGCCGGTCTGGATATCGTGGTGGTGGCGCGCAAGGGTCTCGGCGATCTGGACAATCCCGAGCTGCACCAGCAGTTCGTCAAGCTCTGGAAACGCCTGGCACGCAACCGGCCTCGCGCCGAAGCTGCTGCCGAATCGCCGGCCCCCCCGGTTTCCGATGCGTAATCCGGCGTCCGCTCCGATCACGCTTCATCGCTGCACCGTCAGCTCCCTGACGGTGGGCCGCCGTCGCCTCCATCCCAGCCATCGCTCCCGTCTCGCCCCGGCCATCGCGCTGTGCGGCTCGCTGCGGGCAGGCTGGCCGACTTCGCGACGACCGCAGCACAGTGTCATCCGGCATGCCGGCCGCCACTCCGCGCTGCCGCCCTCCCGCACGTCCCGACCCTCTTCGATGGCCGCATAAAATCATGGACATTCAACGCTCGATACTGATCGTCGCTCTGGCAATCGTGTCTTACCTGATGGTTCTGCAGTGGAACCAGGACTACGGACAACCGCAGATGCCGTCGCCGGCAGCCGCTGCCACGCCGGCACTGCCTGTGGACAAGCCGGCGACCGACACTGCCGATATCCCCAGCGCCAACCCGCAGAGCAATGCCCCAGCCAGCGTCGCGGCGGCGCCGAGCCAGGCGCTGATCCAGGTCGAAACCGATGTGCTCAAGCTGGCCATCGACCCGCTGGGCGGCGACGTGGTGCAGCTGGCGCTGCCGGAATACCCGCGCAGCCTGCAGAACCGCGACGTGCCCTTCGCCCTGTTCGACAACGGCAACGAGCGTACCTATGTGGCGCAGAGCGGCCTGGTCGGCGACGGCCCGGATGCCCGCACCAGCGGCCGTCCGCTGTACAGCGTGGAGCAGCGCCAGTACCGCCTGGCCGACGGCCAGCAGCAGCTGGTGGTCGATCTGACCTTCAGCGAAGCCGGCGTCGACTACCTCAAGCGTTTCACCTTCACGCGCGGCAGCTACGACTTCGCGGTCAGCCACCGCATCGTCAACCAGGGCGACAAGCCGTGGAGCGGCAACCTGTTCGCCCAGCTCAAGCGCGATGCCAGCGGCGATCCGTCGCAGACCAGCGCCACCGGCATGGCCACCTACCTGGGCGCGGCGCTGTGGACGGCGGAGGAGCCGTACAAGAAGGTCGCCATGAAGGACATGGACGACAAGAACCTGCGCGAAACCGTACAGGGCGGCTGGGTCGCCTGGCTGCAGCACTATTTCGTCACCGCCTGGGTACCGGCCAAGGACGACACCAACCAGGTCACCACCCGCAAGGACAGCCAGGGCAACTACATCATCGGTTTCGTCGGCCCGCAGCTGAACGTGCCGGTCGGCGCCAGCGCCGAAACCAGCGCCACCCTGTACGCCGGTCCGAAACTCCAGGACAAGCTCAAGGAGCTGTCGCCGGGTCTGGAGCTGACCGTCGACTACGGCTTCCTGTGGTTCATCGCCCAGCCGATCTTCTGGCTGCTGCAGGTTATCCACAGCATCGTCGGTAACTGGGGCTGGTCGATCATCTTCCTCACCGTGATCATCAAGCTGGCGTTCTTCCCGCTGTCGGCGGCCAGCTACAAGTCCATGGCGCGCATGCGCGCGGTGGCGCCCAAGCTGCAGTCGCTCAAGGAGCAGTTCGGCGACGACCGCCAGAAGATGTCCCAGGCGATGATGGAGCTGTACAAGAAGGAGAAGATCAACCCGCTGGGCGGCTGCCTGCCGATCCTGGTGCAGATGCCGGTGTTCCTCGCCCTGTACTGGACCCTGCTGGAAAGCGTGGAGATCCGTCAGGCGCCGTGGCTGGGCTGGATCGTCGACCTGTCGATCAAGGATCCGTACTTCATCCTGCCGATCATCATGGGCGCGACCATGTTCTTCCAGCAGACCCTCAACCCGACACCGCCGGACCCGATGCAGGCGCGCATCCTCAAGCTGATGCCGATCGTCTTCACCTTCTTCTTCCTGTGGTTCCCGGCCGGTCTGGTGCTGTACTGGGTGGTCAACAACGTCCTGTCGATTGCCCAGCAGTGGTACATTACCCGGCAGATCGAGCGGGCCGCCAAGGCCTGAGTCGCTCGCCCAGCCCGATACACCCAACGCAGACGCCCCCTCGTGGGGCGTCTTGCTGTTCGCCCTCCGGAGGTCGCCATGCAACCCGTCCGTGACACCATCGCCGCCGTCGCCACCGCCCAGGGGCGCGGCGGCGTGGGCATCGTCCGCGTTTCCGGCCCGCGCGCACGCGCCATCGCCATCACCCTCAGCGGCCGCGAACCCGAACCGCGGCATGCCTACTACTGCGGCTTCCATGCCGACGACGGCGAGGTGATCGACGAGGGCCTGCTGCTGTTCTTCCGCGGGCCGCATTCGTTCACCGGCGAGGACGTGCTGGAACTGCAGGGCCACGGCGGCCCGGTGGTGCTCGACGTGCTGCTGCGCCGCTGCCTGGAGCTGGGCGCACGGCTGGCGCGGCCCGGCGAGTTCAGCGAGCGCGCCTTCCTCAACGACAAGCTCGACCTGGCCCAGGCCGAGGCCATCGCCGACCTGATCGAGGCAAGCAGCGAACAGGCGGCGCGCAACGCCGTGCGTTCGCTGCAGGGCGAGTTCTCGCGCCGCGTGCAGCGTCTGGCCGACCAGCTGATAGAGCTGCGCATGTACGTCGAGGCGGCCATCGACTTTCCCGAGGAGGAGATCGACTTCCTCGCCGACGGCCACGTGCTCGGCCAGCTCGACGGCGTGCGCGCCGCACTCGCGGCGGTGCAGCGCGAGGCGGGGCAGGGCGCGCTGCTGCGCGACGGCATGAACGTGGTGATCGCCGGGCGGCCGAATGCCGGCAAGTCCAGCCTGCTCAACGCCCTGGCCGGGCGCGAGGCGGCGATCGTCACCGACATCGCCGGCACCACCCGCGACCTGCTGCGCGAACATATCCACATCGACGGCATGCCGCTGCACGTGGTCGACACCGCCGGCCTGCGCGCCACCGCCGACGAGGTCGAGCAGATCGGCGTCGAGCGTGCGCTCAAGGCCATCGGCGAAGCCGACCGGGTGCTGCTGGTGGTCGACGCCAGCGCTGCGGAGGCGGCCGATCCCTTCGCCCTGTGGCCGGAATTCCTCGACCAACGTCCCGACCCGGCCAGGGTCACCCTGATCCGCAACAAGGCCGACCTGTCCGGCGAGGCGGTACGCCTGGACACCTGCGCCGACGGCCATGTCAGCCTCAGCCTGTCGGCGCGTAGCGGCGCCGGCCTCGACCTGCTGCGCGAGCATCTCAAGGCCTGCATGGGCTATCAGCAGACCACCGAAAGCAGCTTCAGCGCACGGCGCCGCCACCTCGATGCCCTGCGCCAGGCCGCTTCCTGCCTGGAGCACGGCCGCCAGCAGCTGACCCTGCTGGGTGCCGGCGAGCTGCTCGCCGAGGATCTGCGCCAGGCCCATCAGGCGCTCGGCGAGATCACCGGCGCCTTCACCCCCGACGACCTGCTCGGGCGGATCTTCTCCAGCTTCTGCATCGGCAAATAGCCCCGTAGCCCTCCCGCCGCCTGTCGACGTCCCGTCGGCAGGCGCTGCCGCGCCCGTTTTCCATTCCTATCCCTATCTCTTCGCGGGGTCGCCGGTGCGACTTCGCCCCCTGCTGCCTGTCCGTCCGGACTTGTCCACAGGGGCAGTGCACGCCGCCAAGCCCTGTGGACAAGCGCACTTCAGCTCCGTAGACAAGACCACCGGCCTCCTGTGAATAACCCGCCCTGTGGATAAACTGGCCATCCACACACAGCCTCAGGCGTCTTGTCCCAAGCCCTCAGAGGCACTTGCGGACAGTCTTATTCATTACTCAAGCCATTGATTTAAAAGGAATTTAAAGAGTTACCCACAGAATCTATGCACACCTATAACAAACACAAGAACTGGCTTTTTAAAAACTCATCCTTTCTATTTTTCTGTTGGTCAGCATGCGGAATGCTGCCCGCCCGGCTGGCTACTTTTTGTCCACAGCGCTTCATTCACCCCGGAGAAGCCTCTATACTGCGCGGCTTCCCGAATTCCCTTTCCGAACAGGCACGAGGTGCGTGTGGATTTCCCTTCCCGTTTCGATGTGATCGTCATCGGTGGCGGCCATGCCGGTACCGAGGCGGCACTGGCCGCAGCACGCATGGGGGTGAAGACCCTGCTGCTTACCCACAACGTGGAAACCCTCGGTCACATGAGCTGCAATCCGGCCATCGGCGGGATCGGCAAGAGCCATCTGGTCAAGGAAATCGACGCACTCGGCGGCGCCATGGCCGATGCCACCGACGTGGCCGGCATCCAGTTCCGCATCCTCAACGCCCGCAAGGGGCCGGCGGTGCGCGCCACCCGTGCCCAGGCCGACCGCGCGCTGTACAAGGCGGAGGTGCGGCGCATCCTGGAAAACCAGCCCAACCTGTGGATATTCCAGCAGTCCGCCGACGACCTGATCGTCGAGGGCGAGCAGGTCCGCGGGGTGGTCACCCAGATGGGCCTGAAATTCCACGCCGATAACGTGGTCCTGACCGCCGGCACCTTCCTCGGCGGACTTATCCACATCGGCCTGGAGAACCACTCCGGCGGCCGCGCCGGCGATCCGCCGTCACTGGCGCTGGCACAGCGCCTGCGCGAGCTGCCGCTGCGCGTCGGCCGGCTGAAGACCGGCACGCCGCCGCGCATCGACGGGCGTTCGGTGGATTTCTCGCGGATGAGCGAGCAGCCTGGGGATAACCCGGTGCCGGTGATGTCGTTCCTCGGCTCGCGCGAGCAGCACCCGCCGCAGGTCAGTTGCTGGATCACCCACACCAACGCGCGCACCCACGAGATCATCGCCGCCAACCTCGACCGCTCGCCGATGTACTCGGGGATCATCGAGGGCATCGGGCCGCGCTACTGCCCGTCGATCGAGGACAAGATCCACCGCTTCGCCGACAAGGACAGCCACCAGGTGTTCATCGAGCCGGAGGGCCTGAGCACCCACGAGCTGTACCCCAACGGCATCTCCACCTCGCTGCCGTTCGATGTGCAGCTGCAGATCGTCCGCTCGATCCGCGGCCTGGAGAACGCGCACATCGTGCGGCCCGGCTACGCCATCGAGTACGACTTCTTCGATCCGCGCGACCTCAAGTACTCGCTGGAGACCAAGGTAATCGGCGGGCTGTTCTTCGCCGGGCAGATCAACGGCACCACCGGCTACGAGGAAGCCGGCGCCCAGGGCCTGCTCGCCGGCGCCAACGCCGCGCTGCGCGCCCAGGGCCGCGAGGCCTGGTGCCCGCGCCGCGACGAGGCGTACATCGGCGTGCTGGTCGACGACCTGATCACCCTCGGCACCCAGGAGCCGTACCGCATGTTCACCTCGCGTGCCGAGTACCGGCTGATCCTGCGCGAGGACAACGCCGACCTGCGCCTGACCGGGAAGGGCCGCGAGCTGGGTCTGGTCGACGACCGCCGCTGGGCAGCGTTCTGCGCCAAGCGCGAAGGCATCGAGCGCGAGGAGCAGCGTCTGAAGAGCACCTGGGTGCGCCCGGGCACCGCCCAGGGCGAGGCCATCGTTGCGCGCTTCGGCACCCCGCTGACCCACGAGTACAACCTGCACAACCTGCTGGCGCGTCCGGAGATCGACTACGCCGGGCTGACCGAGATCACCGGCGCGGCTGTGGATAACCCCCAGGTCGCCGAGCAGGTGGAGATCCGCATCAAGTACGCCGGTTACATCGACCGCCAGCAGGACGAGATCGAGCGCCTGCGCGCCAGCGAAGACACCGCGCTGCCCGAGGATCTCGACTACACCGCGATCGGCGGGCTGTCCAAGGAGATCCAGGGCAAGCTGTCCAGCGCCCGTCCGCAGACCCTCGGCCAGGCCTCGCGGATTCCCGGGGTCACCCCGGCAGCGGTGTCGCTGCTGCTGATTCACCTGAAGAAACGCGGCGCCGGCCGCCAGCTGGAGCAGAATTCCTGATGTCCCTGGTCACTGCGGCGCACGCCGCCGAACTGGCGCACGGCGCCGCACAGCTGGGCGTGGCCCTCGACGCCGGCCAGCGGGAGCGCCTGCTCGCCTATCTGGGCCTGCTGATCAAGTGGAACCAGGCCTACAACCTCACCGCGGTGCGCAACCCGGACGAGATGGTGTCGCGCCACCTGCTCGACAGCCTGAGCATCCTGCCGTTCGTTCGCGAGGGCGGCGATGACTGGCTGGACGTCGGCAGCGGCGGCGGCATGCCGGGCATCCCGCTGGCCATCCTGTTCCCCGAGCGGCGCTTCACCACCCTGGACTCCAACGGCAAGAAAAGCCGCTTCCAGACCCAGGTGAAGCTCGAGCTCAAGCTGGCCAACCTCGACGTTGTCCACAGCCGCGTGGAGGAATTCCAGCCGGCGCAGCCGTTCGCTGGCATCGTCTCGCGGGCGTTCAGCGCGCTGGCCGACTTTGCCGACTGGACCCGCCATCTGGGCGACGCCGAGACCCGCTGGCTGGCGATGAAGGGCCAGTACCCGCGCGAGGAACTGGCCGCGCTGCCGGCGGACTTCCGCGTCGAGGCCGAACACGCGCTGGAGGTTCCCGGTTGCCAGGGCCAGCGTCATCTGCTGATACTGCGCCGCACCGTTTGAGGGAGACTGCCAGCCATGGCCAAAGTATTCGCGATCGCCAACCAGAAGGGCGGGGTGGGCAAGACCACCAGCTGCGTCAACCTGGCCGCCTCGCTGGTCGCCAGCCAGCAGCGCGTGCTGCTGATCGACCTCGATCCGCAGGGCAACGCCACCACCGGCAGCGGCGTCGACAAGCTGGCCCTCGAACAGTCGGTCTACGACGTGCTGGTCGGCCACTGCGAGCCGGCCCAGGCGATGCAGCGCTCCGAGCACGGCGGCTACGACCTGCTGCCGGCCAACCGCGACCTCACCGCCGCCGAGGTCACCCTGCTCGACCTGCCCAACAAAGAACAGCGCCTGCGCCAGGCGCTGGCGCCGATCCGCGGCGACTACGAGTTCATCCTCATCGACTGCCCGCCGGCACTGTCGATGCTGACCATCAACGCGCTGGTCGCCGCCGACGGGGTGATCATCCCCATGCAGTGCGAGTACTACGCGCTGGAAGGGCTCTCCGACCTGGTCAACAGCATTCAGCGCATCGGCGGCCTGCTCAACCCGCAGCTGAAGATCGAGGGCATCCTGCGCACCATGTACGACGGGCGCATCGGCCTGACCAACGAGGTCACCGCGCAGCTGCGCGAGCACTTCGGCGAGGCCCTCTACGACACCACCATCCCGCGCAACGTGCGTCTGGCCGAGGCGCCCAGCCACGGCATGCCGGTGCTGGTCTACGACAAGTCGTCCCGCGGCGCCAAGGCCTACCAGGCGCTGGCCGGCGAAGTCCTCGCGCGGCAGCGCGAGCGGACCCGACGCACCCCCGCCTGAGGAGTAGCACATGGCTGTGAAGAAGCGCGGTCTCGGCCGCGGACTGGATGCCCTGCTCGGCGGCACCAGCGTCAAGGCCCTGCAAGACCAGGCCGTCAGGGCCGCCGGGCAGGAGCTGCACAACCTGCCGCTGGAGGCCCTGCAGCGCGGCAAATACCAGCCGCGCCGCGACATGGATCCCCAGGCCCTCGACGAGCTGGCCCAGTCGATCCGCAGCCAGGGGCTGATGCAGCCGGTGGTGGTGCGTCCGCTCGAGGGCGAACGCTACGAGATCATCGCCGGCGAACGGCGCTGGCGCGCCTGTCAGCTGGCGGGGCTGGAGCGCATCCCGGCGCTGGTCCGCGAGGTCAGCGACGAGGCGGCGATCGCCATGGCGCTGATCGAGAACATCCAGCGCGAGAACCTCAATCCGGTCGAGGAGGCGATGGCCCTGCAGCGTCTGCAGCAGGAGTTCCACCTCACCCAGCAGCAGGTCGCCGACGCGGTGGGCAAATCCCGTGTGACCGTGGCCAACCTGCTGCGTCTCATTGCTCTGCCCGAAGAAGTGAAGACCCTGCTGGCGCGCGGCGATCTGGAAATGGGCCATGCCCGCGCGCTGCTCGGTCTGCCGGGCGAGCGCCAGGTCGAGGGCGCGCGACAGGTTGTCGCACGCGGGCTGACCGTGCGCCAGACCGAAGCCCTGGTGCGCCAGTGGCTCAGCGGCAAGGTCGAGAGCGAGGCGGTCAAGACCGATCCGGACATCCTGCGCCTCGAACAGCGGCTGGCCGAGCGGCTTGGCGCCGCGGTGGAGATCCGCCACGGTCAGCAAGGCAAGGGCCAGCTGGTGATCCGCTACGGCTCACTTGACGAGTTGCAGGGTGTGCTGGCGCACATCCGCTGAAAGGCGTGGATGTGTAGCGAATGGTCTTAATTCACTACCCGGCAGTTGAACCGGGCCACTCAGCCCCATATACTCCCGGCGCTATTTTGTCGGCACAAGGCTTGCAGTGCGGGCCGTTCAGCAACAGCAGCGGGGCGACGCGGTGAACATTCGCAACAAGACCCCCCTGCACCGTCTGGCGGTGTTCCCGTTGCTCCTGCTGCAGCTGGGCATGAGTGTGCTGGCCGGTCTGGCCGGCTGGGTCTGGCAAGGCCCCGTCGCCGGATACTCGGCACTGCTCGGCGGCATGATTGCATTACTGCCGAACCTGTACTTCGCGTACAAGGCGTTCCGCTACTTCGGAGCGCGTTCGGTCAAGGCCATCGTCCAGTCCTTCTGGTCGGGCGAGATGGGCAAACTGTTTCTGACGGCAGCGTTGTTTGCGCTGGTGTTTGCAGGAGTGGAGCGGTTGCATGTGGCGGCACTGTTTGCCGGCTATGCGCTGGTGCTGGGCACCGCCGCCAGTTCGCTCCTGCTGGTGAAAGGCTTTCCGAAGCATTGAGCATTGAGGCGTCTTTATGGCTAACACACCGGCTGAATACATTCAGCACCACCTGCAGAACCTGGTCTTTGGCTCCCACCCGGAAAAGGGTTGGGTCATCGCCCAGACCCCGGACGAAGTGAAACAGATGGGCTTCTGGGCGATCCATGTGGATACCCTGGGCTGGTCCGTGCTGATGGGCCTGGTCTTCCTGTTCCTGTTCAGCCGCGTTGCCAAGCGAGCCAATGCCGGCGCCCCCTCGGGCCTGCAGAATCTCGTGGAAATGTGCATCGAGTTCGTCGAGGGCGTGGTCAAGGACACCTTCCACGGCCGCAATCCGGTGATCGCTCCGCTGGCGCTGACCATCTTCGTCTGGGTGTTCCTGATGAACAGCCTGAAGTGGATTCCGGTGGACTACATCCCGGGTCTGGCCAGCCTGCTCGGCGTGCCCTACTTCAAGATCGTGCCGACCGCCGATCCCAACGGCACCTTCGGCCTGTCCCTCGGCGTGTTCATCCTGATCCTGTTCTACAGCGTCAAGGTCAAGGGTTTCGGCGGCTTCACCAAGGAGCTGGCGTTCACCCCGTTCAACCACTGGTCGCTGGTTCCGTTCAACCTGTTCCTCGAGATCCTCGGCCTGCTGACCAAGCCGCTGAGTCTCGCCCTGCGTCTGTTCGGCAACATGTATGCCGGTGAGGTTGTGTTCATTCTCATCGCGCTGCTGCCGTTCTGGGCACAGTGGGCTCTGAATGTGCCTTGGGCGATCTTCCATATCCTGGTGATCCCGCTGCAGGCCTTCATCTTCATGGTGCTGACAGTGGTGTACCTGAGCGCTGCACATGAAGACCACCACTGATTGAGTGGAACCCGAACCCTTACCCCCTAACCACGAAACCTTAAACCCTTAAAAACCTCAGGAGCTGTTATGGAACTCGTCTACATCGCTGCCGCCATCATGATCGGTCTGGGTGCTCTGGGCACCGGCATCGGCTTCGCCCTGCTGGGCGGCAAGCTGCTGGAATCCACCGCTCGCCAGCCGGAACTCGGCCCGCAGCTGCAAACCAAGACCTTCCTGATGGCCGGTCTGCTCGACGCCGTTCCGATGATCGGCGTTGGTATCGCGATGTACCTCATCTTCGTTGTTGCCGGCTAATAAGCATCCGCGGTTTTTCGGCAGGGTTGTGCCCGCGCGCAACCCTGTCGCCGAGGATTGGATTACCCGGACCCAACGAAATAGCACGAGGTAAATCGCTGTGAACATTAACTTGACGCTGTTCGGTCAAACGATTGCCTTCGCTATTTTCGTCTGGTTCACCATGAAGTTTGTGTGGCCGCCAATCACCGCAGCCATGCAAGCCCGCCAGAAGAAAATTGCCGAAGGTCTGGATGCTGCCGGCCGTGCCCAGCGCGACCTGCAACTGGCCCAGGAGAAAGCTGCCCAGATGCTCCGCGAAACCAAGGAGCAGGCTGCCGAGATCCTCGACAAGGCGAACAAGACCGCCAATGCGATCGTCGAGGAAGCCAAGCAGCAGGCACGTAGCGAAGGCGAGCGTCTGCTTGTCAGCGCCAAGGCCGAAATCGAGGTTGAAGTGAATCGCGCCAAGGATCAGCTGCGCGCCCAGGTGGCGGCTCTCGCCGTTGCCGGTGCCGAGAAGATCCTGGAGTCCTCCGTGGACGCCAAGGCACACAACGATCTGGTCGCAAAACTGGCCTCCCAACTCTAAGCGAGGCGAGCGATGGCAACTATCAATACGCTTGCTCGGCCTTATGCGAAAGCCGCCTTCGAGTTCGCTTCCGCAGCCAAACAATCCGATGCATGGTCGAACATGCTGGCACTGGCCGCCGCCTTCGTGGAGTCCCCCGAAGTCACCGCCCAGCTGCGCAATCCGGCATTGACCTGGCAGCGCAAGGCCGAATTCCTGGCCGAGCTGTGCGCCGAGCGCATCGACGAGTCGTTCCGCAACTTCGTGGTGGCCCTGGGCGAGAACGATCGCCTGGAACTGCTGCCGACCGTTCGCGACCAGTTCGAGGCGCTCAAGGCCGAGGCCGAGCGCTCGATCGAGGTCGAGGTCGAGACGGCTCACGAACTGAGCGCAGAACAACTCCAGACTCTGGCTGCCGCCTTGTCGAAGCGGCTCGATCGAACTGTCCAGCCCACCCCGGTCGTCAACTCCGCCCTCATCGGCGGCTTGATCATTCGTGCGGGTGACCTGGTTATCGACGGTTCGGTCCGCGGCAAACTGAACCAGTTGGCCGAAGCGTTGAAATCCTGATTTGAGGGGCATGGCATGCAGCAACTGAATCCTTCCGAAATTAGCGAAATCATCAAGCAGCGTATCGCCAAGCTTGATGTATCCGCGCAGGCCCGTAACGAAGGCACCGTCGTCAGCGTCTCCGACGGCATCGTGCGCATCTTCGGCCTGGCCGACGTGATGTACGGCGAGATGATCGAGTTCCCCGGCGGCATCTACGGCATGGCGCTGAACCTGGAGCAAGACTCCGTCGGCGCCGTGGTCCTGGGCAGCTACCAGGGCCTGACCGAGGGCATGAGCGCCAAGTGCACCGGCCGCATCCTCGAAGTTCCGGTCGGTCCGGAACTGCTGGGTCGCGTGGTCGATGCCCTGGGCAACCCGATCGACGGCAAAGGCCCGATCAACGCCAAGGCAACCGACGCGGTCGAGAAAGTCGCGCCGGGCGTGATCTGGCGTAAGTCGGTCGACCAGCCGGTACAGACCGGCTACAAGTCGGTCGACGCGATGATCCCGGTCGGCCGTGGTCAGCGCGAGCTGATCATCGGCGACCGCCAGATCGGCAAGACCGCGATGGCCATCGACGCCATCATCAACCAGAAGAACAGCGGCATCCGCTGCGTGTACGTGGCCGTCGGTCAGAAGCAGTCGACCATCGCCAACGTGGTGCGCAAGCTGGAAGAGCACGGCGCCATGGCCAACACCATCGTGGTGGCAGCCTCGGCGTCCGAATCGGCGGCCCTGCAGTTCCTCGCGCCGTACGCCGGTTGCACCATGGGCGAATACTTCCGCGACCGCGGTGAAGATGCCCTGATCGTGTACGACGACCTGTCCAAGCAGGCCGTGGCCTACCGCCAGATCTCCCTGCTGCTGCGCCGTCCGCCGGGCCGCGAAGCCTACCCGGGCGACGTGTTCTATCTCCACAGCCGTCTGCTGGAGCGCGCTTCCCGCGTTTCCGAGGAGTACGTGGAGCAGTTCACCAAGGGCGAAGTGAAGGGCAAAACCGGTTCGCTGACCGCGCTGCCGATCATCGAAACCCAGGCCGGCGACGTGTCCGCGTTCGTTCCGACCAACGTGATCTCGATCACCGACGGGCAGATCTTCCTGGAATCGGCGATGTTCAACGCCGGTATCCGTCCGGCGGTCAACGCCGGTATCTCGGTTTCCCGCGTCGGTGGCGCGGCCCAGACCAAGATCATCAAGAAGCTGTCCGGCGGCATCCGTACCGCGCTGGCCCAGTACCGTGAACTGGCGGCCTTCGCCCAGTTCGCCTCGGACCTGGACGAAGCCACCCGCAAGCAGCTCGAGCATGGTCAGCGCGTCACCGAACTGATGAAGCAGAAGCAGTTCGCGCCGATGTCCATCGCCGACATGTCGGTGTCCCTGTACGCCGCCGAGCGTGGCTTCCTGGCCGACGTCGACGTGGCCAAGGTCGGCGCCTTCGAGCAGGCCCTGATCGCCTTCTTCAACCGCGAGTTCGCCGACCTGATGGCGAAGATCAACGTGAAGGGCGACTTCAACGACGAGATCGACGCAGGCCTCAAGGCCGGCATCGAGAAGTTCAAGGCCACTCAGAGCTGGTAAGCCGCAGCGGGAGCCGCAAGGCTCCCGCCTGCTAACCCAGAAAGGTGTCAAATGGCAGGCGCAAAAGAGATTCGCAGCAAGATTGCGAGCATCAAGAGCACGCAGAAGATCACCAGCGCCATGGAGAAAGTGGCGGTCAGCAAGATGCGCAAGGCTCAGCAGCGCATGGCAGCCAGCCGTCCCTACGCCGAGCGCATCCGTCAGGTGATCGGTCATCTGGCCAAGGCGAACCCGGAATACCGCCACGCCTTCATGGTGGAGCGTCCGGTCAAGCGCGTCGGCTACATCCTGGTGTCGAGCGACCGTGGTCTCTGCGGCGGCCTGAACATCAACCTGTTCAAGGCCCTGATCAAAAACATGAAGGAATGGCGCGATGCCGGCGTTGAGGCAGATTTCTGCGTCATCGGCAACAAGGGCGCCAGTTTCTTCCGCAGCTACGGCGGCAACGTGGTGGCTGCAGTCGGTCAGCTTGGCGAAGCGCCGTCGGTCAAAGACCTGATCGGCAGCGTCAAGGTGATGCTGGACAAGTTCAACGACGGCCAGCTGGATCGCCTGTACCTGGTATCCAACAAGTTCGTCAACACCATGGTTCAGAAGCCGGCGGTCGAGCAATTGCTGCCCCTGGCTCCCAGCAGTGACGCCGATGACGGCGCCAAGCAGGGACTGTGGGATTACCTGTACGAGCCCGACGCCCAGCAACTGCTGGATGCCCTGCTGGTTCGCTTTGTCGAATCCCAGGTGTATCAGTCCGTGGTCGAGAACAGCGCCTGCGAGCAGGCGGCGCGGATGATCGCGATGAAGAATGCCACCGACAACGCCGGTCAGCTGATCAAGGATCTGCAGCTGATCTATAACAAGGCGCGTCAGGCTGCGATCACCCAAGAGATCTCGGAAATCGTCGGCGGCGCTGCCGCGGTGTAAGACAGGTTCAAATATTCAGAGGAACCAGACATGAGTAGCGGACGTATCGTTCAAATCATCGGCGCCGTTATCGACGTGGAATTCCCGCGCGATCAGGTGCCGAACGTCTATGACGCGCTGAAGGTCGAAGGCGCGCAAACCACCCTGGAAGTCCAGCAGCAGCTGGGCGACGGCATTGTCCGTACCATCGCCATGGGTTCCACCGAAGGCCTCAAGCGCGGTCTGAACGTGAGCAACACCGGTGCCGGCATTTCCGTGCCGGTCGGCAAGGCCACCCTGGGCCGTATCATGGACGTCCTCGGTAACCCGATCGACGAAGCGGGTCCGATCGGCGAAGAAGAGCGCTGGACCATCCACCGCGCCGCGCCCTCCTACGCCGAGCAGGCCGGCGGCAACGAGCTGCTGGAAACCGGCATCAAGGTGATCGACCTGATCTGCCCGTTCGCCAAGGGCGGCAAGGTCGGTCTGTTCGGTGGTGCCGGCGTCGGCAAGACCGTGAACATGATGGAGCTGATCCGCAACATCGCCATGGAACACAGCGGTTACTCCGTGTTCGCCGGCGTGGGCGAGCGGACTCGTGAAGGTAACGACTTCTATCACGAGATGAAGGACTCCAACGTTCTGGACAAGGTCGCCCTGGTCTACGGCCAGATGAACGAGCCGCCGGGCAACCGTCTGCGCGTGGCCCTGACCGGCCTGACCATGGCCGAGAAGTTCCGCGACGAAGGCCGCGACGTTCTGCTGTTCGTCGACAACATCTACCGCTACACCCTGGCCGGTACCGAAGTGTCTGCGCTGCTGGGCCGTATGCCGTCCGCCGTGGGTTACCAGCCGACCCTGGCCGAGGAGATGGGCGTTCTGCAGGAGCGCATCACCTCCACCAAGAACGGCTCGATCACCTCGGTGCAGGCCGTCTACGTTCCCGCGGACGACCTGACCGACCCGAGCCCGGCGACCACCTTCGCCCACCTCGACGCCACTGTGGTACTGTCCCGCGACATCGCCTCCCTGGGTATCTACCCGGCGGTCGATCCGCTCGACTCCACCTCCCGTCAGCTGGACCCGCTGGTGATCGGCCAGGAGCACTACGACACCGCCCGTGGCGTGCAGTACGTGCTGCAGCGCTACAAGGAGCTGAAGGACATCATCGCGATCCTCGGCATGGACGAACTGTCCGAGCAGGACAAGCTGCTGGTGGCCCGCGCGCGTAAGATCCAGCGCTTCCTGTCCCAGCCGTTCTTCGTCGCCGAAGTCTTCACCGGCTCCCCGGGCAAGTACGTGTCGCTGAAAGAGACCATCCGCGGTTTCGCCGGCATCCTCAATGGCGATTTCGACCACCTGCCCGAGCAGGCGTTCTACATGGTCGGCGGCATCGACGAAGCCATCGAGAAAGCCAAGAAACTGTAACTGGCGCGCCCGCTAGCGGGCGCTCGACCAGGCGGCGGCTACCCCGGTGGCGCCGCCTGCTAACCGAGGCATGAATATGGCTATGACAGTCCACTGCGACATCGTCAGTGCGGAAGAAGAGCTGTTCTCGGGGCTGGTGGAAATGGTCGTCGCCCACGGCAACATGGGCGATATCGGTATTCTGCCGGGCCACGCCCCGCTGCTGACCGATCTCAAGCCCGGTCCGGTGCGGGTGATCAAGCAGAGTGGCGAGCAGGAGGTGTACTACATCTCCGGCGGTTTCATCGAAGTGCAGCCGAACATGGTGAAGGTCCTCGCCGACACCGCGATCCGTGCTGGCGACCTCGACGAGGCGGCCGCTCTCGAAGCCCAGAAGGCTGCCGAGAAGGCGCTCAACGAAAAAGGCGCCGAGTTCGACTACACCACCGCTGCCGCCCGTCTGGCCGAGGCTGCCGCGCAGCTGCGGACCATTCAGGAGCTGCGCAAGAAGTTCGGTGGTTCGGTGCACTGATCCGCCCGCCGGGTCAGTACTCCGCTGCATGGGAAAAGGGAATAGCCTTGGCTATTCCCTTTTTTCATTTTGCGCCTGTCGGCAACCCGCCGGGTCGGGGTGCCGACAGGTCTTCATTCCGCTCCGTCGTCGGCACGGAGCCGCAAGGGAAGTTCTCCGATGAGTCTGGAAATCGTCATTCTCGCCGCCGGCCAGGGCACGCGCATGCGCTCGGCGCTGCCCAAGGTCCTGCATCCGGTGGCCGGCAAGGCCATGCTCGGCCACGTCATCGACACCGCCCGCGCGCTGAATCCGCAGCGCATCCACGTGGTGATCGGCCACGGCGCCGATGCGGTGCGCGAGCGCCTGGCCGCCGCCGACCTGAATTTCGTGCTGCAGGAGCAGCAGCTCGGCACCGGCCACGCCCTGGCCCAGGCCCTGCCGTTCATCCAGGCCGAGCGGGTGTTGGTGCTCTACGGCGATGTGCCGCTGATCGAGGCGCCGACCCTGGAGCGCCTGCTGGCCCAGGCCGCTCCCGAACAGCTGGCGTTGCTCACCGTCGAGCTGGCCGACCCCAGCGGCTACGGGCGCATCGTCCGCGACGCTGCGGGGCGGGTCACCGCCATCGTCGAGCAGAAGGACGCCAGCGCCGAGCAGCGGGCGATCCGCGAGGGCAACACCGGCATCCTCGCCCTGCCCGGCGCGCGCCTGGCCGACTGGCTGGGTCGGCTGTCCAACCGCAACGCCCAGGGCGAGTACTACCTGACCGACGTGATCGCCATGGCGGTGGCCGACGGTCTGACGGTGGCCACCGCGCAGCCGGAGGACGCCATGGAAGTGCAGGGCGCCAACGACCGCCTGCAACTTTCCCAGCTGGAGCGCCACTACCAGCAGCGCGCCGCGCGGCGACTGATGGCCCAGGGGGTGACCCTGCTCGATCCGGCGCGCTTCGATGTGCGCGGCGAGGTGACGGCCGGCCGCGACGTAGTCATCGACGTCAACGTGATCCTCGAAGGCCGCGTGGTCATCGAGGACGGCGTCGAGATCGGCGCCCACTGTGTGATCCGCAACAGCACCCTGCGCCGCGGCGCGGTGGTCAAGGCCCACAGCCACCTGGACGGCGCCGAGCTGGGCGAGGGCGCCGACTGCGGGCCGTTCGCCCGTCTGCGTCCGGGCAGCGTGCTGGGCGCCGGGGCCCACGTCGGCAACTTCGTCGAGCTGAAGAACGCGGTCATGGGGGCGGGCGCCAAGGCCGGCCACCTGGCCTACCTGGGCGACGCCGAGATCGGCGCGGCCAGCAACATCGGCGCCGGCACCATCACCTGCAACTACGACGGCGCCAACAAGCACCGCACGGTGATCGGCGAGGATGCCTTCATCGGCACCAACAATTCGCTGGTGGCGCCGGTCACCATCGGCGCCGGCGCCACCACCGCAGCCGGCTCGGTGATCACCAGCGCGGTGCCGGACAGCGCCCTGGCGGTCGGTCGCGCGCGCCAGCGCAACATCGACGGCTGGCAGCGTCCGCAGAAGTCGCCCAAGAGCTGAGTCGCCGGCGCGGCTGTGGATAACCCGGCCACGCGCAGACAATGCGAGCCCATGCGGCCCTGTGGATAACGGCACGATGCGTTTGTCCACAGGGCCGTGGCGTGTCTGGCGAGCGATGGCTGTGGATAGCTCGGACGGGGGATTTGTCCACAGTCATGCCGTGTGTCGGTCGGCGCCTTTTATCCACAGAGGCTTGACGCCTGCGCCATGCTGGGTTTTGATTCGCCCCCTGAAGCTTTCGAATCGAAACTTGCGCATGTCCAAACGCAACACCCCGCAGCGCCGCCACGCCATCCTCGCCCTGCTCGCCGAGCGCGGCGAGGTGCAGGTGGAGGCGCTGGCCCGGCACTTCGAGACGTCGGAAGTGACCATCCGCAAGGATCTCGCCGCGCTGGAAAGCAACGGCCTGCTGCTGCGCCGCTACGGCGGCGCGGTGCCGGTACCTCAGGAGCTGGTCGCCGAGCCGGGGCCGCCGCTGTCGCCGTGGAAACAGGCCATCGCCCGCGCCGCCGCCGGCTGCCTCCGCGAGCATGCGCGGATCGTCGTCGACAGCGGCAGCACCACCGCGGCGCTGATTCCCGAACTGGACCGCCGCCCCGGCCTGGTGGTGATGACCAACTCGCTGAGCGTGGCCAACGCGCTGCGCGAACTGGAGCAGGAGCCGGTGCTGCTGATGACCGGCGGCACCTGGGACCCGCACTCGGAATCGTTCCAGGGCCAGGTCGCCGAGCAGGTGCTGCGCTCCTACGATTTCGACCAGCTGTTCATCGGCGCCGACGGCCTCGACCTGGCGCGCGGCACCACCACCTTCAACGAGCTGCTCGGCCTGTCCCGGGTGATGGCCGAGGTGGCCCGCGAAGTCATCGTCATGGCCGAGGCCGACAAGGTCGGCCGGCGCATGCCCAACCTGGAGCTGCCGTGGAGCAGCATCCATACCCTGATCACCGACGAGCGCCTCTCAGCCGAGGCGCGCGAACAGATTCTGGCGCGTGGCATCAAGCTGATCTGCGCCGCCGTCGACGCCAGCTAAGGAGAACTGCCCCATGTGCGGAATCGTTGCAGCCATTGCCGAACGTAACGTCAGCGCCATCCTGATCGAGGGCCTCAAGCGCCTCGAATACCGCGGCTACGACAGCGCCGGGGTGGCCATCTGCGGCCCGGACGGCCTGCTGCGCCGCAGCCGGCGGATCGGCAAGGTCGCCGCGCTGGAGCAGGCGCTGAGCGACGAGCCGCTGCCCGGTCGCCTGGGCATCGCCCACACCCGCTGGGCCACCCACGGCGTGCCCAGCGAAGCCAACGCCCACCCGCACTTCTCCGGCGAGGCACTGGCGGTGGTGCACAACGGCATCATCGAGAACCACGAGGCGCTGCGCGCGCGCCTGCAGGGACTCGGCTACGTGTTCAGCTCGCAGACCGACACCGAGACCATCGTCCATCTGCTGCACCATACCCTCAAGCGCCTGCCCGAACTGGCCGACGCGCTCAAGGCGGTGGTCCGCGAGCTGCACGGCGCCTACGGCCTGGCGGTGATCAGCGCCGCGCAGCCCGACCGCATCCTCGCCGCGCGCAGCGGCAGCCCGCTGGTGATCGGCCTGGGGCTGGGCGAGAACTTCCTCGCCTCCGACCCGCTGGCCCTGCGCCAGGTCACCGACCGCTTCGTCTACCTGGAGGAGGGCGACATCGCCGAGATCCGCCGCGATGCGCTGCGCATCTGGGATGCCGAGGGCCGCGAGGTGCAGCGCGAGGCGGTGCAGTTCCACGAGGGCGCCGAGGCGGCAGAGAAGGGCGAGTACCGCCACTTCATGCTCAAGGAAATCCACGAGCAGCCCAAGGTGGTGCAGCGCACCCTGGAAGGCCGTCTGGGCAGCGACCATGTGCTGGTGCAGGCCTTCGGCCCGCAGGCGGCCGAGCTGTTCGCCAAGGTGCGCAACGTGCAGATCGTCGCCTGCGGCACCAGCTTCCACGCCGGCATGGTCGCCCGCTACTGGCTGGAGGAGCTGACCGGCATTCCCTGTCAGGTCGAGGTGGCCAGCGAGTTCCGGTACCGCAAGGTCGCCGTGCAGCCCGATTCGCTGTTCGTCACCATCTCGCAGTCCGGCGAGACCGCCGACACCCTGGCGGCGCTGCGCAACGCCAAGCAGTTCGGCTACCTGGCCAGCCTGGCGATCTGCAACGTCGGCACCAGCTCGCTGGTGCGCGAGTCCGACCTGACCCTGCTGACCAACGCCGGTCCGGAGATCGGCGTGGCTTCGACCAAGGCCTTCACCACCCAGCTGGTCGGCCTGCTGCTGCTGACCCTGGCCCTCGGCCGGGTGCGCGGCACCCTCGACGCCGGCGTCGAGGCCGGGCTGGTCGAGGCGCTGCGCCGTCTGCCGGGCCACCTGCAGGACGCCCTGGCCATGGACAAGACCGTCGAGCAGGTCGCCGCGCTGTTCGCCGAGAAGCACCACACCCTGTTCCTCGGCCGTGGCGCGCAGTACCCGGTGGCGCTGGAAGGCGCACTGAAGCTCAAGGAAATCTCCTACATCCACGCCGAGGCCTACCCGGCCGGCGAGCTCAAGCACGGCCCGCTGGCGCTGGTCGACAGCGACATGCCGGTGGTCACCGTGGCGCCCAACAACGAGCTGCTGGAAAAGCTCAAGTCCAACCTGCAGGAAGTCCGTGCCCGCGGCGGCCAGCTGGTGGTGTTCGCCGACCGCGAGGCGGGGATGGGCAACGGCGAGGGCACCCACGTGGTGGCCATGCCGCCGATCCACGACCTGCTCGCGCCGATCCTCTACACCCTCCCGCTGCAACTGCTGTCCTACCACGTCGCCGTGCTCAAGGGCACCGACGTCGACCAGCCGCGCAACCTGGCCAAGAGCGTCACCGTGGAATAAGCCGGCGCTGTGGGATGACATAAAGTTATCTGCACCCATAAAGTTTCATCCTGGCGCAGAAGTCGCGGTCTGATGCGCCCCATGTGCAGTGCAGCGAACGGCGCCGAACATGGCGAGGATGAAACTTGGGGGCGGCGCCGTACTCCGGAAACCGCCAGAAGGTGGCTAGGGAAGAATGAGTCTTTATTGGCGGCCCGCAATCAACGCCCGTCCCTGCGCATGGAACTTCATTCCTGGGCCGAGCGTGCGGGCTCTGGCGGCGAAAGAGGTACGAAGCGCGTCCTGTCGCAGGCGATAAGGGCGCTGCTTTCGCGATGCGCAGCGTAAGGCCCGCAAGCACGGCGCGGTCGGGAGGAAACGTCAGTTCTCCCGCAGGACTCGATCGCGGCTCGGGCCGCGCCGGCTGCTGGCGGAAATAACTGGCAATCAGCTGCCCGCGGCAGTGCTTGGGCGCCGTTTCCCCCGCTTGTAAAATCTTCCTTCCTGCCCACCTTTCTAGGCGAATTCGATCCTTTCATGGACAGTCATAGTTGGCGCTTCCCGTCGCCACGCCTCACCTGCACCACCAGCGCCCTCCGCTGCATACCCACTCCAGCCGACTCCACACCGGCTCCGTGCTCCTCTCCCTTCTGTCCCGCTGACTCACGGTGCCCGCCATGGAAATTCTGCTTCTGATCGGCCTGATCGTGCTGAACGGCATCTTCGCCATGTCCGAGCTTGCCCTGGTCACGGCGCGCAAGGCGCGGCTGATGAAGCTGGCAGCCGATGGCGACAGTTCGGCCGCCGTGGCCCTCAAGCTGGGGGAAGACCCCACCACGTTCCTGTCGACCATCCAGATCGGCATCACTTCCATCGGCATCCTCAACGGTATCGTCGGTGAGGCCGTGCTGGCCGGTCCGCTGTCGCAGTGGCTGCAATCGTTCGGCGTGGCGGAAGATGCGGCCGGCATCGGTGCCACCGCCACGGTCGTCATTGTCGTGACCTACGTTTCCATCGTGGTGGGCGAGCTGGTGCCCAAACGCATCGGGCAGATCAGTCCGGAGTCGATTGCTCGACTGGTCGCGCGCCCGATGCAGGTGCTGGCTCTGCTGACCCGCCCGTTCGTCATGCTGCTGACGGTATCCACCCATGCCTTGCTGCGCCTGATGGGCATCAAGCAGAGCAGCCATAGCAGCGTCACCGAGGAGGAGATCCACGCCCTGCTGGAGGAGGGTTCCGAGGCCGGTGTCATCGAGCAACACCAGCACGAGATGGTGCGCAACGTGTTCCGCCTCGATGATCGCCAGCTGGGCTCGCTGATGATTCCGCGCTCGGATGTCGTGTGTGTCGATATCCGTCGCTCGCCCGAAGAGAACCTGCAGATCCTGATCGAGTCGGAGCACACGCGCTTCCCGGTCTGCGATGGCAGCCTCGACAAGCTGCTGGGCGTCATCCATGCCAAGCAGGCCCTGGCCTGTGTGGCCAGGGGCGAGGTGCCGGACTTCTCGGCCAACCTCCAGACCTGCGTCTATGTCCCGGAAACCCTGACGGGCATGGAGCTGCTCGAAGAGTTTCGTGCCAATGACCTGCAGATGGCCTTCGTCATCGACGAGTACGGCGAAATCGAGGGGATCGTGACGCTGCAGAATGTCCTGGAAGCGGTGACCGGCGAGTTCACGCCGCGCAATGCCGAGGATGCCTGGGCTGTCCAGCGCGCCGATGGTTCCTGGTTGCTGGATGGCGCCATTCCGATTCCCGAGATGAAGGACCGTCTGCAACTCAAGAGCGTCCCCGAGGAAGACAAGGGGCGCTACCACACCATCAGCGGCATGATCATGCTGCTGCTCGGCCGGGTACCCGGTACGGGGAACCATGTGGACTGGGCCGGTTGGCGATTCGAGGTGGTGGATATGGATGGCAAGCGTATCGACAAGGTGCTGGCTGCGCCCATTCCCGAGGGAGGGGAGGGCGATGCCGTAGTACCTGAGTAGCCCGATTCGTGTGCAGGCGGGCTCCGTCTGCGGCGTCGCTGCGTTGGGGCGCTGAAGCAGCGGTCGACAGGACGGCACCTTATCGCCCCACGCCACGCCGAGCGGGCCGCTCGGCGCGGCGGCGGCAAGCCGGCGCCACTGGTCTACCCTTGGGAGGGCATGCTGCCCTTGCAGGAGGAACGATCATGCTGGCGCAACTTCCCGCCGCGTTGCGCGGCCTGCAGCTGCCCCTGCGGCTGCGCCTGTGGGACGGGCACCAACTGGATCTCGGCCCCGATCCCGAGGTCACCCTGGTGGTGCGCGACCCGCAGCTGCTGAGCCGCCTCGGCCGGCCCAGCCTCGACCTGCTGGGCAGCGCCTACGTCGAGGGCGCCATGGACCTGCAGGGCTCGATGGCGGCGGTGATCCGCCTGGCCGACCGGCTCAGCGCCGCGCTGCTCGACGAACACGACGCCGCGCCGCCGTCGCGGGCCGCCCACGACCGCGCCAGCGATGCGGCCGACATCCACTACCACTACGACCTGTCCAACGACTTCTACCGGTTGTGGCTGGACCGCGACATGGTCTATTCCTGCGCCTACTACGAGACCGGCGCGGAGGACCTCGACAGCGCCCAGCAGGCCAAGCTGCGCCATCTGTGCCGCAAGCTGCGCCTGGCGCCCGGCGAGCGGCTGCTCGACGTCGGTTGCGGCTGGGGCGGGCTGGCGCGCTTCGCCGCCCGCGAGTACGGCGCCGAGGTCTACGGCATCACCCTCAGCCGCGAGCAGCTGGCGCTGGCCCGCGAGCGGGTGCTGGCCGAAGGGCTGCAGGGGCGCGTGCAGCTGGACTACCGCGACTACCGCGACCTGCCGGCCGATGGCCGTTTCGACAAGGTGGTCAGCGTCGGCATGTTCGAGCATGTCGGCCATGCCAACCTGGCGGTGTATTTCCAGACCCTGCAGCGCGCGGTGAAGCCGGGCGGGCTGGTGCTCAACCACGGCATCACCGCCAAGCACACCGACGGCCGCCCGGTCGGCCGCGGCGGCGGCGAGTTCATCGACCGCTACGTGTTTCCCCACGGCGAGCTGCCGCACCTGGCCACCGCGGTGGCGCGCATGAGCGAGGCCGGCCTGGAAGTGGTCGACGTGGAAAGCCTGCGCCTGCACTACGCGCGCACCCTGCACCTGTGGAGCGAGCGCTTGGAGCAGCGCCTGGACGAGGCGGCGCGGCTGGTCCACGAGCGCGCCCTGCGCATCTGGCGGTTGTATCTGGCCGGCTGCGCCTACGCGTTCGAGCGCGAGTGGATCAACCTGCACCAGATCCTCGCCGTGCGTCCGCGCGCCGATGGCTCCCACGACCTGCCGTGGAGCCGCGCCGACCTCTATCGCTGAGGGCGCCGTAGCGCCATCCCCGCCCGAAGTCCCGGTAGCGCCCGGCGTCGCCCTGCCGGGGGCGCCGCGCATCGCCTAGAATCGCCCTTTTGCACAGGAGTTGGCAGATGCTCTACCGTCCTCTCGGCACCACCGACATCCGGGTCAGCGCGCTGGCGCTGGGCAGCATGACCTGGGGCGAACAGAACAGCGAGGCCGAAGGTTTCGCCCAGATCGACCGCGCCCGGGCCGCCGGGATCAACTTCATCGACACCGCCGAGATGTACCCGGTGCCGCCCCGGGCCGAGACCTGCGGCGCCACCGAGACGATCATCGGCAACTACTTCAAGCGCCACGGCGGGCGCGCGCAGTGGATCGTCGCCAGCAAGGCCGCCGCGCCGGGCAACGGCATCCAGCACATCCGCGGCGGCCAGCCGCATCACGACCGCGCCAACCTGATCGCCGCCGTCGAAGGCAGCCTGCGTCGCCTGCAGACCGACTACATCGACCTCTACCAGCTGCACTGGCCGGACCGGGCGACCAACTTCTTCGGCCAGCTCGGCTACCGCCACGACCCGGACGCCCACATCACGCCCATCGAGGACTCCCTGGAAGTGCTCGACGAGCTGGTGCGGAGCGGCAAGATCCGCCACATCGGTCTGTCCAACGAGACGCCTTGGGGTCTGCACCGCTTCCTGCAACTGGCCGAAACCCGCGGCTGGCCGCGGCCGGTGTCGATCCAGAACCCCTACAACCTGCTCAACCGCAGCTTCGAGGTGGGTCTGGCGGAGATGGCGATCCGCGAGCAGGTCGGCCTGCTGGCCTATTCGCCGCTGGCCTTCGGCTTGCTGTCCGGCAAGTACGAGGACGGCGCCCGCCCGCCCCAGGGCCGGCTGACCCGCTTCGAGCGCTTCCAGCGCTACAACGCGCCGCTGGCCCGCCAGGCGGCCAGCGCCTACGTGGCCCTGGCCCGCGAACACGGTCTCGACCCGGCGCAGCTGGCGCTGGCCTATGTCACCGGCCGGCCGTTCGTCACCAGCAACATCATCGGCGCCACCACCCTGGAGCAGCTGGACAGCAATATCGCCAGCCTCGACCTGGTGCTGAGCGATGCCGTGCTGGCGAGCATCGAGGCGATCCACACCGCGCAGCCGAACCCGGCGCCCTGAGCCGGAGCGCCCGCCTCCGCGCGGAGGCGGGCGCGCGGCGCGGCGGATGCGCCCGGTGCCGGCGAGCCGATTGCAGTCGCCTGTGACCGACTGCACAATGCCCGCTGCGTCGGCCGCGCGAGGCGGACGGATTCGAGGGTGGAGCATGGCGGCAAACTGGGGATTGCGGAGCAAATCGGTGCTGGCGTTGCTGCTGGCCTGCGTTCTGGCGCTGATCCCGTCGATCCTGCTCGGCTGGCGGGCCATGGAGGACATCCGCCAGCACTTCGGCGAGGCCTACGTGCGCAACTTCACCCTGCTGCACCGCGAGCGCATCCTCGCCCCGGTGGCCCGCGAGCTGGCCCTGGCGCAGCGCCTGGCCGACTCGCAGCTGACCCGCCAGTGGCTGCGCGACGAGGCCGACGCCCAGCGCAGCCAGGCGTTCTTCGCCGAGGCCGAGGGCTATCGCGGCGATTTTCGCGACCGCTCCTACTTCGTCATCGCCGCCGGCAGCCGCGGCTACTACTTCAACGACGCCCGCCAGGGCTTTTCCGCCGCACCGCGCTATGTGCTCGACCCGGACGATCCCGAGGACGCCTGGTTCTTCGCCAGCCTGCGCAGCGACGCGCGCTACAACCTGAACGTCAACATCGACCACAAGCTCAAGGTCACCAAGGTGTGGTTCAACGTGCAGGTGCGCGACGGCGTCGAGCGCCTCGGCCTGGCCGGCACCGGCCTCGACCTCAGCAGCTTCCTCGAAGCCTTCATGGTCAGCCACGAGGCGGGTATCACGCCGATGATCGTCTCCGCCGACGGCGCCATCCAGGCGCACCCGGATGCCCGGCTGATCGCCTACAGCTCCGGCGTCGACGAACTGGCCGGGCAGGCGCGCAGCCGGGTCTTCGACCTGCTGGAGGACGACCAGCGCGAGGCGCTGCGCGCCGCCATGCGCCGCGCCGAAGACAATCCCGACGCGGTGCAGCTGCTCAACGCGCGGATCGGCGGCGTCGAGCACCTGCTGGCGCTCACCTATATAGAACCGCTGGGCTGGCACCTGCTGACCCAGGCCGACCTGCATGCGGTGCGCGCCCTCGACAACCGCTGGGTCTGGCCGCTCTTGGGCACCCTGGTGGTGCTGCTGGCCGCCCTGCTGCTGGGCTTCGCCTATGCGGTGGAGCGCCTGCTGCTGCATCCGCTGCAGCGCCTCAAGCATTCGGCCAAGGCGATCGCCGCCGGCTATTACCACACCGACCTGCCGTCGCCGCGCGGCGACGAGCTGGGCGAGCTGTCGGCGGCCTTCGCCAGCATGGCCGCCCAGGTCAGCCGGCACACCGCCGAGCTGGAGGGCAAGGTCCGCGAGCGCACCCTGGCGCTGGAGCAGGCCAACCGCGAGATGGCCGCCGCGCACAAGAAGATCGACGA
This sequence comes from Pseudomonas guangdongensis, assembly GCF_900105885.1. Taxonomy (NCBI): domain Bacteria; kingdom Pseudomonadati; phylum Pseudomonadota; class Gammaproteobacteria; order Pseudomonadales; family Pseudomonadaceae; genus Geopseudomonas; species Geopseudomonas guangdongensis. The sequence goes on along the minus strand of NZ_LT629780.1, from coordinate 1,101,916 downwards.
CTCCATCGACTACGCCAGCCTGATCCAGCGCGCCATCCTGCCCGACCGGCAGCTGTCGGCCTCGCTGGACGAGCGCCACTTCGTGCTGTGGAAGCCGCGCGACGTGGTCGGCGGCGACTTCTACGTCTATCGCGAAAGCGCCGAAGGCTACCTGCTCGGCGTGGTCGACTGCGCCGGTCACGGCGTGCCCGGCGCGCTGATGACCATGCTGGCGCGCGCGGCCATCGACCATGCGGTCAGCGTGGTCGGTGCCGCCGACCCGGCGCAGATCCTCCACGAGACCGACCGCACCATCCGCGGCATGCTGCGCGAGGAGCAGGTGTCGCGCGCGCTGGCCACCAACATGGACGCCGGACTGGTGTGGATCGACCGTCACAGCCACCGCCTGCTGTTCGCCGGGGCGAAGATCGCGCTGTTCGCCTGCGACGGCGAGCAGGTGCAGGAACTCAAGGGTGGCCGCCGCGCGCTGGGCGACAAGCGCCAGGGCGAGTACCACAACCAGGAGATGCGCGTGCAGCCGGGCTGGACCTTCTACCTGTGCACCGACGGTTTCCTCGACCAGGCCGGCGGCGAGCACGGTTTCGGCTTCGGCAACGCGCGCTTCATCGAACTGCTGCGCAGTCATGCCCGCCGCCCGCTGCGCGAGCAGGCCGAACTGTTCGTCGCCAGCCTGGAGGCCTACCAGGGCGGCCAGCCGCAGCGCGACGACATCACCGTTCTTTCCTTCCGCTTCGACTAGGGGAAAACATCCCATGGATATGCTCGACCTGCTGGCCATGCGCGAGAGCTATACGCAGCAGCGCATCATGCTGTGCTTCAACGGACCGATCTCGCGCAGCCTGATCGAGGAGATCGGCAACGCCCTGCGCAACTACCTGGCCGCCGAACAGGCCCAGCCGTCGGCGGCCATGGACGTGTTCGCCGTGTACATCGAGATGACCCAGAACATCCGCCACTACGCCCTGCAGCAGGGCTACGGCGAGCAGGACGCCTCGGCCACCGTGGCCATCGCCCGCGACGAACAGGGCCACTACCAGGTATCGGCCGGCAACCTGGTCGAGCGCGCCGACGGCGAGCGCCTGCTGCAGATCGTCGAGGGCCTGGGCGGACTGGACAAGGTCCAGCTCAAGGCCGCCTACAAGGAACAACTGCGCAAGCCGCGCGAGGCGGGCAGCGCCAGCGGCGCCGGCCTTGGCCTGCTGGACATCGCCCGCAAGTCCAGCGTGCCGCTGGTGGCCTCGCTCAAGGCGCAGGCCGATGGTCGCGCCTTCTTCAGCCTGCGCGCGGTGATCTGATGCAACCGAATACGAGTATGACCATGACTGAACTGAACATCCCCGGCACCCAGTCCTCGCCGGCCATCCAGGGCGACTGGGACGCGGGCCTGCTGGCCATGCAGGGCGACTCCTACCCGGAAAACTCCTTCGAGCTGTTCGGCCAGGTGATCGACTGGGTCGAGCGCTTCCTGCGCGAGGCGGGCCGTCCGCTGCAACTGGAACTGCGCCTGCTGTACCTCAACACCAGCTCGATCAAGGCGCTGATGGACATCTTCGACCTGCTCGAGGACGCCCACCGCGACGGCCTGCCGGTGAGCGTCAACTGGCACTACGACAGCCGCAACGAGCGGGTCGCCGAACTGGCCGAAGAGTTCCGCGAGGACTGCAGCTTCCCCTTCGCCATCCTGCCCTACGAGGGGTGAGCGTCATGAGCGCCGAGCGCGAACTGGATCAACTGGTCGAGAGCCTGCTGAGCGATCCGCAGCACTATGGTCATCCGCTGCGCGAGGCGCTGGCGCGTCTGCAGCAGCAGAACCTCGACCAGCTGTCGCGCCTGGAGCGCATCGCGCGGATCTCCGACGGCTACCAGTCGCTGGCCCGCGAGCAGAACCTCTCGCTGTCCGAGCGCTACCATCGCCAGCTGCGCCAGCTGGAAAAGGTGGCGCGGATTTCCGACCGCTACCAGGACATGCTCCGCGATCTCAACCTGGCGCTCAAGGAGGCCTCGCTGCGCGACGCCCTCACCGGCCTGCCCAACCGGCGCATGCTGATGGAGCGGTTGCGCGACGAGGAGCAACGCAGCCAGTGCGGCGCCCAGCCGTTCGTCCTGGCGATGGTCGACGTCGACCACTTCAAGCAGATCAACGACACCTGGGGCCACGACGTCGGCGACCAGGTGCTCAGCCAGATCGCCGCGGTGCTGCAGGGCGCGGTGCGCGGCTACGATCTGTGCGGCCGCTGGGGCGGCGAGGAGTTCCTGCTGCTGCTGCCGGAAACCTCGCTGAACATCGCGGTGCCGGTGATCGAAAGGCTGCGCGGCCGGTTGCGCGATCTCGACCTGTGCGTCGCCGGCGAGCGCTTGTCGATCAGCGCCAGTTTCGGCGTCGCCGAGCAGCACCCCGGGGAAGGCTACTCGCAGACCCTCAACCGTGCCGACAGTGCTCTGCTCGAGGCCAAGCACAGCGGGCGCGACCGCTGCGTGATCGCCCCGCTGCAGGCCTGAAGAAGCCTGCTCAGTCCGCGGCGTCCAGGCAGTCGCCGAGGATTGCCAGGCCCCGATCGAGTTGCGCATCGCTGACGGTCAGCGGTACCAGGATGCGCAGGATGTTGCCGTAGGCGCCGCAGGACAGCAGGATCAGTCCCCTGTCGCGGGCGCGTGCGACCAGCCGGGCGGTCAGCGCCGTGGCCGGCACCCGCGGGTCGCCCTGCTCGCCCAGCTCGATCGCCTGCATGGCGCCCAGGCCGCGGACCTCGACGATCTGTCTATGGCGTGCCTGCAGCGCCTGAAGCCCCGTCTGCAGGCGCTCGCCGATGACCCGCGCGCGCTCCAGCAGGCGCTCCTCCTCGAACACTTCCAGCACCGCCAGTGCGGCGGCGCAGGCCAGCGGATTGCCGGCATAGGTGCCGCCCAGGCCGCCGGGTGCGATGGCATCCATCACTTCGGCACGGCCGCACACTCCGGCCAGCGGGAAGCCGCCGGCGATCGACTTGGCGAAGGTGGTCAGGTCGGCGGCCACCCCCATCTGCTCCATGGCGAAGAAGCTGCCGGTGCGCCCGGCGCCGGTCTGCACCTCGTCGGCGATCAACAGGATGCCGTGACGGTCGCACAGGGCGCGCAGCTGCTGCATGAAACGGGGCGGGCAGGGGTGGAAGCCGCCTTCGCCCTGCACCGGCTCGATGACGATGGTGGCGATGTCGCGCGGCTCGGCATCGTTCTTGAACACCTGCTCGATGCTCGCCAGGGCGTCGTCGACGCTGACGCCATGCAGCGCGCAGGGAAAGCGGGCGCGGTAGACGCCGCCGGGCATCAGGCCCATGCCGGCGGCATAGGGCACCTTCTTGCCGGTCATCGACAGGGTCATCATCGTGCGCCCGTGGTAGCCGCCGGTGAAGGCGATCACCCCGGCCCGTCCGGTGGCGGCGCGGGCGATCTTCACCGCGTTTTCCACCGCCTCGGCACCGGTGGTGACCAGCAGCGACTTCTTGATGAAATCGCCGGGTACCAGCGCATTGATCCGTTCGCACAGCGCGATGTAAGGCTCGTAAGCCAGCACCTGGAAGCAGGTGTGGGTCAGCTTGCCGAGCTGCGCCTGCACGGCGTCGACCACCTTAGGGTGCAGGTGACCGGTATTCAGCACGGCGATGCCGCCGCTGAAGTCGAGGTACTCGCGACCCTCGACGTCGACCACCGTACACCCCTGCGCCCGCTCGGCGACAATCGGGTGGATCTGGCTGACGCCACGGGCGACGGCGTCCGCGCGGCGTTGCAGCAGAGAAGCGTTGCTCTTGTCCATGATGACCTCGCAGCGGCCGACGGCTCGGCCATGATCCTCGAACTGCCGGGTGGCGGCCTGCGCTGCAACCCTGCCGAAGAGTATCGGCCAGAAGACGGTGGTTGAGCGGCAATTTGCGCTTCAGTCATCGCGGCCTGTTCCCCCGCCCGACCATCGTCGCTCGCGCGATGGCCGGGCGACGATGCTGCGTCAAGCGCATGGACTCCGCTGACCGAGGCGCGTATCATGCGCGGCGTAACGCTTCACGCCGCGCCGCGTAATCGGGAATCCGGTAACCGCTAAGTGCAGCGTTAGGATTACAGGTTCAACGCATCCGTAGCTCAGCTGGATAGAGTATCGCCCTCCGAAGGCGGTGGTCGTGGGTTCGAATCCCGCCGGATGCGCCATCTTTTCTGTGTGTGCTTTTGCAGATGTTCTTCTCAGAGCTAAACGACAGATCAGAAAGTTGAAAGAGGTGTTGACAGGCATTTTCGATGCTGTATGATTCACCTCCACGCCAGACAGACAAGCAGCCTGAAAGGCGCCAGGCGATTGAATTGAAAAGAAATTTTCAAAAATCGCTTGACAGGTTGAAAGGCTGCTGTAGAATGCGCGGCCTCGGTTGAGACGAAACACTGGCTCGGTCGAAACGCTCTTTAACAAGTTGAATCAAGCAATTCGTGTGGGTGCTTGTGAGATAAGACTGACAGTCGCAAGATTATCAGCATCACAAGTAACACTCGTGAATTCGAGAGTTTTTTGCGATTGCTGAGCCAAGTTTAGGGTTTTCTCAAAACCCAGATTGATTTGAACTGAAGAGTTTGATCATGGCTCAGATTGAACGCTGGCGGCAGGCCTAACACATGCAAGTCGAGCGGATGAAGGTAGCTTGCTACCGGATTCAGCGGCGGACGGGTGAGTAATGCCTAGGAATCTGCCCGGTAATGGGGGATAACGTTTCGAAAGGAACGCTAATACCGCATACGTCCTACGGGAGAAAGCAGGGGACCTTCGGGCCTTGCGTTATCGGATGAGCCTAGGTCGGATTAGCTAGTTGGTGAGGTAATGGCTCACCAAGGCGACGATCCGTAACTGGTCTGAGAGGATGATCAGTCACACTGGAACTGAGACACGGTCCAGACTCCTACGGGAGGCAGCAGTGGGGAATATTGGACAATGGGCGAAAGCCTGATCCAGCCATGCCGCGTGTGTGAAGAAGGTCTTCGGATTGTAAAGCACTTTAAGTTGGGAGGAAGGGCAGTCAGTTAATACCTTGCTGTCTTGACGTTACCAACAGAATAAGCACCGGCTAACTTCGTGCCAGCAGCCGCGGTAATACGAAGGGTGCAAGCGTTAATCGGAATTACTGGGCGTAAAGCGCGCGTAGGTGGTTCAGCAAGTTGGATGTGAAAGCCCCGGGCTCAACCTGGGAACTGCATCCAAAACTACTGAGCTAGAGTACGGTAGAGGGTGGTGGAATTTCCTGTGTAGCGGTGAAATGCGTAGATATAGGAAGGAACACCAGTGGCGAAGGCGACCACCTGGACTGATACTGACACTGAGGTGCGAAAGCGTGGGGAGCAAACAGGATTAGATACCCTGGTAGTCCACGCCGTAAACGATGTCAACTAGTTGTTGGGTTCCTTGAGAACTTAGTAACGAAGCTAACGCGATAAGTTGACCGCCTGGGGAGTACGGCCGCAAGGTTAAAACTCAAATGAATTGACGGGGGCCCGCACAAGCGGTGGAGCATGTGGTTTAATTCGAAGCAACGCGAAGAACCTTACCTGGCCTTGACATGCAGAGAACTTTCCAGAGATGGATTGGTGCCTTCGGGAGCTCTGACACAGGTGCTGCATGGCTGTCGTCAGCTCGTGTCGTGAGATGTTGGGTTAAGTCCCGTAACGAGCGCAACCCTTGTCCTTAGTTACCAGCACGTTATGGTGGGCACTCTAAGGAGACTGCCGGTGACAAACCGGAGGAAGGTGGGGATGACGTCAAGTCATCATGGCCCTTACGGCCAGGGCTACACACGTGCTACAATGGTCGGTACAGAGGGTTGCCAAGCCGCGAGGTGGAGCTAATCCCACAAAACCGATCGTAGTCCGGATCGCAGTCTGCAACTCGACTGCGTGAAGTCGGAATCGCTAGTAATCGTGAATCAGAATGTCACGGTGAATACGTTCCCGGGCCTTGTACACACCGCCCGTCACACCATGGGAGTGGGTTGCTCCAGAAGTAGCTAGTCTAACCTTAGGGAGGGCGGTTACCACGGAGTGATTCATGACTGGGGTGAAGTCGTAACAAGGTAGCCGTAGGGGAACCTGCGGCTGGATCACCTCCTTAATCGAAGACTTCAGCTTCCTCATAAGCTCCCACACGAATTGCTTGATTCACTCGCGAAAGGCGATTGGGTCTGTAGCTCAGTTGGTTAGAGCGCACCCCTGATAAGGGTGAGGTCGGCAGTTCGAATCTGCCCAGACCCACCAATTGTCGTGGTGCGCAGGCTGATCGAAAGATGGGGCCATAGCTCAGCTGGGAGAGCGCCTGCTTTGCACGCAGGAGGTCAGGAGTTCGATCCTCCTTGGCTCCACCACTTAATCGCCAAGCTCAGAAATGAGTGCTTGTACTGCAACATGCAGTGCGAAACGAGCATTGATTTCTGGTCTTATCGCCAGACGTTCTTTAAAAATTCGGGTATGTGATAGAAGTAGACTGAATGATCTCTTTCACTGGTGATCATTCAAGTCAAGGTAAAATTTGCGAGTTCAAGCGCAAGTTTTCGGCGAATGTCGACATTCACGCACATAATCACAGTCAATCAGATCCTCGGATCACAGATTGCTTGGGGTTATATGGTCAAGTGAATAAGCGCATACGGTGGATGCCTTGGCAGTCAGAGGCGATGAAAGACGTGGTAGCCTGCGATAAGCTTCGGGGAGTCGGCAAACAGACTTTGATCCGGAGATCTCTGAATGGGGAAACCCACTCAGCATAAGCTGGGTATCTTGTACTGAATACATAGGTGCAAGAGGCGAACCAGGGGAACTGAAACATCTAAGTACCCTGAGGAAAAGAAATCAACCGAGATTCCCTTAGTAGTGGCGAGCGAACGGGGATTAGCCCTTAAGCTGCTTGGATTTTAGTAGAAGGCTCTGGAAAGTGCCGCCATAGTGGGTGATAGCCCCGTATACGAAAAGATCCTTGCAGTGAAATCGAGTAGGACGGAGCACGAGAAACTTTGTCTGAATATGGGGGGACCATCCTCCAAGGCTAAATACTACTGACTGACCGATAGTGAACCAGTACCGTGAGGGAAAGGCGAAAAGAACCCCGGAGAGGGGAGTGAAATAGAACCTGAAACCGTATGCGTACAAGCAGTGGGAGCCTACTTTGTTGGGTGACTGCGTACCTTTTGTATAATGGGTCAGCGACTTATATTCAGTGGCAAGCTTAACCGTATAGGGGAGGCGTAGCGAAAGCGAGTCTTAATAGGGCGTTTAGTCGCTGGGTATAGACCCGAAACCGGGCGATCTATCCATGAGCAGGTTGAAGGTTAGGTAACACTGACTGGAGGACCGAACCCACTCCCGTTGAAAAGGTAGGGGATGACTTGTGGATAGGAGTGAAAGGCTAATCAAGCTCGGAGATAGCTGGTTCTCCTCGAAAGCTATTTAGGTAGCGCCTCACGTATCACTCCAGGGGGTAGAGCACTGTTTCGGCTAGGGGGTCATCCCGACTTACCAAACCGATGCAAACTCCGAATACCTGGAAGTGTCAGCGTGGGAGACACACGGCGGGTGCTAACGTCCGTCGTGAAAAGGGAAACAACCCAGACCGTCAGCTAAGGTCCCAAAGTTGTGGTTAAGTGGTAAACGATGTGGGAAGGCTTAGACAGCTAGGAGGTTGGCTTAGAAGCAGCCATCCTTTAAAGAAAGCGTAATAGCTCACTAGTCGAGTCGGCCTGCGCGGAAGATGTAACGGGGCTCAAACCACACACCGAAGCTACGGGTTCATCCTTTGGATGAGCGGTAGAGGAGCGTTCTGTAAGCCTGTGAAGGTCAGTTGAGAAGCTGGCTGGAGGTATCAGAAGTGCGAATGCTGACATGAGTAACGACAATGGGAGTGAAAAACTCCCACGCCGAAAGACCAAGGGTTCCTGCGCAACGTTAATCGACGCAGGGTTAGTCGGTCCCTAAGGCGAGGCTGAAGAGCGTAGTCGATGGGAAACAGGTTAATATTCCTGTACTTCTAGTTACTGCGATGGAGGGACGGAGAAGGCTAGGCCAGCTTGGCGTTGGTTGTCCAAGTTTAAGGTGGTAGGTCGAATTCTTAGGCAAATCCGGGAATTCAAGACCGAGAGCTGATGACGAGCGTTCTTTTAGAATGCGAAGTGGTTGATGCCATGCTTCCAGGAAAAGCTTCTAAGCTTCAGGTAACTAGGAACCGTACCCCAAACCGACACAGGTGGTTGGGTAGAGAATACCAAGGCGCTTGAGAGAACTCGGGTGAAGGAACTAGGCAAAATGGCACCGTAACTTCGGGAGAAGGTGCGCCGGTGAGGGTGAATGACTTGCTCAGTAAGCCCACGCCGGTCGAAGATACCAGGCCGCTGCGACTGTTTATTAAAAACACAGCACTCTGCAAACACGAAAGTGGACGTATAGGGTGTGACGCCTGCCCGGTGCCGGAAGGTTAATTGATGGGGTTAGCGAAAGCGAAGCTCTTGATCGAAGCCCCGGTAAACGGCGGCCGTAACTATAACGGTCCTAAGGTAGCGAAATTCCTTGTCGGGTAAGTTCCGACCTGCACGAATGGCGTAACGATGGCGGCGCTGTCTCCACCCGAGACTCAGTGAAATTGAAATCGCTGTGAAGATGCAGTGTATCCGCGGCTAGACGGAAAGACCCCGTGAACCTTTACTATAGCTTTGCACTGGACTTTGAGCTTGCTTGTGTAGGATAGGTGGGAGGCTTTGAAGTGGAGACGCCAGTTTCCATGGAGCCATCCTTGAAATACCACCCTGGCAATCTTGAGGTTCTAACTCTGGTCCGTTATCCGGATCGAGGACAGTGTATGGTGGGTAGTTTGACTGGGGCGGTCTCCTCCTAAAGAGTAACGGAGGAGTACGAAGGTGCGCTCAGACCGGTCGGAAATCGGTCGCAGAGTATAAAGGCAAAAGCGCGCTTGACTGCGAGACAGACACGTCGAGCAGGTACGAAAGTAGGTCTTAGTGATCCGGTGGTTCTGTATGGAAGGGCCATCGCTCAACGGATAAAAGGTACTCCGGGGATAACAGGCTGATACCGCCCAAGAGTTCATATCGACGGCGGTGTTTGGCACCTCGATGTCGGCTCATCACATCCTGGGGCTGAAGCCGGTCCCAAGGGTATGGCTGTTCGCCATTTAAAGTGGTACGCGAGCTGGGTTTAGAACGTCGTGAGACAGTTCGGTCCCTATCTGCCGTGGACGTTTGAGATTTGAGAGGGGCTGACCTTAGTACGAGAGGACCGGGTTGGACGAACCTCTGGTGTTCCGGTTGTCACGCCAGTGGCACTGCCGGGTAGCTATGTTCGGAAAAGATAACCGCTGAAAGCATCTAAGCGGGAAACTTGCCTCAAGATGAGATCTCACTGAAGCCTTGAGCTTCCTGAAGGGTCGTCGAAGACTACGACGTTGATAGGTCGGGTGTGTAAGCGCTGTGAGGCGTTGAGCTAACCGATACTAATTGCCCGTGAGGCTTGACCATATAACACCCAAACAATCTGACAATTGTTGCGTGTGACAGGCCGAAAGCTTGCATGAACCGCAAATACCGAATAGAAACACCGCTATCACATACCTGATTCGGGGTCGCGCCACGGCGAGATCCCAACCGAATTGCTTGACGACCATAGAGCGTTGGAACCACCTGATCCCATCCCGAACTCAGCAGTGAAACGACGCATCGCCGATGGTAGTGTGGGGCTTCCCCATGTGAGAGTAGGTCATCGTCAAGCACCTATACCGAACCCCCGATCAGCGCACGCTGGTCGGGGGTTTCTCTTTGCGCCGAAAATGAACGGCGGCGGCGACAAGGACGCAACGCGACGGGGAGGGGCGGCCGGTGGAGGGCAAGGCGGAGCCGCAGGGCGGCACGACGGCGCAGGCGCGGACCTGGTACGTCTATCTGGTGCGCGCCCAGAACGGGGCGCTGTACTGCGGCGTCAGCGACAATACTGCTGCGGGCACTATTGCCTCGCCCTCCGCCGCACGGGTGCTGATCTGCCGCTGCCATACGGGTATACTCGACGGCCGCGCGGCGCAGGTCGCGACGTTCATCCCATTCCCGAGCCACGCATCCCGCGTGGCTTTTGATTTCAAGGCTGCGCCCGGGAGGGCGCCCCACCGCGAGGCACGACGATGAGCGCACTGGTAGGCGTGATCATGGGCTCCAAATCCGACTGGAGCACCCTCAGCCACACCGTCGACATGCTGGAAAAGCTCGGCATTCCCCACGAGGTCAAGGTGGTATCCGCCCACCGCACGCCGGATCTGCTGTTCCAGTACGCCGAGGAGGCCGAAGGCCGCGGCCTGGAGGTGATCATCGCCGGTGCCGGCGGCGCCGCCCATCTGCCGGGTATGTGTGCGGCCAAGACCCACCTGCCGGTGCTCGGCGTGCCGGTGCAGTCGTCGATGCTCTCCGGTGTCGACTCGCTGCTGTCGATCGTGCAGATGCCCGGCGGCGTGCCGGTCGCCACCCTGGCCATCGGCAAGGCCGGGGCGATCAACGCCGCACTGCTGGCGGCGAGCATCCTCGGCGGCAAGCATCCGCAGTTCCACTCCGCGCTCAAGACGTTCCGCGCCAAGCAGACCGAGAGCGTGCTGGAAAACCCCGATCCCCGCGAGATCTGAGGCCAACTCCATGAAAATCGGCGTAATCGGTGGCGGTCAGCTGGGCCGCATGCTGGCTCTGGCGGGTACTCCGCTGGGCATGAACTTTGCCTTCCTCGATCCGGCCCCGGATGCCTGTGCACAGGCACTCGGCGAGCACATCCGTGCCGACTATGGCGACCAGGATCACCTGCGCCAGCTGGCCGACGAGGTGGATCTGGTGACCTTCGAGTTCGAAAGCGTGCCGGCCGAGACGGTGGCCTTCCTGTCGCAGTTCGTGCCGGTCTACCCGAGTGCCGAGGCGCTGCGCATCGCCCGCGACCGCTGGTTCGAGAAGTCGCTGTTCAAGGAACTGGGCATTCCGACCCCGGCGTTCGCCGACGTCCAGTCGCAGGCCGACCTGGACGCTGCGGCGGCCGCCATCGGCCTGCCGGCGGTGCTCAAGACCCGTACCCTGGGCTACGACGGCAAGGGCCAGAAAGTCCTGCGCGAGGTGGCCGACGTCGCCGGCGCCTTCGCCGAGCTGGGCAGCGTGCCGTGCATCCTCGAAGGTTTCGTGCCTTTCACCGGCGAGGTGTCGCTGGTGGCGGTGCGCGCCCGCGACGGCGAAACGCGCTTCTATCCGCTGGTACACAACACCCACGTCGGCGGCATCCTCGAGCTGTCGGTGGCCAGCAGCGCGCATCCGCTGCAGGCGCTGGCCGAGGACTACGTCGGCCGTGTGCTGGACAAGCTCGATTACGTCGGCGTGCTGGCCTTCGAGTTCTTCGAGGTCGACGGCGGCCTGAAGGCCAACGAGATCGCTCCGCGGGTGCACAACTCCGGACACTGGACCATCGAAGGCGCCGAGTGCAGCCAGTTCGAGAACCACCTGCGCGCGGTGGCCGGTCTGCCGCTGGGCTCGACCGCCAAGGTCGGCGAAAGCGCAATGCTCAACTTCATTGGCAGCGTGCCGCCGGTGGAGCAGGTGGTGGCCGTTGCCGATTGCCACCTCCATCACTACGGCAAGGCCTTCAAGGCCGGGCGCAAGGTCGGTCATGCCACCCTGCGCTGTGCTGACCGGGCCACCCTCGATGCGCGCATCCGCGCGGTCGAGGCGCTGATCAAGGCCTGATCCGTCCCGCGGCGCCGGCAAGCGGCGCCGCGGGCCATCCCTGCGTTCCCCCTTTCTTCGTGGAGTGCCTCGCGTGCGCCGTCTGCTGGTCGCCCTGCTGCTGATTCCCCTGCTGGCCCATGCCGAACCCGAGGAGCTGGACTGGCTCGACCTGCTGCCGCCGGAGGATCTGGAGGCGCTGGAGAACATGCCGGAGATCGAGCATCAGGGCGCCGAGGCCGACAGCCCGTTCTATGTCCAGGGTGGGCTCAAGCAGCAGCAGGGGCTGCCGGAGGTTATGTACTCGACGCGCACCGTGGCCGCGCTGGACGGCCAGGAGCTGCGCCTGGGCGGCTATCCGGTGCCGCTGGAGAGCGATGCCCAGGGGCGCTTCCACACCTTCTTCCTGGTGCCCTATCCGGGGGCCTGCATCCATGTGCCGCCGCCGCCGCCGAACCAGATCGTACTGGTGCGTTACCCGCGCGGCATCGCCCTGGACGACATCTACGTGCCGCTGTGGGTGAGCGGCACCCTGAAGGTCGAGCCGGTCAGCAACGACCTGGCCGATGCGGCCTATGCCCTGGACGCCGAGCGGGTGCGCCTGGTGGAGGAAGAGGATCTCGCCGAGTAGCTGCCGGGGTTGCGCCAGCGTGGCGGGTAGCGCGCAGCGAGCGGCGCCGATGCGGCGCACTGCTAGGCGGCGAGGGCGGTGCGCAAGGCAGTGCCCCGCCGCCCGGCGGGGCACTCTGTGGGGTCAGACGAAGTCTTCGTCGTCGGCGAAGAAGTCGCCTTCCTCGCCGCCGTCGGCGTAGTACTCCTCCTGAGCGACCGGTTCCTCGGCGGCCAGCGCCTGTTCGTCGGCGGCGGCCGGAGCCTGTTCGGCCACCTGCTCGGCCTCGTCGCCCTGGAACATGTCCATCAGCAGGTTGCCCAGCAGCATGCCGCCGGCCACGCCGGCGGCGGTCTGCAGGGCGCCGGCGAGGAAGCCGCCACCCTGCTGCGCGGCGCCGGAGCGCTGGGCAAACCCAGGCTGGGCGGCGCCCGGGCGGGCGAAGCCGGGACGGCTGCCGGCGCTCGGCTCCTGCCAGCCGCTGCGGGCCGGCTGGCTGCTGGGCGTGCCGCTCACCGGCTGCGTGGTGGCCGGCGCCGGGTTGCGGCTGCCGCCGAACAGGCCGGCGAGGAAGCCGCCGCTGCTCGCCGGCGGCGCGCTCTGCTGGGCGCGCTTGAGGGCTTCCAGCTCGGCTTCCAGTTCGCGTACGCGGCCGTCGAGCTGCTGCAGGGCATTCTCCTGGACGATGATCGCCTGGGCCATGTAGTAGGGCGCGGCCGGCTGGCGGGCGAGGTGCTCGTTGATCAGGGCTTCGGCCTGAGCCTCGCGCGCGGCGGTATGTCCCTCGACTTCGCGCAGGCGGGAGAACAGGCCATCGATCAGGTGTTTTTCTTCAGCGTGCATGGTGGACTCGTGTATGCGGTTGCCGGATGGCTCGGCATCTTCCGGGGCGCTGCGGGCGGGTGTCAAAACGCAGCTATTGCAAGAGTTTTCCTCCGCTCCTGCGGGCGCGGCGTCAAACTTTGTCACCGTAAACGGATGAATTTCGCCGGTCATTCTTTTAGGCTCTGCACTCCGTTGTCATCCCCATGGACCCTATGGACAGTTCCTGTAGTGAACCGCCCCCAGCCCGCCCGGCTGTGAGCGGCCCCCGATCCCGGCCACCCTCCCCCCGGCCGGTCGCCTCGCAGCAGCCTGCTGCACTCTTCCCCTTCCGGTCGATCTCCCGTTTTGCCGCGCCGCGCGCGCGCAGGTTGTCCGGCCGCACCCGTAAATCTTTCGAGAGCATGCACTGATGGAATGGATTGCCGACCCCACGGCCTGGCTGGGCCTGTTGACCCTGGTCGTCCTGGAGATCGTTCTGGGCATCGACAACCTGGTGTTCATCGCCATCCTCGCCGACAAGCTGCCGCCGGAGCAGCGCGACCGCGCGCGGCTGATCGGCCTGAGCCTGGCGATGCTGATGCGCCTGGGCCTGCTGGCCAGCATCGCCTGGCTGGTGACCCTCACCGCGCCGCTGTTCGAGGTGTTCGAGCATGCCTTCTCCGGCCGCGACCTGATCATGCTGTTCGGCGGCGTGTTCCTGCTGTTCAAGGCCACCATGGAGCTGCACGAGCGCCTGGAGGGGCGCAGCCACCAGGTCGCTGGCAGCAGGACCTACGCGCGGTTCTGGCTGGTGGTGGCGCAGATCATCGTGCTGGATGCGGTGTTCTCCCTCGACGCGGTGATCACCGCGGTGGGCATGGTCGAGCACCTGCCGGTGATGATGATCGCCGTGGTGATCTCCATGGCCCTGATGATACTGGCCAGCAAGCCGCTGACCGCCTTCGTCAACGCGCGGCCGACGGTGATCATGCTGTGCCTGGGCTTCCTGATGATGATCGGCTTCAGCCTGACCGCCGAGGGCTTCGGCTTTCACATTCCCAAGGGCTACCTGTACGCGGCGATCGGCTTCTCGATCCTCATCGAGTTCTTCAACCAGCTGGCGCGCGCGCGGCGCAAGCGCAGCCTGCAGGGCCAGCGCGGCCTGCGCGAGCGCACCGCCCACGCAGTGATGCGCCTGCTGGGCGGCAAGGTGCAGGCCGACGAGGTGGGCGACGAGATCGCCGACATGCTCGAAGGCGCCAGCGGCGAGGCGGCGCTGTTCGACCGCCGCGAGCGGGTGATGATCAGCGGCGTGCTCAACCTGGCCGAGCAGTCGATCCAGACGGCGATGACCCCGCGCATGGAGGTCGACCGCATCGACCTGGACGATCCGCTGGAGAAGATCCACCAGGCGCTGCTCGACTCGCCCCATTCGCGTCTGCTGGTCTCGCGCGGCGCGGCGGCCGACGAGCCGCTGGGCTACATCCACAAGAAGGAGCTGTTCAAGGAACTGCTCAAGGGCACGGCGCCGGACATCGAGAGCCTGGTCCGCCAGCCGATCAACCTGCCCGACAGCGCCTCGGTGCTCAGCGCCCTGGAGCAGATGCGCCAGGCCTCGACCCACGTGGCCTTCGTGGTCAACGAGTTCGGCGGTTTCGAGGGCCTGCTGACCCTCACCGACATCCTCGAAGCCATCGCCGGCGAGCTGCCGGACGCCAGCGAGATGGACGGCCCGGACATCGAGGCGCTGGAGGACGGCGGCTACCGGGTCAGCGGCGCGCTGAACCTTGCGGTACTACGCGAGCGGCTGGGCTTCCGGGCATGGCCGACCGACGACTACCAGACCCTGGCCGGCCTGGTGATGAGCCTGCTCGACCGCCTGCCGCTGATCGGCGACCGGGTCGAGCATGCCGGCTGGCGGCTGGTGGTCACCGAGGTGAAGGAGCGGCGCATCGCCAAGATGACCCTCCGTCCGCTGCCGCAGGACGGCCACGCCGTGCCCGCGGACGGCTGATGCCGCGCCGGGCGCGCGACCCCTCGCGTGCCCGGCGGCGCTATGTGCGCCGGCGTGGAGTGCTCGCGCCGGCTCAGGCGTCCGCCAGCCAGACGTCCTCGACCCAGCTCCACAGCGAATCCCAGGTGCCTTCCTCGTCCAGTTCGCCATCCTCCCAGAGCAGCACCTCGCCGTCCTCGGCGACGCAGTAGTAGCGCCCGCCGTCCTCGCACAGCGGCACCAGGTAGCGCGGCACGCCGGCATCCCAGGCCCGCGCGGCGACGTCCGGCAGGTAGGTGTGCGACTGCGGATCGCAGACGGTCACCGGTTCGAGGTGGCCATAGACCACGTCGCTGGCCTTGAGCAGGTATTCGCGCAGTTCGAAGGGCAGGTGGATGAGGATCTGCTCCTGGATCTCCACCAGCAGGTCCTCGTCCGGCAGTTCCAGGGGGACCGGCACAGGTTCGTTCAGTTCGCGCAGGCGGTCGATGACGTCTTCCACGACGGTGCTCCTCTCGGGGTGGGGGAAGGCTTTATAGACCAGTCGGCACAGGCTGGCGAGGGGCAATTGGCGCGCGCTGGGGCGGCACTGAAACGAAGAACCCCGGGCAAGCCCGGGGTTCTGCGCAGGACAGGAGGCCTCAGCCGTTCTGGCGGATGCCGGCGATCAGCCAGGGCTGGTTGTCGCCGTCGAGGCGCTCCATGCGCCAGCTTTCGCTGAACGCCTCGCCCTGGTCGAAGCGCGAGCTCTTGGCCACGCCGGCGAAGGTCAGGGTGGCGATGGTCTTGCCGCCCTGCTGCTCGACGCCGTCGAGCTGCACCTGCAGGTTGTCGACGTAGGTGGACTGGAAGCCGTCGCCGAGGCTGGCGCGCTCCTGGCGCAGGAAGTCGAGCATCTGCGGGGTGACGAACTCGGCGATCTTGTCCATCTCCGCCGCGTCCCAGTGCTGCTGCAGGTTCATGAAGTGTTCGCGGGCGATGCCGACGAAGCGCTGCTCGTCGAACCAGGCCGGAGCGTTGAAGGTGCGCGCGGCGGCCGGGGCGGCGCCGCCGAACACGCCGCTGGCGGCCGGTGCCGGCTGCGGCGCCTGGTAGGCCTGGGCGTTGCCCATGCCGGCGTAGGCCGGAGTGGCGCCCTGGGCCTGCAGCTTGCGGCGGGCGAGGGCGCGGATCGCCATGAACGCCAGCAGGGCGATACCGCCGAGCATCAGGAAGTCGAACAGCTGGAAGCCTTCGAAGCCGTCGCCCATGAACATCGAGGCGAGCAGGCCGCCGGCGGCGATGCCGGCCAGCGGGCCGAGCCAGCGCGAGGCGCCGCTGGCCGGACGGGCGGCAGCCGCGGCACCGGCGGCGTTCGGCGCCGGCGCGGCCTGCGGGGTCTGGCGTTGCTGGGTCTGGTGGGCCGGCGCGGAGCCGAAGGACTTGCCGCCGCCGAAGCGCTTGGCGGCGAAGGCGTCGACGCTGAGCGTCAGGCTGAGGCACAGGGCCATGGCCAGGCTGAGGAATCGTTGCATGGGGAGCGGACTCTCGGTGGGGTGGTTCACGCGCGTCATCTTTGCGCAGTGCGGGTCGGGCGACCAGTTGCAGAGTGTTTCGGGCTGTTGCGCCGCGCGCCGCCCTGCCCGCCGATGGCGGGGAGGACGGGCGCGGCGCAGCCGGGAGGGGATCAGCGCCAGTTGTAGAGTTCTTTCTCGGACAGCTTGTGCATCTCGCCGACTTCCTCGCGGAAGGCCTTCATCGAGTTCCAGATGCGCCCGTTCAGCTCGTTCTGGCTGGCCAGCTGGTCGAGCACCTGCTCGGACTCGTGACGCATGGCGGCCAGCACCGGGTCGGGGAAGCGCTTGAGCTCGACGCCCTGCTTCTTCAGCTCTGCCAGCGCCTTGGCGTTGTTGTAGACGAACTCGTCGATCATCACCTGGTTGGCGGCGCGTGCGGCTTCGCTGACGATGGCTTGCAGGTCGGCCGGCAGGGCGTCCCAGGCCTTCTGGTTGATCAGCAGCTCGATGACCGCCTGCGGCTCCTGCCAGCCGGGGTAGTAGTAGTACTTGGCGGTCTTGTGGATGCCGAAGGCCAGGTCGTTGTAGGGGCTGACCCAGTCGGTGGCGTCGATCGCCCCGGTCTGCATGGCGGTGAACACTTCGCCGCCGGGCAGGTTGACGGTGGTCGCGCCGAGGCGGTTGTAGACTTCCGCGCCGAGGCCCGGGGTGCGGATCTTCAGCCCCTTGAGGTCTTCCAGGCTGTTGATTTCCTTGTTGAACCAGCCGCCCATCTGCATGGTGGAGTTGCCCGCCACCAGCGGCTTGACGCCGTGCGGGGCGTAGGCTTCTTCCCACAGCTGCAGGCCGCCGCCGTGATGCAGCCAGGCGGTCATTTCCGGGGTGGACAGGCCGAACGGCACGGCGGTGAACAGCTGCGCCGCCGGCACCTTGCCCTTCCAGTAGTAGGGCGTGCTGTGGCCGATCTCGGCGGTGCCGCGCGACACCGCGTCGAACACCTCCAGCGGCGGCACCAGCTCGCCGCCGGCGTAGACCTTGATGGTCAGGCGCCCGCCGCTCATGGCGTTGACCCGCTGGGCGAAGCCCTCGGCGCCGGTGCCCAGGCCCGGATAGTTCTTCGGCCAGGAGGTGACCATCTTCCAGGTGACGTTCTGCACCGGCGCGGCGGCCGGCTGGGCGGCGGCCTGGGGCGCGGGGCTGTCGTCCTTGCAGGCGCTCAGGCCCATGGCGGCCAGCAGCGCTGCGGCAGCGCCGAACAGTTGGCGACGATTCATCGGGGGTTCTCCATTGCTCGATGGGGCCGCTATCGGCCGTGGTTGTCGTTGTGCGGAGCGTGGCTGGCGGCTACAGGCCTTCCAGCTTGGCGTAGGACAGCATCAGCCATTTGCTGCCTTCGGCGTCGAAATTCACCTGCACGCGGGCCTGGGCGCCGCTGCCTTCGTAGTTGAGGATCACCCCTTCGCCGAACAGCGCATGGCGCACGCGCTGGCCGAGGGCGAAGGCGGTTTCCGGCACGCCGGCCCCGGCGAACGGGCTGGCGCCGCTGCGCTGCGCGGCCATCGGCCGGCTGACGCTGCCGGCCAGGCGTACCTCGTGGACCAGCCCCGGCGGGATCTCGCGGACGAAGCGCGACACCTTGTTGTAGGTCTCGCTGCCGAACAGGCGGCGGGTCTCGGCGTAGGTCAGCACCAGGCGCTGCATGGCGCGGGTCAGGCCGACGTAGGCGAGGCGGCGCTCCTCTTCGAGGCGGCCGGGCTCTTCCAGGCTCATCTTGTGGGGGAACAGGCCTTCCTCCGCGCCGGCGAGGAACACCAGCGGGAACTCCAGGCCCTTGGCGCTGTGCAGGGTCATCAGCTGCACGCTGTCCTCGCCTTCCTCGGCCTGCGCCTCGCCGGCCTCCAGGGCGGCGTGGTCGATGAACGCGGCGAGCGGCGACAGCGCGTCCTCGGCCGGCTCGAAGGCGCGCGCGGCGCTGACCAGCTCCTCGAGGTTGTCGACGCGGGTCTGGCCCTTCTCGCCCTTCTCGGCGAGGTGGAAGGGGATCAGCCCGCTCTGCTCGATCACCGTCTGGACGATCAGGTGCAGCGGCTGCTCCTCGACGCGCAGGGCGAGGGTGTCGATCAGCTCGACGAAGGCGTTCAGCGCGCCGGCGGCGCGGCCGGGCAGCAGCTTCTGGCCGACCGCCTGGTGCAGCGCGCGCCACAGCGACAGCTGCTGGCCGCGCGCCACCTCGCGGAGGATTTCCACGGTCTTCTCGCCGATGCCGCGCGGCGGCAGGTTGAGCACCCGCTCCAGCGCCGCGTCGTCGTCGCGCAGGCGGATCAGGCGCAGGTAGGCCATGGCGTTCTTGATCTCGGCGCGCTCGAAGAAGCGCTGGCCGCCATAGATCCGGTAGGGAATGCGTTCGCGCAGCAGCGCCTCCTCCAGCACCCGCGACTGGGCGTTGGAGCGGTAGAGGATGGCGATCTCGCTGCGCTTGAGGCCGTCCTTGCGCACGGCGTCCTGGATGCGCTCGACGATGAAGCGCGCCTCGTCGTATTCGTTGAAGGCGGCGTACAGGCTGATCGGCTCGCCCTCGTCGCCCTCGGTCCACAGTTCCTTGCCCAGGCGCCCCTGGTTGTTGGCGATCAGCGCGTTGGCGGCCTTGAGGATCCGCGCGGTGGAGCGGTAGTTCTGCTCCAGGCGGATGGTCTGGGCGTCGGCGAAGTCACGGCCGAACTGCTGGATGTTCTCGATCCGCGCGCCGCGCCAGCCGTAGATCGACTGGTCGTCGTCGCCGACCACCATCAGGCTGGTGCCCGGCGTGCCGGCCGGCGCCGCCAGGTGGCGCAGCCAGGCGTACTGCACGGCGTTGGTGTCCTGGAACTCGTCGACCAGGATGTGCCGGAAGCGCTGCTGGTAATGGGCGAGCAGCGCCGGGTTGTCGCGCCACAGCTCCAGTGAGCGCAGCAGCAGCTCGGCGAAGTCCACCGCGCCGGCGCGCGCGCAGGCGGCCTCGTAGGCGGCGTAGATCTGCAGCATGGTGCCCAGGTACAGGTCGCCGGCCGGCTGGATGTGTTTCGGGCGGATGCCCTCGTCCTTCTGGCCGTTGATGAACCACTGTGCCTGGCGCGCCGGCCACTTGTTGTCGTCGAGGCCCAGCTCGCGGATCACCCGCTTGACCAGGCGCTGCTGGTCGTCGGAGTCGAGGATCTGGAAGTTCTCGACCAGCCCCGCCTCCTGCCAGTGGGCGCGCAGCAGGCGGTGGGCCAGGCCGTGGAAGGTGCCCACCCACATGCCCGCCGGATTGCTGCCGAGCAGCTGTTCGATGCGCACGCGCATCTCGGCGGCGGCCTTGTTGGTGAAGGTCACCGAGAGGATCGAGTGGGCGCCGGCGCCCTCCACCTCGATCAGCCAGGCGATGCGATGCACCAGCACGCGGGTCTTGCCCGAGCCGGCGCCGGCCAGCACCAGCTGGCGGCCGAGCGGGGCGGCGACCGCCTGGCGTTGGGCGTCGTTGAGGGAACTAAGCAGAAAGGATAGGTCTTCGCGCATCGATGCATTCTAGCGGTGCGGCGAAAGACGGGGCAAACTCTGGAGTCTGTGCGCCGCCAAGAGCCGCACGCCCGACGCGCCCTGCGCGGGCCGGGGAAAACTATAAAAAAAGAACAGGGTTTGCCATTTTGATGATTCTGCTTGCCCGCACGGACACGGTGCCGCCCGCTCTGGAGCCGGAGGCGGTGCGCCGCCGCTATCTCACCCAGATCGACGCCGCCCTGACCCGCCAGCTCTACGAAGGCTCGCGCCTGCCCACCCTGCTGATGCTGCTCAGCGGCCTGACCTGCGCCGGCTTGCTCTGGGACGCCGGCGCCAACCACCTGCTCGCGCCCCTGCTGCTGTGGCTGACCCTGCTGGTCGGCCTGCGCCTGTGGCAGACCTCGGCCTTCGAGCGCGCCGACCCCGAGCGCCAGGCGCTGCCGCAATGGCGCTGCAACTTCCTGCTCGGCGCCGCCGCCTCGGGCAGCACCCTGGCGCTGGTCGGCGTGCTGCTCATGCCGCTGGCCACGCCGCTGCAGCAGGCGCTGGTCTACGGCCTGCTGGCCGCGGCGATCATCGCCTCCAGCGTGGTGTACGCCGCCAGCCTGCGCGCCTTCCTGGCCTTCGCGGTGCCCGGCCTGCTGCCCTCCAGCCTCTACCTGCTCGGCGGCCCGGCCGCCCACTGGGGCGCCTTCGGCCTGATGCTGCTCTGCGCGCTGAGCCTGAGCGCCTGGCAGGTCAGCCGGGTGACCCACCACAACCTGCTGCGGCGCTTCCAGAACCAGGCGCTGATCGAGCACCTGGAGCAGTCCCGGCACGGCGTCGAGAGCCTCAACGACGAACTGGCGCGCGAGGTCGGCCAGCGCCGCGAGGCCGAAGCGCAGCTGCGCAAGACCCAGGCGGCGCTGGAGGAGCTGGTCAGCGAACGCACCCGCGAGCTGGGCGCCAGCGAGCGGGCGCGGCGCGAGGAGGAATCGCGGCGCCGCTACCTGACCAGCCACGACCAGCTCACCGGGCTGGCCAACCGCACCCTGCTGCTGCAGCGCGTCGAGGAGGCCACCCAGCGCGTGCGCCAGGGCGGGCGCAGCCTGGCCCTGCTGCATCTGGACCTGGACCGTTTCCAGCTGCTCAACGACAGCCTCGGCCACGAGATCGCCGACGACGTGCTGCGCGAGATGGCCCGCCGGCTGAGCGCCAGCGTGCGCGAGGCCGACACCATCGCGCGGCTGTCGGTGGACGAATTCGCCGTGCTGCTGGAAGGGCGCTTCGGCGCCGACGAACTGGAGCAACTGGCCAGCCGGGTGCTCGGCACCCTGCGCCGCAGCCTGATGGTCGGCGAGCACGAGCTGCTGATCAGCGCCTCGCTGGGCATCGCCCTGCTGCCGGAAACCGCCGGCGACCCCGCCGCGCTGGTCAGCCAGGCGAACATGGCCATGCAGCGCGCCAAGCAGCTGGGCGGCAACTGCCTGCAGTTCTTCAGCGAGGGCCTGCGCGGCTGCACCCGCGAGCGCCTGCTGCTCGAAGCGCAGCTGGACAAGGCGCTGGAGCGCGGCCAGCTGGAAGTCTTCTATCAGCCCAAGCTGGTGCTGGCGCACAACCGCCTGCTCGGCGCCGAGGCGCTGGTGCGCTGGCGCCATCCCGAATTCGGCCTGGTGTCGCCGGCCAGCTTCATCAGCCTGGCCGAGGAAACCGGACAGATCGTCGCCATCGGCGAGTTCGTCCTGCGCCAGGCCTGCCGCCAGGCCTGCGCCTGGCATGCGCTGGGCCTGGACTGGCTGCGGGTGTCGGTGAACATTTCCATGCACCAGCTGCGCAAGGGCGACTTCGTCGAACTGGTCGCCGCGGTGCTGGCCGAAACCGGCCTGCCGCCGGCGCAGCTGGAGCTGGAGCTGACCGAAACCCAGCTCAGCGACGACGTCAGCGCGGTGGCCGAGCTGTTCCGGCGCCTGCGCGCGCTGGGGGTGCGCCTGGCGATCGATGACTTCGGCACCGGCTATTCCTCGCTCGGCTACCTCAAGCACCTGCCGGTGGACGTGCTGAAGATCGACCAGGCGTTCATCCGCGAACTGGACGGCAGCGACCACGGCGGCGACGCGGCGATTGCCCGGGCGATCATCGTCATGGCCCACAGCCTGGGCCTGGAGGTGGTCGCCGAGGGCGTCGAGGAAACCACCCAGCTGGAGTTCCTGCGCACCCACGGCTGCGACGAGATCCAGGGCTACCTGATCAGCCGCCCGGTACCGGCCGACAGCCTCGCCGAACTGCTGCGCGCCCAGGCGGCCTGAGGCGCGGCGCCGCGCCGGACGCCCCGCCCCGGTGCGAGCGCCTCAGCCGCGGGTGCTGGCGCCGTCGAGGTGGCGCATCAGCAGCGCCAGGTCGAGCTCGACCTCCGCCGGCACCGGCAGGTAGACGATGTGGCCGTTGCCCGGCGCCACCTGGGCGGCCTCGCCCTTCTTGTCGAGCATCCGTTCGAGGCGGAAGTTGAGGTTGCCCTGCAGGGTCATCAGTTCCAGCAGGTCGCCGACCTGGAAGCGGTTCTTCACCTCCACCTCGGCCAGCCCGTCGCGGCGCACGCCGGTGAACTCGCCGACGAACTGCTGGCGCTCGGACAGCGAGTAGCCGTGCTGGTAGTTCTGGTACTCGTCGTGGACGTGGCGGCGCAGGAAGCCCTCGGTGTAGCCGCGGTGGGCCAGCGATTCGAGGGTGTCCATCAGCGACATGTCGAACGGCCGCCCGGCCACCGCGTCGTCGATGGCCTTGCGGTACACCTGGGCGGTGCGCGCCACGTAGTAGTGGCTCTTGGTGCGGCCCTCGATCTTCAGCGAATGCACGCCCATCCGGGTCAGCCGCTCGACGTGCTGCACCGCGCGCAGATCCTTGGAGTTCATGATGTAGGTGCCGTGCTCGTCCTCGAACGCCTCCATGTACTCGCCGGGACGGTTGCTCTCCTCCAGCAGCACCACCTGGTCGGTCGGGCTGCCCGCGCCGAGGGTCGGCTCCACCGCCTGCGGGTCGATCTGGCGCACCGGGATCGGCTGGTGGACGTGGACGATGTTGCCCAGCTCGTCCTCCTTGCCCTCGTGGACCTTGTATTCCCAGCGGCAGGCGTTGGTGCAGGTGCCCTGGTTGGGGTCGCGGTGGTTGAGGTAGCCCGACAGCAGGCAGCGCCCCGAGTAGGCCATGCACAGCGCGCCGTGGACGAACACCTCCAGCTCGATGGCCGGCACCTGCTCGCGGATCTCGCCGATCTCCTCCAGCGACAGCTCGCGGGAGAGGATGATGCGGCTGACGCCGATGCGCCGCCAGAACTCCACCGAGGCCCAGTTCACCGCGTTGGCCTGCACCGACAGGTGGATGGCCTGCGCAGGGAAGTGGTCGCGCACCAGCATGATCAGCCCCGGGTCGGACATGATCAGCGCGTCCGGGCCCATCGCCACCACCGGCTCCAGGTCCTTGAGGAAGGTCTTCAGCTTGGCGTTGTGCGGGGCGATGTTGACCACCACGTAGAACTTCTTGCCCTGGGCGTGGGCTTCGTCGATGCCCAGCTTGAGGTTGGCGTGGTCGAACTCGTTGTTGCGTACCCGCAGGCTGTAGCGCGGCTGGCCGGCGTACACCGCGTCGGCGCCGTAGGCGAAGGCGTAGCGCATGCTTTTCAGCGTGCCGGCGGGGGAGAGCAGTTCGGGACGGAAGGCGGTGGTCATGGCGCAGCGACTCGCAAGGGCCTACGAAAAGGGCGGAATTTTACTGTGCTTTGCCGGCAAATGCGCGCCGGCGAGCGGTTGTGCGCCGCGCGGCGGCGCCTTGCCTTGCGCCGGGGCAGCGCATAGAGTCGCGCCCCCGTGATCGACTGCAGGGACTCCCGCACCATGACCCACTCCTCCGCCAAGAAGCTGCTGGCGCTCGTCGCCATCCTGCTGTCGGCGCTGTTCACCCTGGTGTCCAGCGACGATCCGGCGCCGCGTACCTTCCAGGAAGCCAAGAAGATCGCCCGCGAGATCTACACCGACGAGGGCCGGACCTTCTACTGCGGCTGCCGCTACCAGGGCAACCGCGTCGACCTGGACAGCTGTGGCTACGTGCCGCGCAAGAACGCCCAGCGCGCCGCGCGCATCGAGTGGGAGCATGTGGTGCCGGCCTGGGTGATCGGCCACCAGCGCCAGTGCTGGAAGAACGGCGGGCGCGACAACTGCACCCGCAACGATCCGGTGTTCGCCCGCGCCGAGGCCGACCTGCACAACCTGGTGCCGGCGATCGGCGAGGTCAACGGCGACCGCAGCAACTTCCCGCTGACCATGCTCGACGCGCAGCCGAGCCAGTACGGCCGCTGCGCCATGGTGGTCGACTTCAAGGCCCGCAAGGCCATGCCGCCGGAGCACAGCCGCGGTGCGGTGGCGCGCACCTACCTGTACATGCACGAGCGCTACGGCCTGCGCCTGTCCGACCAGGACCGCCAGCTCTACGAGGCCTGGCACCGCATGTACGCGGTCGGCGCCGCCGAACGCCGGCGCAACCAGGACATCGCCTGCCAGATGGGCTGGGGCAATCCCTGGGTCGGCGAGGTGGACATGGGCCAGTGCCCCGGCCACAACCCGCTGGGCGGCATGCTGGCCGGCCTGTTCGGCACCGCCAAGGCCCTGGCGCTGGAGGAAGTCGGCGGCCTGCTGCGCCGCTGAGCGGCCTTCCGCCCGGCGATGGCTGGGCCGCGCCGCGCGATTGCCGTATAACGTGGCGCAGTTTCCGGGACCGAGAGAGCCGAACCAAAGACAATGAAAATCCCCAAACGCCTTGAGCCGCTGGTCGAGGACGGCCTGATCGACGCGGTGATCCGCCCGCTGATGAGCGGCAAGGAAGCCGCCGTGTATGTGGTGCGCTGCGGCCAAGAGCTGCGCTGCGCCAAGGTCTACAAGGAGGCCGGCAAGCGCAGCTTCCGCCAGGCCGCCGAGTATCAGGAAGGGCGCAAGGTACGCAACAGCCGCGACGCGCGGGCCATGGCCCGCGGCAGCAAGTACGGGCGCAAGGAGCAGGAGGAGGCCTGGCAGAACGCCGAGGTGGCGGCCCTCTACCGCCTCGACGGCGCCGGCGTGCGGGTGCCCAAGCCCTACGACTGCCTCGACGGCGTGCTGCTCATGGAGCTGGTCGCCGGTGCCGACGGCGATGCCGCGCCGCGCCTCAACGACGTCGACCTGACCGCCGAGCAGGCGCGCGAGTACCACGCCTTCATGATCCGCCAGGTGGTGCTGATGCTCTGCGCCGGCCTGGTGCATGGCGACCTGTCCGAGTTCAACGTGCTGCTCGGCCCGGACGGCCCGGTGGTGATCGACCTGCCCCAGGCGGTGGACGCCGCCGGCAACAACCATGCGTTCAAGATGCTCGAACGCGATGTGGCGAACATGAACGCCTACTTCGGGCGCTTCGCCCCCGAACTGCTGGGCTGCAAGCACGCCAAGGAAATGTGGGCGCTCTACGAGGAAGGCAAGCTGACGGCGGACAGCGTGCTGAGCGGCGAGTTCGAGGAGCCGGAGGAGGAGGCCGATGTCGACGCGGTGATGCGCGAGATCAACGCCGCCCTGGCCGACGAGGCGCGGCGCAAGGCCGCGCTGGAAGCCGAGGACGCGCCGCCGCAGCGCGAGGAGCCGCCGCCGCCCTGGCTGCACTGAGCCGCGCGCACGGCTCGTCCGGCGTACGTGACGGTCCGGCTGGCGGGTGTGGTGGCGGGAGGGACAACGCTGCCGGACGCGCCGGCAACAGGCTCCCCGCCGGACGGCGGGGAGCGGGGCGAGCCGTCAGGCGGCGGCTTCCTTGAGAATCTCGTGGAGCTGGTCCTTGAGGTTCAGTTTTTCCTTCTTCAGGGCGTCGATTTCGGCGGCGGTGCCCAGCTCGATGCGCGCCTCCAGGTTCTTGATGCGCTGGTCCAGTTCGTTGTGCTCGTCGAACAGGCGGACGAAATGGGCGTCTTCGGATTTCAGGCGGGTGATCAGGTCGCGGTACTCGGGAAACATGGGTGGCTCCTGCCAGTGGTCTCGGGGGATGGCGGGACATGGCGCCTCGCCTTTCGAGTCCATCCTGCGCCCGCCGGGCGGGTGGCGACATTGACCGGCGTCACGTTGGCGCCACGCCCCGGCGCATCCGGCCGCCGGCTCAGATCACCAGCACGTCGCTCTGCGCCTGGCTGAGGATGTGCTTGGTGACGCTGCCCAGCAGCAGGTCCTCCAGGCTGTTCTGGCCGCGCTTGCCGATGACGATCAGCTCGCTGCCCTGCAGGCGTTCGTGTTCGAGAATCTGCACGCTGGGGTCGCCATACAGCACCAGGCTGTGCAGCGCAGCGGCCGGCAGGCCGGCGCGGGCGATCAGCTCGGCCATGCGCGTCTCGCCCTCGCGCTGGGCGCTGGCGCGCAACGCGGCCAGTTCCTGCTCGCTGACGCCGGCATGGCGCAGACGGCCCTCGAAGGGCACCTCGAAGGTGTGCAGCAGCACCAGCGCCGCCTTGGGCGCCAGGCGGCGCGCCACCTCGATGGCCTTGAGCGAGCGCGCCGAGAAGTCCACCGGGATCAGCACCTGGCGGTAGCCCCGAGGGGCCGGGCGGCGCACCACCAGCAGCGGCCGGCCGGTGCGGCGCAGCACCCGCTCGGTGGTCGAGCCGACGATCAGGTCGCGCACCAGGCTGCTGCCGTGGGCGCCGAGCACCAGCAGGTCGGCGTCCAGGGCGTCGGCCTGGAGGGTTATCTCGTTCACCACGTTGCCGATGCCCAGGTGCAGGTTGGCGCTGCCGCTGAGGCCGTCGTGCAGCTCGGCGAGCAGACTGCGCAGCTCCTCGCGGGCCTCGTCGAGCAGGCGTTGCTGCAGGTCGTCCGGCTGGCTGGCGAACAGCAGGCGCAGGCTGTCCAGCGCGCCGGTATTGACCACATGCTGCAGCTCCAGGCGGGCGTCGCAGGCGCTCGCCAGGCGGACGGCGCGCTCGCAGGCCAGACGTGCGGCGGCGGACAGGTCGGTGGCGGCGAGGATGGTGTGCAGGCGGGTCATCGGGCGGTCTCCTGGGGCCGGTGAGGGCGGCTGTGCCGCCGCGGGCGCGGGCTCGGGGCCGCGCCGGGGTCGCTCATCCTAGCCGATCCGGCGCCAGGGCGGCGGCCAGCGCGGTCAGCTCCGCGGCGTCGAGGGCGCGGTACTGGCCCGGCTGCAGGGCCGGGTCGAGCGCCAGGCTGCCGATGCGCTCGCGGTGCAGGTGCACCACCGGATTGCGGAAGCGGCCGAACATGCGCTTGACCTGATGGTAGCGCCCCTCGACCAGGGTGAGCCGCGCCTGGTGGCTGCCGAGGATCTCCAGCTGTGCCGGGCGGGTGACGATGTCCTCGTAGGCGAAGTGCATCCCGGCGGCGAAGGCCGCCACGTATTCGGCACCGATCGGCTCGGCGGTTTCCACCCGGTAGACCTTGGGCAGATGGCTGCCCGGCAGGGTCAGGCGCCGCGACCACAGGCCGTCGTTGGTCAGCAGCAGCAGGCCGGTGGTGTTGCCGTCGAGACGGCCGGCGATGTGCAGGCCGTCGCGCTCGGCC
The DNA here is from genome assembly GCF_900105885.1 of Pseudomonas guangdongensis. Taxonomy (NCBI): domain Bacteria; kingdom Pseudomonadati; phylum Pseudomonadota; class Gammaproteobacteria; order Pseudomonadales; family Pseudomonadaceae; genus Geopseudomonas; species Geopseudomonas guangdongensis. Next base: position 1,074,212 of record NZ_LT629780.1, on the reverse strand, counting down.
TCCGGCAGCAGGTCGAGCACGGTGCGGTGCTGCGGGTCGCGGGTGGCGCTGACGCAGCCGGCAGGCTTGTGCAGCATCAGGTAGCGCGCCGGGTAGCCGGCCTGCAGCGTCCGGCCGTCCAGCTCGATGCGGCTGAAGGCGTCGACCGCCCGCAGGCCGTCGGCGCAGGGCTGGCCGTCGACGCTCACGCGGAGCGCCTGTAGCAGGTGGCGCACATCGCGGCGGCTGAGGTCGGGGCGCTTGGCGAGGAAGCGGTCGAGGCGCATCGCAGGGGACTCGCGGCTGGCGGAAGGTGCAGATTGTGCGCGATCCCTAGGAAAAAATGCAGGGAAATCCGCGACATGCCGGCACCGTCCGGCGCCCGCCTGGAGCGCCGGCGGGGGCTGTCTATACTCAGCTCGTCGAGTGGTCGGGAACGGAATCGGGCACCGGCGCCGGTCGTCCGCGCAGCCTGCGGCGCCCGGAGCCGGCAAGACAACAAGAACGAGAAGGGGACCCGGAATGTCACGACATTCATGCTTCGCGCTGGGCTCCACGGGGATCGTCGGCAGCCTGGCGGCGCTCAGCGGCACGGCGCAGGCGAACTGGGCCGTGAACATGAGCCCCGGAGTCACCGAGGTCAGCCGCTCGGTATTCGACCTGCACATGACCATCTTCCTGATCTGCGTGGTCATCGGCGTGGTGGTGTTCGGGGTGATGTTCTGGTCGATGCTCAGGCACCGCCGCTCCCCCGACCGGGCGCCGGCGCAGTTCCACGAGAGCACCACGGTGGAGATCCTCTGGACCATCGTGCCCTTCGTCATCCTCGTGCTGATGGCGATCCCGGCGACCCGCACGCTGATCGACATCTACGACACCAGCGAATCGGACGTCGACATCCAGGTCACCGGCTACCAGTGGAAGTGGCACTACAAGTACCTGGGCGAGGACGTCGAGTTCTTCAGCAACCTGGCCACCCCCCGCGAGCAGATCGACAACCGCGCCGCCAAGGACGCCCACTACCTGCTGGAGGTGGACGAGCCGCTGGTGGTGCCGGTGGGCGCCAAGGTGCGCTTCCTGGTCACCGCCGCCGACGTGATCCATTCCTGGTGGGTGCCGGCGCTGGCGGTGAAGAAGGACGCCATTCCCGGCTTCGTCAACGAGGCCTGGACGCGCATCGAGGAGCCGGGCATCTACCGCGGCCAGTGCACCGAGCTGTGCGGCAAGGACCACGGCTTCATGCCGGTGGTGGTCGAGGCCAAGACGCCCGAGGACTACGCCGCCTGGCTGGCCGCCCGCAAGGCCGCCGCGCAGGCCGAGAAGGCGCTGGGCGACAAGGAGTGGAGCCTCGACGAGCTGATGGCGCGCGGCGAGCAGGTCTACGAGCGGGCCTGCGCGGCCTGTCACATGCCGACCGGCGCCGGCATGCCGCCGGTGTTCCCGGCACTCAAGGGCTCGGCCATCGCCACCGGGGCGCCGGCCGGGCACATCGCCATCGTCGTCGACGGCAAGCCGGGCACCGCCATGGCCGCCTTCGGCAAGCAGCTCTCGGCGGTCGATCTGGCCGCGGTCATCACCTACGAGCGCAACGCCTGGGGCAACGCCGTCGGGGATCGGGTCACGCCGCAGGACGTCGCGGCCTACCAGCAGGCGAAGGAGTGACACAGATGAGCGCAGTGATCGATCCGCATGCCCATGGGCATGCCCACGGCCCGGCGCGCGGGCTGATGCGCTGGGTGCTGACCACCAACCACAAGGACATCGGCTCGATGTACCTGTGGTTCAGCTTCGCCGCCTTCCTGCTCGGCGGCAGCATGGCCATGGTGATCCGCGCCGAGCTGTTCCAGCCGGGGCTGCAGATCGTCCAGCCGGAATTCTTCAACCAGATGACCACCATGCACGGGCTGATCATGGTGTTCGGCGCGGTGATGCCGGCCTTCGTCGGCCTGGCCAACTGGATGATCCCGCTGATGATCGGCGCGCCGGACATGGCCCTGCCGCGGATGAACAACTTCAGCTTCTGGCTGCTGCCGGCGGCCTTCGGCCTGCTGGTCAGCACCCTGTTCATGGAGGGCGGCGGGCCGAACTTCGGCTGGACCTTCTACGCGCCGCTGTCCACCACCTACGCGCCGCCCAGCGTCACCTTCTTCATCTTCGCCGTGCACCTGATGGGCATCAGCTCGATCATGGGCGCGATCAACGTCATCGCCACCATCCTCAACCTGCGCGCGCCGGGCATGAGCCTGATGCAGATGCCGCTGTTCGTCTGGACCTGGCTGATCACCGCCTTCCTGCTGATCGCGGTGATGCCGGTGCTGGCCGGGGTGGTGACCATGATGCTGATGGACATCCACTTCGGCACCAGCTTCTTCAGCGCCGCCGGCGGCGGCGACCCGGTGCTGTTCCAGCACGTGTTCTGGTTCTTCGGCCACCCCGAGGTGTACATCATGATCCTGCCCGCCTTCGGCGCGGTCAGCGCGATCATCCCCACCTTCAGCCGCAAGCCGCTGTTCGGCTACACCTCGATGGTCTACGCCACCGGCGCCATCGCCTTCCTGTCGTTCATCGTCTGGGCGCACCACATGTTCACCGTGGGCATCCCGCTGACCGGCGAGCTGTTCTTCATGTACGCCACCATGCTGATCGCCGTGCCCACCGGGGTGAAGGTGTTCAACTGGGTGAGCACCATGTGGCGCGGCGCGCTGACCTTCGAGGCGCCGATGCTGTTCGCCGTGGCCTTCGTCATCCTGTTCACCATCGGCGGCTTCTCCGGGCTGATGCTGGCCATCGCCCCGGCCGATTTCCAGTACCACGACACCTACTTCGTGGTGGCGCACTTCCACTACGTGCTGGTGCCGGGGGCGATCTTCGGCATCTTCGCCTCGGTCTACTACTGGCTGCCGAAGTGGAGCGGGCGGATGTACGACGAGACCCTGGCGCGGCTGCATTTCTGGCTGAGCTTCGTCGGCATGAACCTGGCCTTCTTCCCCATGCACTTCGTCGGCCTGGCCGGCATGCCGCGGCGCATCCCCGACTACAACCTGATGTTCGCCAACTTCAACATGGTCTCCAGCGTCGGCGCCTTCCTGTTCGGCGCCACCCAGCTGCTGTTCCTGTTCATCGTCATCCGCTGCATCCGCAGCGGCGCGCCGGCGCCGGCCAAGCCCTGGGACGGCGCCGAAGGCCTGGAGTGGACGCTGCCCTCGCCGGCGCCCTACCACAGCTTCCAGACCCCGCCCGAGCTGCAGGAGCGCCGCCATGAGCACGACTGAGGGCGTCCCCACCGCGCGGCTGGTACGCCGCCTGCTGCTGGTGGTGGTGGCGATGTTCGGCTTCGGCTTCGCCCTGGTGCCGCTCTACGAGGTGATGTGCCAGGCCTTCGGCATCAACGGCAAGACCGCCGGCGCCTACGCCGGCAGCCAGACGGTGGACGAGACGCGCACCGTGCGTGTGCAGTTCCTCGCCACCAACGCCGCCGGCATGCGCTGGGAGTTCGCCCCGCTGCAGGAGGAGATCGTCGTCCACCCCGGCGCCAGCCAGCAGGTGCTGTTCGTCGCCCGCAACCCCGGCGAGCGAACGACGACCGCGCAGGCGGTGCCCAGCGTGGCGCCGGCGCGGGCCGCGGCGTTTTTCCACAAGACCGAGTGCTTCTGCTTCACCCGGCAGGTGCTGCAGCCGGGCGAGCGCATCGAGATGCCGGTGCGCTTCATCGTCGACCGCGACCTGCCGGCCGACGTCCACCACCTGACCCTGGGCTACACGCTGTTCGACCTCGCCGACCAGGCGCCCCTGGCGCGGCGCGGCGACTGAACAGGCCCCCCATTCGCGGACAGCCCGCGCCGCCGGCGCGGAGCGAGGAGAACGAGCATGGCCAGCCACGAGCGCTACTACGTTCCCGAGCAGAGCCAGTGGCCGATCATCGCCAGCCTCGGCCTGCTGGTCAGCTTCACCGGCCTGGGCCTGTGGTTCAACGACCTCAAGGCCGGCCACGACGCCTCCCACGGCCCCTGGGTGCTGTTCGTCGGCGCGCTGCTGCTGGCCTGGATGCTGTTCGGCTGGTTCGGCCACGTGATCCGCGAGAGCCGCGGCGGCCTGTACAGCGCGCAGATGGACCGCTCGTTCCGCTGGGGGATGAGCTGGTTCATCTTCTCCGAGGTGATGTTCTTCGCCGCCTTCTTCGCCGCGCTGTTCTACGTGCGGGTGTTCGTCGGCCCCTGGCTCGGCGGCGAGGGCGACAAGGGCGTCAGCGCCATGCTTTGGCCGGGCTTCGAGTTCGCCTGGCCGCTGCTGGAGAACCCCGACCCGCAGCGCTACCCGCCGCCCAGCGGCGTCATCGACCCCTGGCACCTGCCGCTGCTCAACACCGTGCTGCTAGTCTCCTCCAGCTTCACCCTGACCTTCGCCCACCACGCCATGAAGGCCAACCGGCGCGGTCCGCTCAAGGCCTGGCTGGCGCTGACCGTGCTGCTCGGCGCCGCCTTCCTGTTCTTCCAGGTCGAGGAATACGTCCACGCCTACCAGGAACTGGGCCTGACCCTCGGCTCGGGCATCTACGGGGCGACCTTCTTCATGCTCACCGGCTTCCACGGCGCCCACGTCACCCTCGGCGCGATCATGCTGACGGTGATGCTGCTGCGCATCCTGCGCGGCCATTTCGATGCCGAGCAGCACTTCGGCTTCGAGGCGGCCAGCTGGTACTGGCACTTCGTCGACGCGGTGTGGATCGGCCTGTTCGTCTTCGTCTACGTGCTCTAGGGCCTACCAGGTGACATGGGAAACCAGTTGTCCGGAATACAGGCCCCAGGCGATCAGCGCCACGGTCAGCGCGGTCAGGCCGACGCGCAGGGTCAGGGCGCCGAGCAGGCGCCGGCCCTGGCCGGCATCGCGGACCAGGAAGAACAGGCCGCCGAACAGGCTGGCCAGGGTGGCCAGCAGCAGGACGACGATGGCCAGCTTGAGCATCGCGGCCTCCGCGAGGGAGAAGGATCGATGGCCAGTATAGTCGGCGCCAGTCCCGCCCCGCCGCGCGCCGGCCGGCGCGTGGCGCGGTGGCTGGCGGTGCTGCCGCTGCTGCTGGTGCCGCTGCTGCTCTGGCTCGGCGTCTGGCAGCTGCAGCGCGGCGAGGAAAAGCGCGCCCTGCTCGCCGCCCAGGCCGAGCGCGCCGCGCTGCCGGCGCTGGCGGTCGCCGAGCTGGCCGGGCTGGCCGAGCCGGGATTTCGCCGGGTGCGCCTGCACGGCCGCTTCGACGCCGCCCACAGCCTGCTGCTCGACAACCGCCTGCGCGACGGCCGGGTCGGCGTCGAGCTGCTGCAACCCTTTCTCGACCGCCCCAGCGGGCGCTGGGTGCTGGTCAACCGCGGCTGGCTGGCCTGGCCGGATCGCCGCGTGCCGCCGCACTTCGCCACGCCGCCCGGCGAGCTGAGCCTGGAGGCCCGCGTGCACCGTCCGCCGGGCGCCGCCTTCCTGCTCGGCGACGGCGCCGCGGCGGCCGCCGGCGACTGGCCGCGGCTGGTCAATGCGGTGGACGCCGCCGCGCTGTGGCGCGAGCTGGGCCGCCAGGGCCTGGCCGACGAGCTGCGCCTGGAACCCGGCCCGGCCCGCTACGTCGGCGCCTGGCCGCTGGTGAACATGAGCCCGGACAAGCACCTGGGCTATGCGCTGCAGTGGTTCGCCCTGGCGGCGACCCTGCTGGGACTGACCGTCTGGCTGGCCGTGTCCTCGACACGGGGAGGGATGCGATGAACACGCTCGCGATTGCTGACAAACTGCCGCGCTGGCGCGGCCGCGCGCAACTGCTCGGCCTGCTGGCGGTGGTGCTCGGGCCGATGCTGCTGGCCAGCGCCATGTACCACGGCCAGTTCTGGCTGCCGCAGAGCCGCAGCTACCACGGCGAGCTGATCGCCAGCGGCCAGACCCCGGCCGACCTCGGCGTGGCCGGCGCCTGGGATGGCGGCGAGCTGCTCGCCGCGCCGCGCTGGCAACTGCTGGTCACCGCCCCCGACGGCTGCGCCGCCGACTGCCGCGCGCTGGTCTACCTGGCCCGGCAGATCCACATCGGCCTCGGCCGCGAAGCGCCGCGCGCCAGCCACGCGCTGGCCCACGGCGCCGCGCTGGCGGCCGACTACGCCGCGACCCTGCAGGCCGAGTATCCGCAACTGCTGCAACTGGTGCTGGATGCCGAGCGCTACCCGGCCGCGCAACTGCCGGCCGGTGCGCAGCTGTGGATCGTCGACCCCCACGGCAATCTGGTGCTGCGCTACGCCGCCGGCAGCGACGGCAAGCAGATCCTCGACGACCTGCGCTACCTGCTGAAGATTTCCCAGATCGGCTGAGTGCTCAGGCGCCCAGTTCGGCGCGCAGCCATTCGGCCAGCTCCGCCGCGCGCGGATCGGCGCCGCGCGCCGGCACCCACAGCGCCAGCCGCGCCGGCGTTTCGACGAAGCCCCAGGGCGCTTCCAGCCGTCCGGCGGCCAGATCGTCGGTGACCAGCAGCTCGGGGGCGATGGCCACGCCGAGGCCGGCCACCGCCGCCTCCAGCAGGTAATAGAGATGCTCGAAACCCTGGCCGGGCCTCAGAGCGGCCGGATCGAGGCCTTGCGCCCGCGCCCACTGCGGCCAGGCCTGCGGCCGCGAGGCGGTGTGCAGCAGCGGCTCGTCGAGCAGCGCGCCGGGCGCCGCCGCCCGCAGCGCCGCGTAGCGGGCGTGACGGGACGACAGCACCGGGCCGATGCGCTCCCCGGCCAGCTCGAACACCCGCATGTCCGCCGGCCAGGGCGGCGCGGCGAAGCACAGAGTGGCGTCCAGCCCCGGCCGGCGCGGGTCCAGCTCGCCCTCGCTGGCCGACAGCTGCAGGTGCAGGTGCGGCAAGTCGCGCTGCAGACGATCCAGACGGGGAATGAACCAGCGCGCCAGCAGGCTGCCCGGACAGCCGAGCACGAACGGCGCCTGGGCGCGGCCCTCGCGCAGTTCCGCGCAGAGCGCGCGCAGCGCGGCGAAGGACTCGCCGGCCACCGCCGCCAGGCGCTGCCCGGCAGCGGTGAGTTTCACGCCGCGCCCGTCCTTGACCAGCAGGGCCACGCCGAGGTCTTCCTCCAGGGTGCGCAACTGGCGGCTCACCGCCCCGTGGGTGACGTGCAGCTCCTCGGCGGCGCGGCCGACGCCGGCCAGCCGGGCAGTGGCCTCGAAGGCGCGCAGGGCATTCAGCGGGGGCAGGTCGCGGGGCAGGCTCATCGGTGACATTTCCTCACAGGTTGCGGCGATCTTATCGCTTTTCCCGGCCCCGGCCATTGGTTAGATTGCAACCATCGCCGGACGCCCCTGTCGGCTCCGCCTCTGCCCACGCCGGAGATTCCATGACCCAGACCTACTCCCACGGCCCCGATGCGCGCGGCCTGTTCGGCCGCTTCGGCGGCCAGTTCGTCGCCGAAACCCTGATGCCGCTGATCAACGAACTGGCCGCCGAATATGAGGCCGCCAAGAACGATCCGGCGTTCCTCGACGAGCTGGCCTACTTCCAGCGCGACTACATCGGCCGCCCCAGCCCGCTGTACTTCGCCGAACGCCTCACCGAGCACTTCGGCGGCGCGAAGATCTACTTCAAGCGCGAGGAGCTGAACCACACCGGCGCGCACAAGATCAACAACTGCATCGGCCAGATCCTGCTGGCCAAGCGCATGGGCAAGAAGCGCATCATCGCCGAGACCGGCGCCGGCATGCACGGCGTGGCCAGCGCCACCGTGGCCGCGCGCTTCGGCATGGAATGCGTGGTGTACATGGGCACCACCGACATCGACCGCCAGCAGGCCAACGTCTTCCGCATGAAGCTGCTCGGCGCCAAGGTCGTCCCGGTCACCGCCGGCACCGGCACCCTCAAGGACGCCATGAACGAGGCGCTGCGCGACTGGGTGACCAACGTCCACGACACCTTCTACCTGATCGGTACCGCCGCCGGCCCCCACCCCTACCCGGCGATGGTCCGCGACTTCCAGGCGGTGATCGGCCGCGAAACCCGCGCGCAGATGCTGGAGAAGGAAGGCCGCCTGCCCGACTCGCTGGTCGCCTGCATCGGCGGCGGCTCCAACGCCATCGGCCTGTTCCACGAATTCCTCGACGAGCCGAGCGTGGCCATCGTCGGCGTCGAAGCCGCCGGCCACGGCATCGACACCGGCAAGCACGCCTCCAGCATGGCCGGCGGCACCCCCGGCGTGCTGCACGGCAACCGCACCTTCCTGCTGCAGGACGCCGACGGCCAGATCACCGACGCCCACTCGGTGTCCGCCGGCCTCGACTACCCCGGCGTCGGCCCCGAACACGCCTGGCTGCACGAGGTCGGCCGCGTCGAATACGTGCCGATCACCGACCACGAAGCGCTGGCCGCCTTCCACACCTGCTGCCGCCTGGAAGGCATCATCCCGGCGCTGGAGTCGTCCCACGCCCTGGCCGAAGCCTTCAAGCGCGCACCCAAGCTGCCCAAGGATCACCTGATGGTCATCAACCTGTCCGGCCGTGGCGACAAGGACATGCAGACCGTGATGCACCACCTGCAGGACACCGTGGAGAACAACGCATGAGCCGTCTGCACCGCCGCTTTGCCGCACTGAAAGAACAGAACCGCGCCGCCCTGGTCACCTTCGTCACCGCGGGCGATCCGGACTACGCCACCTCGCTGGAAATCCTCAAGGGCCTGCCGGGTGCCGGCGCCGACGTGATCGAGCTGGGCATGCCGTTCACCGACCCGATGGCCGACGGCCCGGCGATCCAGCTGGCCAACATCCGCGCCCTCGGCAACGGCCAGAACATGGACAAGACCCTGCAGATGGTCCGCGAATTCCGCGCCACCGAGCAGGACACCCCGCTGGTGCTGATGGGCTACTACAACCCCATCTACATCTACGGCGTGGAACGCTTCGTCAAGGATGCCAAGGAAGCCGGCGTCGACGGCCTGATCGTCGTCGACCTGCCGCCGGAACATAACGACGAACTGTGCGACCCGGCCCAGGCCGCCGGTATCGACTTCATCCGCCTGACCACCCCGACCACCGACGACGCCCGCCTGCCGACCGTGCTCAACGGCAGCTCTGGATTCGTCTACTACGTCTCGGTGGCCGGCGTCACCGGCGCCGGCGCTGCGACCATGGATCAGGTGGAAGAGGCGGTGACCCGCCTGCGCCGCCACACCGACCTGCCGCTGTGCATCGGCTTCGGTATCCGCACCCCGGAACATGCTGCGGAAGTGGCCAAGCGCGCTGATGGCGCGGTGGTCGGCTCGGCGTTGATCGACAGGATTGCCAAGGCTTCGTCGAAAGAGCAGGCGGTTGGGGATGTGCTGGGGCTTTGCCGGGAGTTGGCGGAGGGGGTGCGCGGCGCTCGCCTGTGAAATGCTGCTCTCGCAGTGGATAAGAAAGGCCGCTGTCCGTTAGGGCAGCGGCCTTTTCCGTGGTTCAGAAAAACCCAAAGTTCACGTGTGCATGGGAGCCGCCATAATCATATTCGGATTAGTTCTGCTTGGCAGTCATTAGCCACCACTAAGATAGGCCGTTATACTCTTCTGCTTTACGAACTAAATCTAGGCTACGATACTTTTCGCTAGATATGACAGGATAGGTTGAGTAAACAAGCTTTATAAATTCCGTGTAACTCTTCTTCTTTGTCGCCTCAATGACAAAGTCAATTGTCTGCGAAGAGCCTTCGCTCAATTCCACCTCTTGACTTCTATCGAGAATTTCTATGTGAGTCTTCTTTCCGCCATAAGCATTGCTCTTGACTGTAACCTTTATATCTTTATCTCTGGCAGCCGCTTGAAGTATGTCGTCATTGTAAGGCCCGTGATGATTAAAAAACCACTTTATATTGGTGATCTGCCTTCCATGACTTATAGCCTCTTTCCAGTCAGCCAAATAAACCATCTTTGTAATCCTAGATGCCGACATGTCATCAGGGTAAGGATAATTTAGCAAGATATACTTAACTATATCAAGCAGCTTATCAGTCATTTAGAATCCCTCCCGCTTAGCCAGCTCGAGGTTAACCATGTGCGGCTTAAGTGCATCCAAAAGATTAGCGATCATCCTGGCCTCATACTTGCCGAAGTCTTTATTCACGGTTTTCTCATTCGGAAGCTTTTTGTTGGTTGACTCGAAAACAATGATGGCTACAGGTGTGCTTTTACTATTTTGTATGCGAACGCAATGAAAAGCTCGGCTTTTCATTCCAATTTGCTGTAAAGCCTCACGCGATATATTAGTGTTGGCTTCATTTGAGTCAAACCACTCGGACAACCGAAGACTTGGATCAGGAAGCTCGGAAATTGAAAAATCTCCTTTTCTCCATGCTGCCCCTATAAACCCAACCTCCTTTGGATACATTTTCTTAGGCAGCTCCCTATACTTCTCATCACTGGAGTGCCTTCCAATACACCTGAAATGCTCCAAGTCGAGCACATACAGGCTTATTCTCTCCGAACTACCATAGCCATACTTTCTAAAAATCGAGTAAATATACTTGCTAAACAATTCGTGGCAGTCTATTGACATCCCTGAATTCTTGCTCTTCAGGTCAAAATTTTCAGCGCGTAACCGCCTGTTTTGCCGCTTTAGAATAATATCACTAATTGCGCTTGAGCAAAAAAGCCAAGCAGCAATAAGAAAGCCTGTAATAGCAACCCAGAAGGTTATATGTTCTACGCCGACATAGCCAATAACAAAATCCCTAACGGGAAATGGGATGGTCTCACGCCGAACCAGCGCCTTAATGTCATCGCTAAGGGCAATATAACTGAATATTGCAGAGCATATAACCGAAAGAGCAATGTTGTATTTCGTGGCCCTTAGTAGACCATCTTCAATCAATTCTCCGAGGTTTCCATAAACCCGGTTCAAAGCCTTTTTCAGAGACAAAAAAAACAGCTCAACCCGCAGCTCTGCCTCTCTGTCTACACTTGCCTTATTTTTATGCTCAGCCATGTGCGAAATAACATCTATAGACATTTAAAATCCATTTACGTTGCTGCTGTAAAAATATCATCTGTATATTATTTGATTTTCTTGAGCATGCCCACATGGCGATGCGCTCCTGATCGCCCCTCTGACCAGCCTCGGGACACCCTACGCTTCATCCCGACTAATCCGCCCAAGCGATCCGATAGCGGGTGCTGCGCCCGCCGCCCGGCAGGCGCACCAGACAACCCTTTTCCAGCAGGTCGGCAAGGTGCCGGGTGGCGGTGGCCTTGGAGACCTTGGCGACGGCCTGGTACTGGGCGGCGCTGATGCCGTCCTCGAAGCCGCGCTCGCCGCCGTCGAGCAGGCGGTTGAGCACCTTGATCTGCTCGGCGGACAACGCCTGCTGGCGGTGCCGTTGCCAGAAGCGCGCCTTGGCCAGCACCCGCTCGATGCGCGCCAGCGCCTGTTGCAGGCTGCGCAGCAGGGTGTGCAGGAACCATTCGAGCCAGTCAGTGATATCCGGGGTAGCTTTCTGGCTGCTCTCCAGAATGCGGTAGTAGCCGCGACGGTCGTCGAGGATGCTCGCCGACATGGCGTAGAAGCGCAGCGCCTGCCGTTCGGCCTGGGCCAGCGCCAGGTCGGTGATGGCGCGGGTCAGCCTGCCGTTGCCGTCGTCGAAGGGGTGCAGGGTGACGAACCAGAAGTGGGCGATGCCGGCGCGCAGCAGCGGGTCGAGGGCGGTGTCGCGACGGCTGGCCTCGAACCAGTCGAGGAAGGCGCCGAGTTGCTGCTCCAGGCCGTCGCGCGGTGGCGCCTCGAAGTGCACGGTGGGCCGGTCGATGCGCCCGGAGACCACCTGCATCGGCTCGTCGCCGCGCAGCGCGCCGACGCGGATGCGCCGGGGCAGCAGATCGTGTTCCTGCTCGGGGAACAGCAGGCGGTGCCAGTGCAGCAGACGCTCCAAGCTCAGCGGCTGGTCGAAATGCCGGGTGGCGTCCAGCATCAGTTCGGCCAGCCCTTCGCTGCGCGGGCTGGTGCGCTCGCTGCCGTCCGCCTCCAGTCCCAGGCGCCGGGCCAGTGAGGAGCGCACCGAGCCGACGTTGAGCGTCTCGCCCTCGATGGCCGAGGAGGTGACGATGTTCTGCAGCAGGGTGTCCAGCTCGCCCTGGGCGGCGAACTCGCCGCCGGCTACGCCGGCCATGCCCAGCAGGCGGCCCTGGGCCTGGGTGCAGTCGCGCAGCAGCGGCGCCAGGCGCTCGGCCTGCCAATGCAACTGCGGCCACTCGGGGTGCTGCCAGATCCAGCGCGGGGGTTCCATGATCGCTCCTTTTTTCGCGTCGCGATGAGCCGAATGACGGACCTATTCGGCTCATTCTGTGAGCCGATTGTGGCGCCTATTCGGCTCACTGGCCAGCCAGCAGGGCGGACAACCGATCCGCCCCGCCAGCGGCGGACAATCGCTGCGCGAGTTGTCCACCCTGCGTTCCATCCCGCCCTACGGAGGCAGTACGCGCTCCTTGCTACACTCCCGCCCCAGAACAGACCTTGCGGAGAGCACCATGAGCGCACCGGCCATTCGCTGGCAGCAGCGCCTGTATAACTTTCGCCGGGTACTGGCGCAGCTGGACGAGGCCATGGCCCTGATGGCCGAGCGCCCGCTGTCGAAGCTGGAAAAGCAGGGGGTGATCCAGGGCTTCGAGTACTGCTACGAGCTGGGCTGGAACACGCTGAAGGACTTTCTGGTCTGGCAGGGGATCGAGGGTCTGGTCGGCTCGCGGGATGCCATCCGTGAAGGCTTCAGCCGCGGGCTGGTTGCCGACGGCACCGGCTGGATGCAGATGCTCGCCGACCGCAACCGCACCTCGCACACCTACAACGAGGAAACCGCCGAGGCGATCCTGCGCAATATCCAGCAGCAGCACCACCCGCTGCTGCGGGCGCTGGAGCAGGTGCTGGGCGCCCGCGAGGAGCCGCAGGCATGACCCCGGATTACGGTCTGCCGGCAGACGCCCTGCAGGCGATTCGCGAGGTGCTAGCCGCTCATCCCGGCGTTACGGCGGCCATCCTCTACGGCTCCCGCGCCCTTGGCCGCGAGCGCCCCGGTTCGGATATCGACCTCACCCTGCAGGGCGAGAGCCTGCAGCACCGTGACCTGCTGGATATCGAGCTGGCGCTGGACGACCTGTTGCTGCCGTGGAAGATCGACCTGTCGCTGCTGGCGCATATCGACAACCCCGCGCTGCTGGAACATATCCACCGCGTGGGACAGACGCTCTACGAGCGCGAGCGCGTGGCAGCCATCGGCAAGTAGGGTGGACAGCGGCATAGCCTTGTCCACCCTGCGTTCCATCCCGGCTAGTCCGCCCCGGCGATTCGATAGCGGGTACTGCGCCCGTTGCGCCGCTCCTGCGGCTGGATGCGGCGCATCCAAGGGCAGGCTTCCGCGGCGGAGCGTGGGAGTCATCGGCGATTGTGGATAAAAGTTATGCACAGGGGCGAGGCTTTTGACCTGCCCTCAACCGCCGCCAATAATCCCGCTCCCTTCCCCATTCCCGCAGGGCGCCGGACCATGTGGCACCAGTACCGCTTCCAGCTCCAACCCCGCCGTCGCGGCTTTCATCTGGTCACCGACGAGATCCTCGGCCATTGCCCGGCGCTGCGCGAGATGCGCGTCGGGCTGATGCATGTGTTCATCCAGCACACCTCCGCCTCGCTGACCCTCAACGAGAACGCCGACCCGACGGTGCGCGGCGACTTCGAGAGCTGGTTCAACCGCACGGTGCGCGAGGACGAGCCGTACTACCGGCACACCCTGGAAGGCAGCGACGACCTGCCGGCGCATATCAAGAGCAGCCTGCTGGGCAGCAGCCTGAGCCTGCCGGTCAGCGACGGGCGGCTGAACATCGGCACCTGGCAGGGCATCTATCTGTGCGAGCACCGCAACCGCGGCGGGGCGCGCACGCTGGTGGTGACGCTGCACGGGGAGTGAGCGCGCGGGCTGTCCGGCCCGTCGTGGCGCGGCGGGTGGCCGTTCGGGAGGCGTCGCCGCCGGCCGTCTGCCGTGCGGGCGCCACCTTTTATCCCTGCACGTCGATCCCGAAGCGCGCCAGGTCGAGGTCGAAGTGCGGCTTGAGGATCGTGCGCTCGAACAGCGCGAGGTCGCCGGGGGCGACGCGGGTGAAGGTCGAGTGGTCGGACGGCGCCCACCACTTGTGCGGGCCTTCGTAGCGCTGCGCGGTGACGGCCGGGACGATGAACTTGTACGGGCGTTCCAGCCAGCCGTCGCCGTACTTGGAGAACAGATTGGCGGGGCCGCAGAACTGGCCGATCAGGTACATGCCCTGGTTGCCGTGGGTCAGGTAGAAGTAGTCGCCGGTCGGCGCCGCGATGAAGTCTTCCGCCTGCGAGGTGGCCGAGGTGCCCTTGGCGCCGGTGTCCTTGTGCAGGTAGACCAGCCCGTGGGCGATGGATTCGATGATTTCCGCGTACGAGAAGTACTGCGGCCCTTGGGAGAGTTTCCAGAAGTTGGGGCGCATCGGCAGGCTCCGGGCGAGGGGGAGGGGGGCGGCGCCTTCGGCGCCGCGTGAATGCTGTTTCAGGCGATGGTGCTCGGGCCGGCGCTGCGGGCTGGCGGGGTGGGCGCTTCAGTCCATCCAGCGCCGGCCCTGCAGCTCCAGTAGGCTGTGGGCCTGTTCCGGGCCGTTGCTGCCGGCGGCGTAGGGACGGGGCTTCTGGTAGTACTCGTGCCAGCCGTCGAGGATCGGGTTGACCCAGCGCCAGGCGGCTTCCACCTCGTCCTTGCGCATGAACAGGGTCGGGTCGCCCTCGATGACGTCGAGCAGCAGGCGCTCGTAGGCGTCCCAGCGGCGCTGGCGGGAGAAGGCGGTGGCCAGGTTGAGGTCCAGTTCCACCGGCTCCAGCAGCATGCCCTTGCCGGGGCTCTTGGCCATCAGTTGCAGGCTGATGCGCTCCTCCGGCTGCAGGCGGATCAGCAGGCGGTTGGCCTGTTCCGGCGCGCCGGGGAACAGGCTGTGGGGCACCGGCTTGAACTGGATGACGATTTCCGAGCACTTGCGGCGCAGGCGCTTGCCGGTGCGCAGGTAGAAGGGCACGCCGGCCCAGCGCCAGTTGTCGATTTCCGCCTGCACGGCGACGAAGGTTTCGGTGTCGCTGTCGTTGTCGACGTTCTTCTCGAAGTAGTAGGCCGGCACTTCCTGGCCGCCGATCCGGCCGCTGCTGTACTGGCCGCGCACGGTCTTGTCGCGCACGTCGAGGCCGGACAGCGGCTTGAGCGCCTGGAGGATCTTGACCTTCTCGTTGCGCACCGACTCGGCGTCGAAGCGCACCGGCGCCTCCATGGCCACCAGGCAGAGCAGCTGCAGCAGGTGGTTCTGCAGCATGTCGCGCATCGCCCCGGCGTGGTCGTAGTAGGCACCGCGGTTCTCCACGCCGAGGGTTTCCAGCACGCTGATCTGCACGTGGTCGATGTGCCCGGCGCGCCACACCGGCTCGAACAGGGCGTTGGCGAAGCGCAGGGCCATCAGGTTCTGCACGGTTTCCTTGCCCAGGTAGTGGTCGATGCGGAACACCTGGGATTCGTCGAACACCTTGCCGATCGCTTCGCTGATCGCCAGCGCCGATTCCAGCGAGTGGCCGATCGGTTTCTCCAGCACGATGCGCGTGTCGGGGCCGGCCAGGCGGGCGGTGGCCAGGTGCGCGGCGATGGGCGCGAACAGTTGCGGGGCGGTGGCCAGGTAGTGGATGCGCCCGCGCCCGCAGCGCTCGCCGAGGTGGCGCGCCAGCCGGCCGAATTCGGCGCTCTGGGTGGCGTCCATGGCGAAGTAGTCGAGGCGCGCGGCGAAGCGCTGCCAGGTCTCGGCGTCGAAGTCGTGGCGGGCGATCTGCGCCCGGCAGTGGCGCTCGGCCAGGGCCTGGAAGGCGCTCAGGCCGATGGGCGTGCGCGCCAGGCCGAGGATGCGCAGGTCGCTCGGCAGCCGCTGTTCCCGATGCAGGTGATAGAGCGCCGGCAGCAGCTTGTGCAGGGCGAGGTCGCCGGTGGCGCCGAACACCAGCATGTCGCAGGGAAGGGAAGAGGGCTGCACGGGGTATCTCCGGTACGGTTTGCCTGGGCGCTGGCGCAGCTCTTGTAGTATAACTACAAGGTCACTACCTCCGGCTTTGGCCGATCATAACCGAGTCCGCCCCGTGAATCTGTTGCAACACATTGCCCAGTCCCGCTCCCTGCTGCGAAAGTCGGAACTCAAGGTCGCCGACTACGTGCTGCAGGACCCGGCCGCCGTCATGCACAGCTCGATGGCCGATCTCGCCCACGAGGTCGGCATCAGCGAGCCGACCATCGTGCGCTTCTGCCGCGCCATCGGCTGCAGCGGCTTCCAGGATCTCAAGCTCAAGCTGGCGCAGAGCCTGGCCGCCGGCGCCAGCTTCGGCCAGTTCGCCATCCACGAGGAAGACTCGCTGGCCGACTTCAGCCTGAAGATCTTCGACACCACCCTGCACACCCTGATCGAGGTGCGCGAGCACCTCGACATCGCTGCGCTGGAGCGCGCCATCGCCGCCATCGCCCAGGCCCAGCGCGTGGAGTTCTACGGCTTCGGCGCCTCCGGCGCGGTGGCTGCCGACGCCCAGCACAAGTTCTTCCGCCTGCTGCTGACCGCCGCCGCCTATTCCGACCCGCACATGCAGGCGATGAGTGCGGTGACCTTGAAGCCCAGCGACGTGGCGATCTGCATCTCCCAGTCCGGGCGCTCCAAGGACCTCCTGACCACCGCCAACCTGGTGCGCGAGAGCGGCGCCACGCTGATCACCCTGTGCCCCAGCCAGACCCCGCTGGCCGAGCTGGCCACCGTCAACCTGGCCATCGACGTGCAGGAAGACACCGAGATCTACACCCCGCTGACCTCGCGCATCGCCCACCTGGTGGTGATCGACGTGCTGGCGATGGGCGTGGCCATGGCCCGCGGTCCGGACCTGGTCAACCACCTGAAGAGCGTCAAGCGCAGCCTGCGCAGCCTGCGTCTGTCGCCCAAGACCATCAAGCCGGCCGAGGAGGGCTGAGGCCGGCTGTCACCGCCTGTTCATCGCGACGCCACCAGGGCGTCACGTCGGCTGCGGCATGCTCAAGCTCCCGGATAACCCTGGATGGGAGAGACACCATGCCTGGCCATCGCGCACTCGCCGCCACCCCTCGTCTGGACGCCAAGACCCGCCGCAAGCTGGAAGACCAGCGCCGCATGGCCTTCCGCCGGGCCATCGAGCACTACAACGAGGAGCGTCGCCTGAACCGGCAGATCGACGACTACCCGGAACTGATCGCCATCGACTACCTGCGCACGCTGCGCGCCAGCGCCCGTGCCGCCGCGCACTGAGGCCGGCTCAGAGGCGCTGGTTGAGGGCGTTGAGCTGCGGGCGCTGGCCGCGGATGAAGTCGAGGAAGGCCAGCGCCACCGGGCTCAGGTAGCGGTCGCGCGGATGCACCACGCACCAGCTGTGGCGCAGCGGCAGCTCGGCCACCGGCAGCTCGCGCAGGCGGCCGCAGCTCAGTTCCAGACTCACCGTGTGGCGCGGCAGCAGGGCCAGGCCCAGCCCCGCCAGCACGCCCTGGCGCTGCGCTTCCAGCGAGCCCAGTTGCAGGGTGGTGGCGAAGTGGGCGCGCTTGTCGTGGCAGAAGGTTTCGCAGGCCTGGCGGGTGCCCGAGCCCGGCTCGCGCACCAGCAGCGGCCAGGCGGTGAGGTCCTGCAGGCTCAGCCGGGTTTCCCGGCACAGCGGGTGGTCGCTGCGGGCCACCGCGACGATGTGGTTCTCCATGAACGGCAGAAACTCCAGGGCCAGGTTGGTCGGCACCTGGGACAGCAGCCAGAGGTCGTCGCGGCTGACGCTCAGCCGGCGCAGCGCCTGGGCGTGGTTGACCACGCTGAGCTGCAGGCTGACTTCCGGGTGCAGCAGGCGGAAGGCAGCGAACAGTTCGGAGACCAGGTACTGGGCGCTGGACTCCACGGTCAGGGTGAGCTGGCCCTGCAGGCTGCCCTGCAGGTCGGCCAGCTGCATGTCGAGGCTTTCCAGGCGGTCGAAGATGTCCGCGCCGGCGCGCTGCAGGGCGTCCGCCGCCGGGGTCAGGTAGAGCTTCTTGCCGACGTACTCGAACAGCGGCTGGCCGACCAGCTCTTCGAGCTGGCGGATCTGCAGGCTGACCGCCGGCTGGGTGAGTGCCATTTCCTCGGCGGCGCGGCTGTAGGAGCGGGTCGCGCAGACCGCGCGGAACACCTGCAGCTGGCGCAGGGTCAGGCGCATCAGGGATTTGCGCATCGGGTTTCTCCGGGTTTCTCGGGCCCGGCAGACGGCATGCCGGGCGTGCGCCTGCGTGCAGTCATGATCGCTGATCGTCCGGCATCTTAGGCCAAAAGTCAGGATCGAGAATGCATCGGCGCTGGCTCGCCGTTACCGTTTCGACCGGGGTTCGGCGGTCATATTAGCCAATGCTTATGCCTTTCCCAATAATTATTCATTTTTCTTAATCATCCCCCGGACGCTAGGGTAAAAAACCTGCGGCCTGACCGGCCGGTCAGTCAGCCCTTGCCGAGGGATACCCCGTGATAAGAAAAATCCTCATCGCCAACCGTGGCGAAATTGCCGTGCGTATCGTGCGGGCCTGCGCCGAGATGGGCATCCGCTCGGTGGCCGTGTACTCCGAAGCCGACCGCCATGCGCTGCACGTCAAGCGCGCCGACGAGGCCTACAACCTCGGCGACGAGCCGCTGGCCGGCTACCTGAACCCGCGCAAGCTGGTCAACCTGGCGGTGGAAACCGGCTGCGACGCCCTGCACCCGGGCTACGGCTTCCTCTCCGAGAACGCCGAGCTGGCGGAGATCTGCGTCGAACGCGGGATCAAGTTCATCGGCCCGAGCGCGGAAGTGATCCGCCGCATGGGCGACAAGACCGAGGCGCGCCGCTCGATGATCGCCGCCGGCGTGCCCTGCACCCCCGGCACCGAAGGCAACGTCGCCGACCTCGACGAGGCGCTGCGCGAAGCCGAGCGCATCGGCTATCCGGTGATGCTCAAGGCCACCTCCGGCGGCGGCGGCCGCGGCATCCGCCGCTGCAACAGCCGCGACGAGCTGGAGCAGGCCTACCCGCGGGTGATCTCCGAGGCCACCAAGGCCTTCGGCAGCGCCGAGGTGTTCCTCGAAAAGTGCATCGTCAATCCCAAGCACATCGAGGCCCAGGTGCTGGCCGACAGCTTCGGCAACACCGTGCACCTGTTCGAGCGCGACTGTTCGATCCAGCGCCGCAACCAGAAGCTGATCGAGATCGCCCCCAGCCCGCAGCTGACCCCCGAGCAGCGCGCCTACATCGGCGAGCTGGCGGTCAAGGCGGCCAAGGCGGTCGGCTACGAGAACGCCGGCACTGTGGAGTTCCTGCTCGCCGAGGGCGAGGTGTACTTCATGGAGATGAACACCCGGGTGCAGGTGGAGCACACCATCACCGAGGAAATCACCGGCCTGGACATCGTCCGCGAGCAGATCCGCATCGCTTCGGGCCTGCCGCTGTCGGTCAAGCAGGAGGACATCCTGCACCGCGGCTACGCGATCCAGTTCCGCATCAACGCCGAAGACCCGAAGAACAACTTCCTGCCCAGCTTCGGCAAGGTCACCCGCTACTACGCGCCCGGCGGCCCCGGCGTGCGCACCGACACGGCGATCTACACCGGCTACACCATCCCGCCCTACTACGACTCGATGTGCCTGAAGCTGATCGTCTGGGCACTGACCTGGGAGGAGGCGCTGGACCGCGGCCTGCGCGCGCTGGACGACATGCGCCTGCAGGGGGTGAAGACCACCGCGCCCTACTACCAGGAAATCCTCCGCAATCCGGAGTTCCGCAGCGGCGTGTTCAACACCAGCTTCGTCGAGAGCCACCCGGAACTGATCAACTACTCGGTCAAGCGCAAGCCCGAAGAGCTGGCCCTGGCCATCGCCGCCGCCATCGCCGCCCACGCGGGCCTGTGAGGAATTGAGCCATGACTAACAAGATCCACGTCACCGACACCATCCTGCGCGACGCCCACCAGTCGCTGATCGCCACCCGCATGCGCCTGGAAGACATGCTGCCGATCTGCGAGAAACTGGACCGGGTCGGCTACTGGTCGCTGGAAGTCTGGGGCGGCGCCACCTTCGACGCCTGCGTGCGCTTCCTCAAGGAAGACCCGTGGGAGCGCCTGCGCCAGCTCAAGGCGGCGCTGCCCAACACCCGCCTGCAGATGCTGCTGCGCGGGCAGAACCTGCTCGGCTACCGCCACTACAGCGACGACGTGGTCAAGGCCTTCGTCGCCAAGGCCGCGGTCAACGGCATCGACGTGTTCCGCATCTTCGATGCGATGAACGACGTGCGTAACCTGCGCACCGCCATCGAGGCGGTCAAGGCCGCCGGCAAGCACGCCCAGGGCACCATCTGCTACACCGTCAGCCCGGTGCACGACACCGCGTCCTTCGTCGAGCTGGCCCAGCGCATGCAGGAGAAGGGCGTCGACTCCATCGCCATCAAGGACATGGCCGGCCTGCTCACTCCCTACGCCAGCGCCGAGCTGGTGCAGGCGCTGAAGGCCGCGGTCGACCTGCCGATCTTCATCCATTCCCACGACACCGCGGGCCTGGGCGCCATGTGCCAGCTCAAGGCCATCGAGGCCGGCGCCGGGCACATCGACACGGCGATCTCCAGCTTCGCCTGGGGCACCAGCCATCCGGGCACCGAGTCGATGGTCGCCGCGCTGCGTGGCACCCCCTACGACACCGGCCTGGACCTGGCGCTGCTGCAGGAGATCGGCCTGTACTTCTACGGCATCCGCAAGAAGTACCACCAGTTCGAGAGCGAATTCACCGGCGTCGACACCCGCGTGCAGGTCAATCAGGTGCCGGGCGGCATGATGTCCAACCTGGCCAACCAGCTGAAGGAGCAGGGCGCCCTGCACCGCATCAACGAGGTGTTCGAGGAGATCCCGCGGGTGCGCGCCGACCTCGGCTACCCGCCGCTGGTCACCCCGACCTCGCAGATCGTCGGCACCCAGGCGGTGTTCAACGTGCTGGCCGGCGCGCGCTACAAGACCATCACCAACGAGGTCAAGCTGTACCTGCAGGGCCGCTACGGCCGCGCGCCGGGCCAGGTCAACGAGCCGCTGCGCTTCCAGGCCATCGGCAGCGAGGACGTCATCGACGTGCGTCCGGCCGACCTGCTGGCGCCGGAAATGGCCCGCCTGCGCGAGGAAATCGGCAGCCTGGCCAAGTCCGAGGAGGACGTGCTGACCTTCGCCATGTTCCCCGACATCGGGCGCAAGTTCCTCGAAGAGCGCGCCGCCGGCACCCTCAAGCCGGAAGTGCTGCTGCCGCAGCCCGACGCCGCTGCGCGGCCGGCCCAGGAAGGCGTGCCCACCGAGTTCGTGGTCGACGTCCACGGCGAGAGCTACCGCGTCGACATCACCGGGGTCAGCGTGAAGAACGACGGCAAGCGCCACTTCTACCTGGCCATCGACGGCATGCCCGAAGAGGTGGTGTTCGAGCCGCTCAACGCCTTCGTCGGCGGCGCCGGCGGCCAGCGCAAGCAGAGCAGCGCGCCGGGCGACGTCTGCACCGCCATGCCGGGCAACATCGTCGACGTGCTGGTCAAGGAAGGCGATGCGGTCAAGGCCGGCCAGTCGGTGCTGATCACCGAGGCGATGAAGATGGAAACCGAGGTGCAGGCGCCGATCGCCGGCACCGTCAAGGCGATTCACGTGGTCAAGGGCGACAGGGTCAATCCCGGTGAAGTACTCATCGAGATTGAGGGTTAAGCCCTGCAGGGGAGCCGAATGGCTCCCCTTTTTTTCGTCCGGACTGTAAAAAGAGCAACCGACCGACCGCCCGCGAGGAGGGCCGATGAGTCTCGATCCCGTCGTACTGTTCTTCGTCTTCGGCCTGACCGCGGGCCTGCTGAAGAGCGAACTGAAGCTGCCGCCGGCGCTCTACGAAACCCTGTCGATCGTCCTGCTGCTGGCCATCGGCCTGCACGGCGGCGTCGAGCTGGCCGAGCAGGCCAGCCCGGCGCTGCTCGGCCAGTCGGCGCTGGTGCTGGGGCTGGGCATCGTCCTGCCGCTGCTGGCCTTCGCCCTGCTGCGCGCGCTGCGCTTCGACCGCATCAACGCCGCCAGCGTCGCCGCGCACTACGGCTCGGTGAGCGCCGGCACCTTCGCCGTGGTGGTCGCCTACCTGGCCTCGCGGCAGATCTTCTTCGAGAGCTACATGCCGCTGTTCGTGGCGATCCTGGAAATCCCGGCGATCCTGGTCGGCATCCTGCTGGCCAAGGGCATCTCCCGCGACACCCACTGGAAGGAGCTGGGCCGCGAGATCTTCCTCGGCAAGAGCATCATGCTGCTGCTCGGCGGCCTGGTGATCGGCGCGCTGGCCGGCAAGGAGGCGATCAAGCCGCTGGAGCCGCTGTACACCGGCATGTTCAAGCCGGTGCTGGCGTTCTTCCTGCTGGAGATGGGCCTGATCGCCTCCGGCCAGCTCGGCTCGCTGCGCCAGTACGGCGTGCGCCTGGCCGCCTTCGCCCTGTGCATGCCGCTGCTCGGCGCGCTGGTCGGCGCCCTGCTGGCGCGGCTGATGGGCCTGTCGCTGGGCGGCACGGCGATGCTCGCCACCCTGGCCGCCTCGGCCTCCTACATCGCCGTGCCGGCGGCGATGCGCCTGGCCCTGCCGGAGGCCAACCCGTCGCTGTCTCTGACCGCCTCGCTGGGCATCACCTTCCCGTTCAACATCCTGATCGGCATACCGCTGTACCTGGCGCTGGCCGAGCAACTGATCGCCTGGGGACTCTGACATGGCCCATACCACCCTGCTCACCGTGATCTGCGAAGCGGCGCTGGAGCACAAGCTGGTCGCCGACCTGGAACAGCTCGGCGCCCCCGGCTGGACCCTCTCCGACGTGCGCGGCCGTGGCTCCCACGGCCTGCGCCGCGCCGACTGGGACACCGCCGGCAACATCCGCGCCGAGGTCCTCTGCGAGCGCGAGCTAGCCGAGCGCATCGCCCAGCACCTGCAGGCGCGCTACTACGCCCACTTCGCGATGATCTGCTACCTGGCCGAGGTGGAGGTGCTGCGCCCGGAGAAGTTCGCCGCCAAACCGGCCGGTTGATTTTTCGAGACGGGCGGTCTAATAATCGGCCCATGACCCAGCCAGCCCCCCAGCCGCGTCGCGGCCGCCCGCCGAAGATCGCCCGCGACAACCGCGAAACCCAGGATGCCCTGCTGCACTGCGGCATGCGCCTGCTCACCGAGCAGGGCTTCCTCAGCACCGGCATCGACACCGTGCTGCGCGAGGTCGGCGTGCCCAAGGGCTCCTTCTACCACTACTTCGCCAGCAAGGAGGCCTTCGGCCGCGCCGTGCTGGAGCGCTACGCCGGCTACTTCGCGGCCAAGCTGGATCGCTGCCTGCTCGACGCCTCGCGCCCGCCGCTGGCGCGTCTGGAGGCCTTCGTCGCCGACGCCCGCGCCGGCATGGCGCGCCATGCCTGGCGGCGCGGCTGCCTGGTCGGCAACCTCGGCCAGGAAGTGACCCAATTGCCGGAAGGGTTCCGCGAGCAGCTGGAAGCCGTGCTGCGCGACTGGCAGGCGCGCCTGGCCGCCTGCCTGCGTGCCGCCCAGCACGACGGCAGCCTGGCGGCGACGGTGGACTGCGACGAGCTGGCGGCGTTCTTCTGGATCGGCTGGGAGGGCGCCGTGCTGCGCGCCCGGCTGGTGCAGAACGACGCGCCGCTTGAGACCTTCATCCGCGGCTTCCTCGCCCTGCTGCCGCGCTGAGTTTTTATCGCCCATTTATAGACGACCGGTCTAATAACCAGAGAGGTGATCCATGTTCCGCGCCATCCTGATCGACAAGGACGACACCGGCTACCGTGCCAGCCTGCAGGCGCTCGACGAGGCGCAACTGCCCGCAGGCGACGTGCGGGTGCGCGTCAGCCACAGCACGCTGAACTACAAGGACGCCCTGGCGATCACCGGCAAGGGGCCGGTGGTGCGCCAGTTTCCCATGGTGCCGGGTATCGACCTGGCCGGCGTGGTGGAGGAGAGCCGCCACCCCGACTTCAAGGCCGGCGACGCGGTGCTGCTCAACGGCTGGGGCGTCGGCGAAGGCCACTGGGGCGGCCTGGCCGAGCAGGCGCGGCTCAACGGCGACTGGCTGATCCCGCTGCCGGCCGGCTTCAGCGCCGCCGAGGCGATGGCGCTGGGCACCGCCGGCTACACCGCGATGCTCGCGGTGCTGGCCCTGGAGCGCCATGGCGTCACCCCGGAGCGGGGCGAGGTGCTGGTCACCGGCGCCAACGGCGGCGTCGGCAGCGTGGCCATCGCCCTGCTGGCGAAACTGGGTTACCGCGTGGCGGCCTCCACCGGCCGCCCCGAGGAAGCCGAGTACCTGAAGAGCCTCGGCGCGGCGGAGATCGTCGAGCGCGCCAGCCTGTCCGCGCCGGGCCGCCCGCTGGGCCGCGAGCGCTGGGCCGGCGCTATCGATTCGCTGGGCAGCCACACCCTGGCCAACGTCTGCGCCAGCACCCGCTACGGCGGCTGCGTGGCCGCCTGCGGCCTGGCCCAAGGCATGGACTTCCCGGCCACGGTGGCGCCGTTCATCCTGCGCGGCGTGACCCTGGCCGGCATCGACAGCGTGATGCGCCCGCGCGCCGACCGCCTGGAGGCCTGGAGCCGCCTGGCCCGCGACCTGGACAAGCGCCTGCTGGCGCCGATCACCCGCACCATCGGCCTAGAGGAGGTCATCCCCACCGCCGGCGAACTGCTCGCCGGCAAGGTGCGCGGGCGGGTGGTGGTGGACGTCAATCGCTGAGACGCGGCTGAGGTACGGCTCGACGGTGGGAACTGCCTGCGGCAGTTTCCCACCCCTGGCCACGGAAGCGAGCGGACAGGAACGCCCACGCGGGAGCCTGGGCACGCTCGGGACGGCAGCGGCTCCCCGGGCATCAGCCCTGGCTGCCGCCCTCGATCAGATGCTGGTCCTTGAGCTTCACGTAGCTGCCGGCGCTGTAGGCGAAGAACGCGCGTTCCTTGTCGTTCAGCGGGCGCGCCTGCCGGACCGGGCTGCCGACGTACAGATAGCCGCTTTCCAGCCGCTTGCCCGGCGGTACCAGGCTGCCGGCGCCGATCACCACCTCGTCCTCGACCACCGCGCCGTCCATCACGATGGCGCCCATGCCGACCAGCACGCGGTTGCCGATGCTGCAGCCGTGCAGCACCACCTTGTGGCCGACGATCACCTCGTCGCCGATGCTCAGGGCGTAGCCGTCCGGGTTGAAGGGGCCGGCGTGGGTGAGGTGCAGCATGCTGCCGTCCTGGATGCTGGTGCGCGCGCCGATGCGGATCGCCACGCCGTGCATGTCGCCGCGGATCACCGTCAGCGGCCAGACCGAGCTGTCGTCGCCGAGGGTCACGTCGCCGATCACCACGGCGCTGGGGTCGACGAACACCCGCGCGCCGAGCTGCGGGGCGCGTCCCTGGAAGGTGCGGAGGGTCATGCTGGATTCCTTGTTGTTGAATGGGCGCGGTTAGTTAGCACGTCCGCGGCGCTTCTGGCGAGCCCGCGAAGGCGCCGGGGGTGGCGCCGAACTGGGCGCGGAAGGCGGCGATGAACGCCGAGGTGGAGTCGTAGCCGCAGGCCAGCGCCACGTCGGTGACCCGCTCGCCGCGCTCCAGCAGCGGCAGGGCGTGGAACAGCCGCAGGCGCTGGCGCCAGGCACGGAAGGTCAGCCCGGTCTCGCGGCGGAACAGGCGGCTGAGGGTCTTTTCCGCCGCGCCCAGGCGCTGGCCCCAGGCGGCCAGGGCGCGGGCGTCGTCGGGCTGGCGCTGCAGCGCGGCGCACAGCCGGCGCAGGCGCGGGTCGCCGGGCAGCGGCAGCATCAGCGCCTCGCTCGGCGCGGCGGCCAGCTGGTCGAGCAGCACCCGCACCAGGCGGCCGTCGGCGCCGTCCTCGGCGTAGGTCACCGGCAGCGCGGCGAAGGCGCGGATCAGCTCGCGCAGCAGCGGGCTGATCGCCAGCACCCGGCACTCGCCGCCGCCGGCCAGCGCCGCCGGGTCGATGTACAGGCTGTTGATCCGCGCGTCCGGCGTGGCGCGCACCCGGTGCGCGACGCCGGGGGGAATCCACACCGCGCGCTGCGGCGGGGCGACGAAGCGCCCGCCGGCGGTGTGCACGTCGAGCACCCCGCGGGTGGCGTAGGAGAGTTGTACCCAGGGGTGGCTGTGGCGGTAGCCGAGCAGCCGGTTGGGCAGCGCCTCGGCGCGGCCGTAGAGCGGGCGCGGCAGCCGGCGCAGGGCGCGCAGCTCGCGGGGCGGGGCGTCCAGGTGTCCGTTGGGCGACATGGCTGGGCCTTTTCGCGTTAGTCGGCAATCGCCGGTCACGCTACCGTCGCCCTCCCGTTCCGGCAAGAAGAGATCGCCGCCATGCTCCGCCACCTGCGCATCCTGTTCGACAACTTCACCCTGGCCCTGCTGGCGGTGATCGCCGTGGCCAGCCTGCTGCCCTGCAGCGGGACCGCCGCGCTGGTCTTCGAGCAGCTCACCCGTCTGGCGGTGGGGCTGCTGTTCTTCCTCCACGGCGCGCGGCTGTCGCGCCAGGCGATCCTCGCCGGCGCCGGCCACTGGCGCCTGCACCTGCTGGTGTTCGCCTGCACCTTCGCGCTGTTCCCGCTGCTCGGCCTGGCCCTGCGCCCGTGGCTGGCGCCCTGGGTCGGCCCCGAACTGTACCTGGGCATCCTCTACCTGTGCGCGCTGCCCGGCACCGTGCAGTCGGCCATCGCCTTCACCGCGCTGGCGCGCGGCAACGTCGCCGCCGCGGTGTGCAGCGCCTCGGCCTCCAGCATCCTCGGCATCTTCCTCACCCCGCTGCTGGTCGGCGTGCTCTTGGAGGCGCGCGGCGCCGAGACCGACAGCCTCGGCGCGGTCGGGCAGATCGTCGTGCAGCTGCTGCTGCCGTTCCTCGCCGGCCACCTGCTGCGCCCCTGGCTCGGCGCCTGGGTGGAGCGCCACGGCCGCACCCTGCGCCTGGTCGACCAGGGGTCGATCCTGCTGGTGGTCTACACCGCGTTCAGCGCCGCGGTGGTCGAGGGGCTCTGGCACACGGTGCCGGTCGAGGCGCTGCTGCTGCTCGGGGTGATCTGCTGCCTGCTGCTGGCCCTGGTACTGGGCAGCACCGCCTGGCTCGGCCGGCGCCTGGGTTTCTCCCTGGAGGACCGCATCGTCATCGTCTTCTGCGGCTCGAAGAAGAGCCTGGCCACCGGCGCGCCGATGGCCCAGGTGCTGTTCGCCGGCGCCGCGGTGGGGCCGGCGCTGCTGCCGCTGATGGTCTTCCACCAGATCCAGCTGATGGTCTGCGCGGTGCTGGCGCAGCGCTATGCGCGGCGCGCCGAGCCGCTGGCCGCTCAATCGGCCCGATAGCGCCGGCCAGGCTGCGCGCGCGGGGATTTGTCATTACCATGAGCCTCGTGATTCCTCCGACTGCAAGGTCAAACGCCGTGACTGCCCACAATCCCCTGCTGCAAGCCTTCGATCTGCCGCCCTACTCGGCGATCCGTCCCGAGCATGTCGAGCCGGCCGTCGACCGGATCCTCGAAGACAACCGCGCGGCCATCGCCGAGATCCTCGCCGCCCAGGGCGAGACGCCCGACTGGAACGGCCTGGTGCTGGCGCTCGACGCGCTGAACGCGCGTCTCGGCCAGGCCTGGAGCCCGGTCAGCCACCTCAACGCGGTGTGCAACAGCGCCGAGCTGCGCGCCGCCTACGAGGCTTGCCTGCCCAAGCTGTCGGCCTACTACACCGAGCTGGGCCAGCACCGCGGCCTCTACCAGGCCTACAAGGCGCTGGCCGAGAGCCCCGCGGCGGCCGGTTTCGCAGTGGCGCAGAAGACCATCCTCGAACACACCCTGCGCGACTTCCACCTGTCCGGCATCGATCTGCCCGCCGAGCAGCAGCAGCGCTACGGCACCATCCAGATGCGCCTCTCCGAGCTGTCCAGCCGGTTCTCCAACCAGCTGCTCGACGCCACCCAGGCCTGGACCAAGCTCCTCGCCGACGAGGCGCAGCTGGCCGGCCTGCCGGAGTCGGCCCGTGCGCAGATGCGCCAGGCCGCCGAGGCCAAGGGCCTGGATGGCTGGCTGGTGACCCTGGAGTTCCCCAGCTACTACGCGGTGATGACCTACGCCGACGACCGCGCGCTGCGCGAGGAGGTGTACACCGCCTACGCCACCCGCGCCTCCGAGCAGGGCCCCAACGCCGGGCAGTTCGACAACGGTCCGCTGATGGCCGAGATCCTCGACCTGCGCCAGGAGCTGGCCAGGCTGCTGGGCTTCGCCCACTACGGCGAGCTGTCGCTGGCCACCAAGATGGCCGAGTCCACCGAGCAGGTGCTCGGCTTCCTGCGCGACCTCGCCGTGCGCGGCAAGCCGTTCGCGCAGAAGGATCTGGCCGAGCTGCGCGCCTTCGCCGCCGCGCAGGGCGTCGCCGAGCTGCACAGCTGGGATGTCGGCTACTTCAGCGAGAAGCTGCGCCAGAGCCGCTACGCCCTCTCCCAGGAGCAGGTGCGCGCCTGGTTCCCGATCGACAAGGTGCTGTCCGGGCTGTTCGCCATCGTCGAGCGCCTGTACGGCATCCAGATTGCGGAACTCAAGGAGTTCGACAGCTGGCACCCGGACGTGCGCCTGTTCGAGATCAGCGAGCACGACCAGCGGGTCGGGCGCTTCTTCTTCGACCTCTACGCCCGCGCCAACAAGCGCGGCGGCGCCTGGATGGACGGCGCCCGCGACTGCTGGCGCAATGCCGCCGGCGAGCGGATCAGCCCGGTGGCCAACCTGGTGTGCAACTTCACCCCGGCCGCACCCGGCAAGCCCGCGCTGCTGACCCACGACGAGGTCACCACGCTGTTCCACGAGTTCGGTCACGGCCTGCACCACCTGCTGACCCGCGTCGAATACCCCGGCGCCTCCGGCATCAACGGCGTGGCCTGGGACGCGGTGGAGCTGCCCAGCCAGTTCATGGAGAACTGGTGCTGGGAGCCGGAAGGGCTGGCGCTGATCTCCGGCCACTACGAGACCGGCGAGCCGCTGCCCCGCGAGCTGCTGGACAAGATGCTCGCGGCGAAGAACTTCCAGTCCGGGCTGATGCTGCTGCGCCAGCTGGAATTCTCGCTGTTCGACTTCGAGCTGCACGCCACCCACGGCGACGGCCGCGGCGTGCAGGGCGTGCTGCAGGAGATCCGCGACCAGGTGTCGGTGATGCAGCCGCCGGCCTGGAACCGCTTCGCCAACAGCTTCGCGCACATCTTCGCCGGCGGCTACGCGGCCGGTTACTACAGCTACAAGTGGGCCGAGGTGCTGTCCGCCGACGCCTTCGCGCGCTTCGAGGAAGAGGGCGTGCTCAACCCGGAAACCGGCCGTGCGTTCCGCGAGGCGATCCTCGCCCGCGGCGGCTCCGAGGATGCCATGCAGCTGTTCGTCGACTTCCGCGGCCGCGAGCCGTCGATCGACGCCCTGCTGCGCCACAGCGGTCTGAGCGAGGAGGCAGCATGAGCGAGGCACCGATCGTCACCGTGACCAAGCGCTTCATCGCCGGCGCCGTGTGCCCGGCCTGCGAGGCGATGGACACCATCCAGATGTGGGACGAGGACGGCACCCCCAACCGCCACTGCGTCACCTGCGGCTACGCCGATACCCTCGACGCCCGCGGCAACTCGGTGCCCAAGGAACTGCCCACCCGGGTCAACATCGGCGCGCTCAAGCCCAAGGCCGCCGACCCCAAGGTGCAGACCGTACAGTTCTTCCCCAATCCCAAGCTGAAGAAGCGCGAGGACGACGCCGGGCAGTGACGCCTGCCGTCCGCGTTGCCAAAAGGCGCCTGCGGGCGCCTTTTTGCTGCCCCGTCGCCGGGCAGGCATCCACCGGTCGGTGCCCGGCCGCGCCCTTACAACGCCCAGGCCAGCAGCAGCGGCAGGCTCAGCGCCGCCAGCAGGGTCTGCAGGGTGATGATCCCGGCCATCAGGTGGGCGTCGCCGCCCAGCTGGCGGGTCAGGGTGTAGGCGGTCGGCGCGGTGGGCAGGGCGAAGAACAGCACCAGCAGGCTGCTCTCCAGCGCCGGCAGCCCCAGCAGCCGGGCCACTCCCAGGGCCAGCAGCGGCATCAGCAGCAGCCGCGCCAGGGCGTTGCCGAGCAGCGCCGCGCCCTCGCCGCGCAGTTCCTGCGGGCGCAGGGCGGCGCCGACGCAGAGCAGCCCCAGCGGCAAGCTGGCGGCGGCCAGCAGGCCGAGCAGGCGCTCGCTGCCGCCGGGCAGGCCGATGCCGGAGAGGTTCAGCGCCACCCCGGCCAGGCAGCCGAGGATCAGCGGGTTGCGCAGGATCGGGCGCAGCAGCGCGGCGGGACTGGCGCCGCGCTCGGCGCTCAGCGCCCACACTGACAGCAGGTTCACCGTCGGCACCATCAGCGCCAGCATCAGCGCCGCCAGGGTCAGCCCCGGCGCGCCGTACAGGCTGCCCACGGCGGCCAGGCCCAGGTAGGTGTTGAAGCGCAGCGAACCCTGCACCAGGGCGCCGAAGCGCGCCGCCGGCCAGCCGCGCAGCCGGCGCAGCGCCAGCAGCACCAGCCAGCCAAGACCCAGCGCGAGCAGCACCGCCAGCGCCAGGCGCGGCAGCGCCGGGTTGTCCAGCGGCGCGCGGGCCAGGCTGGAGGCCAGCAGCGCGGGGAATAGCACGAAGTAGTTGAGGCGTTCGGCGCCGGGCCAGAAGGCCGCGCCGGGAAAGTCGGCGCGGTGCAGCAGATAGCCGGCGACGATCAGCGCGAACAGCGGCCAGAGGGCGAGCAGCAGGGCGGTCATGGCGACTCCATCGCAGGGCGGGCGGGCCGCCGGGAAAGGGCACGCCCGCCAGTCTACCGGGCGCGACCCTACTGGTGGATGCAGTGGCGCTCGCGGCCCTCGGCCAGGCGCCGGCCGTCGGCGTCCTCCAGCCACAGGCGCGGCTGGAACAGGTAGTGGCGGGCGACCAGCCGGTAGCGCGCGCCGGCGGCGAAGGCGTCGTGGTCGAGGCGCAGGTAGCAGAGCATCTGCACCGGCTCGCGGCCGATCAGCGGGCCGACCTGCACCTCGAAGCGGTAGCTGGCCTCCAGGCGGTGGGCGCCGGGGGCGATCTGGAAGTAGCGGCCGTCGTTCAGGCGCCGGCCGTCGAGGCGTTCGGCCATCAGCAGATCGCCCGGTTCGCTGCGCAGCTCGATCCACGCCTGTTGCGGATCGGGCGCGGGCAGCGGGCTGGCGCAGGCGCCGAGCAGGGTCAGGGCGGCCAGCAGGAGAGGGGCGCGCATGCGAAGCTCCGGGCGGTGGCGGGGGAACTCCAGCATAGCGCGGCGGCCGGGCGCGCGGCAGCGCTCCGGCGTGGCGCTTTGCCGGCGCCTTGTCTAGCGTTGAGAAGGACCCACGCACAGAGGAGCGCCCGTCATGTCGGATCACCACACCTACAAGAAGATCGAGCTGGTCGGCTCGTCGCGCACCAGCATCGAGGATGCGATCAACAATGCGCTGGCCGAGGCGGCCAAGACCGTGCATCACATGGACTGGTTCGAGGTGCTGGAAACCCGCGGCCACATCGAGAACGGGCTGGTCGGCCACTATCAGGTGACCCTCAAGGTGGGCTTTCGCATCGTCGGCAGCTGAGGCCGGGCGGCGGGGCGCGGGCGCGCGTCGCTAGGCCCGCCGCAGCTGGAAAACCGCGCGCCAGACGGATGTACGGTCATTTGCTAATAGCTTAACGATCTATCGGCAGCACACATGCCTGACTAGAATGCCCGGGCTTTTTTCGTCCGTTGCTGGAGTCATCATGAGTTCTGCCCTTCCCCTCGCGGCCGAGCGCCGCAGCGCCACGCCGCTGGTCGCCGGCGGCCTGCTGCTGCTGGCCGCCCTGGCCCTGAACAGCCTGGTCGACAGCCGCCAGGCCCTGCTGCTGCTGGTCGGCGGCGCCCTGGGCCTGGCCCTGTATCACGCCTCCTTCGGCTTCACCTCGGCCTGGCGGGTGTTCATCGTCGAACGCCGCGGCGCCGGCCTGCGCGCGCAGATGGTGCTGCTGGCGCTGGCCGTGCTGCTGTTCTTCCCGGCCCTCGGCGCCGGCTCGCTGTTCGGCCAGCCGGTCACCGGCTTCGTCTCGCCGGCCGGTACCTCGGTGATCGTCGGCGCCTTCCTGTTCGGCATCGGCATGCAGCTGGGCGGCGGCTGCGCCTCCGGCACCCTGTACACGGTGGGCGGCGGCAACGCACGGATGCTGGTGACCCTGCTGTTCTTCTGCATCGGCTCGCTGATCGCCACCCAGCACGTCGACTGGTGGTTCGCCCTGCCGGCGCTGGCGCCGCTGTCGCTGGTCCACAGCCTCGGCGTGGTGCCGGCGCTGGCCCTCAACCTGGCGGTGTTCGCGCTGATCGCGGTGCTTACCGTGGTGCTGGAGAAGCGCCGCCACGGCGCCCTGGAACGTCCGGCGGCGAGCGCCACGGCCGGCCTGCAGCGCTTCCTGCGCGGCCCCTGGCCGCTGCTCTGGGGCGCGCTGGCGCTGGTGCTGCTCAACTACGCGACCCTGGCCCTGGCCGGGCGGCCGTGGGGCGTCACCTCGGCGTTCGCGCTGTGGAGCGCCAAGGCGGCGCAGGGCCTGGGGCTGGACGTCTCGGCCTGGGCCTTCTGGCAGGCGCCGGCCAACGCCAAGGCGCTGGCCGCGCCGCTGTGGCAGGACATCACCACGGTGATGAATGTCGGCATCGTGCTTGGCGCGCTGCTGGCCGCCGGCCTGGCCGGGCGCTTCGCGCCGAACC
Organism: Pseudomonas guangdongensis; assembly: GCF_900105885.1. Classification (NCBI taxonomy): domain Bacteria; kingdom Pseudomonadati; phylum Pseudomonadota; class Gammaproteobacteria; order Pseudomonadales; family Pseudomonadaceae; genus Geopseudomonas; species Geopseudomonas guangdongensis. The sequence goes on along the minus strand of NZ_LT629780.1, from coordinate 1,041,419 downwards.
TGAACATCCCGCGCCGCTCGCTGCTGGCCGCGGTGTTCGGCGGCCTGCTGCTCGGCTACGGCGCGCGGCTGGCCTACGGCTGCAACATCGGCGCCTACTTCAGCGGTATCGCCTCGGGCAGCCTGCACGGCTGGCTGTGGGTGGCGGCGGCCTTCGCCGGCAACACCTTCGGCGTGCGCCTGCGCCCGCTGTTCTTCCCCGGCGAGAGCGTCAAGCCGACCCTCGGCGGCTGCTGAGCCGTCGCGGCGCAGCCCCGCGGATCGTCCGGCCCGCGGGGCGTTGCCTCGGGGGCCGAGCAGCACCCGCAGCAGCGACAGGCTGGCCAGCGAGCCGAGGGTGGACAGCAGGATGGCGCGCGACACCCGCGCCGCCTCGCGGCGGTAGTGCGCGGCGGGCATGAACGGCCCGGTGCCGGTGGGCAGGGCGCTGAGCAGCAGCGCGGAGGCGCCCGCCGCCGTCCAATCCTGTCGCGGTGCGCTAGTCGGCCAGCTCGCCGCACAGGTCGACGGCGAACCAGCGCTCCGCCTCGGCCTGTTCCAGGCCCGCGCCGAGCAGGGCGAACAGCTTGGCCAGCGCCGCCTCGCGGGTCATCCCGCCGCCGGACACCAGGCCGCAGGCGGCCAGGCGGCTGCCGGCGGCGTAGGTGGCGAAGTCGATGTGGCCCTGCGGGCACTGGCTGATCGCCGCCAGCACCACGCCGCGGCGGTGCGCGCGGCGCAGCGCGTTCAGCAGCGCCGCGTCGTCGGCCGGGCCGGTGCCGCTGCCGTAGCACTCCAGCAGCACGGCCTCGACGCCGCTGTCCAGCAGCGCCTCGACCTGGACGGCCTGCAGCGCCGGGTGCAGCGGCAGCACGGCGAGGTTCACCGCGCGGCGTGGGCGGCGCCAGTCCAGGCTGGCCGGCACCGCAGCGCGCGGCGCCTGGCGCGGGCGCTGCGCCTCGGCGAAGGCGTCGAAGGAGGCGCTGTCGCGCTTCAGGGCGCGCGCGCCGTGCAGCAGGCGGCCGTGGAAGTACAGGTGCACGCCAGGGGCGACACCCGCGGCCAGCGCGGCGAGGGCGCCGAACAGGTTGTCCCAGGCGTCGCTGCCCGGCGCGCCGGCCGGCAGCATGGCGCCGGTGAGCACGACCGGCAGGCCGAGGTCGAGGAGCAGGAAGGACAGCGCCGCGGCGCTGTAGGCCAGGGTGTCGGTGCCGTGCAGCAGCAGTACGGCGTCGCAGCCGTCGCGCTCGACGGCGGCGACGATGGCCTCGCGCATCGCCAGCCAGTGGCCCTGGGTCATGTTGGCGCTGTCGATCGGCGGACTCAGTTCGCGGTACACCCAGGGCGGCGCCGGGCGTTCGGGATGGGCGGCCTGCTCGGCGCGCAGGCGGGTGTCGAAGCCGCCGGCCGGCGCCAGGCCGTCCGCGCTCATCTGCATGCCGAGGGTGCCGCCGGTGTAGAGCACCAGCAGCTGGCGGGGGGCGTTCATGGCATCGACTCCTGGATGCGCGTCAACGAAAGACCGGGATTGTCGCAGCCGAGCCGGCCGAAGGCACCTCGCCATTGGCCTGGGGAGGCGCTTCTCGGGTCTGCCGGGAGAGGCCGGCGCGGGGAGGCTGCGCCGGCCGTCGCGCTCAGCCGCGGCGGTGGCTGGCGGAGTGGTCCGGCGCCGCGGCGCTGCGCTCGCCGTGCTGGTTCCAGACGTCCGGGTCGAGGTCCAGGTCGGCGAACTGGCGACGGTCGAGCACCGGTTGCTCGGTGCCGGCGTGGATCTGCGCGTCGTAGTCGCGCATCAGGCGCAGGCCGGTCTTGTACAGCAGGGCGATGGCGATCAGGTTGACCAGCGCCAGCAGGCCCATGGTCACGTCGGCGAAGGCGAACACGGTGGACAGATCCTGCACCGAACCCCACAGCACCAGGGCGATCACCAGGGCGCGGTAGGCCTTGACCAGCGCCGGCTTCTGGCTGAAGAAGCCCAGCGCGTTCTCGCCGAGGTAGTAGTTGTAGACCAGGGTGGTGAACACGAACAGCAGCAGCGCCAGGCTGACGAAGATCCGCCCCCACTCGCCGACCAGCGCGGCCAGTGCGGTCTGGGTCATCACCACGCCGGCCATCTCGGTGCCGGGCTGGTAGACGCCGGAGAGCAGGATGATCAGCGCGGTGCTGGTGCAGATCAGCAGGGTGTCGATGAACACGCTGAGCGACTGCACGATGCCCTGGGCGGCCGGGTGCGGCACCTCGGCCACCGCGGCGACGTTGGGCGCGCTGCCCAGCCCCGCCTCGTTGGAGAACAGGCCCCGCTTGACGCCCATCACGATGGCCGCGCCGACGCTGCCGGCGAAGGCCTCTTCGAGGCCGAAGGCGCTCTTGACGATCAGCGCCAGGGTGGCCGGCACTTCGCCGATGTTGGTGGCGATCACGAACAGCGCCATGCCGATGTAGGACAGCGCCATCACCGGCACCAGCACGTCGGCCATGCTGGCGATGCGCTTGATGCCGCCGAAGATGATCGCCGCCATCACCACCGCCAGCACCACGCCGGTGGCCAGGGTCGGCACGCCGAAGGCATCGTGCATCGAGCTGGCCAGGGTGAAGGACTGCACGGCGTTGAAGCCGAAGCCGAAGGTGGCCAGCAGCAGCACCGAGAACAGCACCGCCATCCAGCGCTGGCCGAGGCCGTGCTGGATGTAGTAGGCCGGGCCGCCGCGGTAGGTGCCGTCGGCGTTGCGGCGCTTGTACAGCTGGGCCAGCGAGCACTCGAAGTAGCTGGTGGCCATGCCGAGCAGCGCCACCACCCACATCCAGAACACCGCTCCGGGGCCGCCGAGCATGATCGCCACCGCCACCCCGGCGATGTTGCCGGCACCGACCCGGCCGGCCACCGAGAGCATCAGCGCCTGGAACGAGCTGAGCTGGCCTTCCTTGCGCACGCTGGCGCTGGCGAAGATCTTGAACATGTCGCCGAAGTAGCGCAGCTGCACCAGCGACGAGCGCAGGGTGAAGAACAGGCCGAGACCGACCAGGGCGACGATGAGGACCTTGCTCCACAGCAGGTCGTTGAGGAGATCGAGCATGATGTGGGTGCCTCTTGTTGTTCTGAACGGGCCGGGATGGCATCTGCGCAAATCTTTGGGCAACCCGCCGCGCGCGGCAATTTCGCGGGTCGCGGCGATGTGATGCGAGTCGATGCTAGACTTGCGTCACTCGCATCACCCGGAGCCGCCCCATGTCCGACGCCATCGGCGACAACCTCCGCCTGCTGTGCAGCCACTACCGCTCGATTGCCGAGGTGTGCCGCAAGCTGTCGATCAACCGTGCCCAGTTCAACAAGTACCTCAGCGGGCAGAGCCGGCCGACCGCCTACAACCTCAAGCGTATCTGCGATTTCTTCGGTGTCGAGGAGTACGAGCTGGGCCTGCCGGCCGAGCAGTTCGCCCGCCTGGTCGGCGCCCGCGGCGCCAGCGACTCGCCCGCCGCGGGCGATCCGCTGCTCGAGCTGCTGCAGCCGCTGCGCCAGCATGCGGCCAGCCTGGAGCGCTACTGCGGCTACTACTTCGAATACGCCAACTGCATGTCGGTGCCGGGGCGGATCCTGCTGTCGCTGGTGCAGCTGCGCGAGGAGCGCGGCAGCTACCTGTTCGAGCGCCAGGAGCGCCAGGAACGCGCGCGGGTCGGCGAGGCCGAGGACTGGGTGCGCTGCCGCTACCTGGGCGCGGCCTTCTACCTGCAGGACCGGCTGTTCCTCATCGACTACGAGTCGCTGACCGGCAACGAGATGAGCCAGACCATCCTGATCCCCAGCTTCAAGAGCCGGATCAGCCGCCTCAACGGCCTGAAGACCGGCGTCTCCAGCGGCGACCGGCGCACCCCGGCCTGCACCCGGGTGGTCTGGGACTACCTGGGCACGGAGATCAACCGGGTCGCCGCCTATCGCCAGGTGATGCTCTACGCCCCGGACGACCCGCGCATCGATGCCGACATCCGCGCGCGCCTCGGCGGCGCGCACCTGCGCGACGGGCTGTTCGAGATCGAGTGAAGGCGCGCCGCGCGGCGGCGGGAGTTATCGCGAGCGTTGCAGCGGGAGAGGGCGGGGCGCTGGCGGCGGACGAAAGCAGGCGCCGCCGCCCCGTTGTATGCCGACAAGGAGGGGATGGCGGCGCCTGGCAGAGGGGCGGTCCCGCGCCCGCCACGGGATGGGCGGGGCGCGGTCGCGGCGACTCAGTGCTTGGGCGTGGTCAGTCGCGGGGCGATCATGTGCTCGGGGCGCAGGATGTCGGCGAGCATCTCCTCGTCCAGCAGGCCTTCCTCGCGCACCAGCTCCAACACGCCGCGGCCGCTGTCCAGGGCCAGCTTGGCGATGCGCGTGGCGTTCTCGTAGCCGATGTAGGGGTTGAGCGCGGTGACCAGGCCGATGCTGTGCTCGACCAGCTCGCGGCAGCGCTCGGCGTTGGCGGTGATGCCCACCACGCAGTGCTCGCGGAGCATGTCCATGGCGCGCTGCAGCAGGCGCATCGAGTCGAACATCTTGTAGGCGATCAAGGGCTCCATGACGTTGAGCTGCAGCTGGCCGGCCTCGGCGGCCATGGTCACCGCCAGGTCGTTGCCGACCACCTCGAAGGCCACCTGGTTGACCGCCTCGGGGATCACCGGGTTGACCTTGCCGGGCATGATCGAGCTGCCCGGCTGGCGCGGCGGCAGGTTGATCTCGTTGATCCCGGTGCGCGGGCCGCTGGACAGCAGGCGCAGGTCGTTGCAGATCTTCGACAGCTTCACCGCGGTGCGCTTGAGCATGCCCGAGAGCAGCACGAAGGCGCCCATGTCGTAGGTGGCCTCGATCAGGTCGGCGGCCGGCACCAGCGGCTGGCCGCTGATCGCCGCCAGGCGCTCGACCGCCAGCTTCTGGTAACGCGGATCGGCGTTGATCCCGGTGCCGATCGCGGTGCCGCCGAGGTTGACCTCGGTGAGCAGTTCCGGCACCAGGCGCTTGAGGCGGTCGAGGTCCTCGCCCAGGGTGGTGGCGAAGGCGCGGAACTCCTGGCCGAGGGTCATCGGCACCGCGTCCTGCAGCTGGGTGCGGCCCATCTTCAGCACCGAGGCGAAGTCCTCGCCCTTGGCGGCGAAAGCCTGGATCAGGCTGTCCAGGCTGGCCAGCAGGGCGTCGTGGCTGAGCAGCAGGCCGAGGCGGATGGCGGTCGGGTAGGCGTCGTTGGTCGACTGCGCCATGTTCACGTCGTTGTTCGGGTGCAGCGCCTGGTAGTCGCCCTTCGGCCGGCCCATCGCCTCCAGCGCCAGGTTGGCGATCACCTCGTTGGCGTTCATGTTGGTCGAGGTGCCGGCGCCGCCCTGGATCACGTCGACCACGAACTGCTCGTGGAACTCGCCGCGGATCAGCCGCGCGCAGGCCTGGCTGATCGCCGCGTGCTTGGCGTCGTCGAGATGGCCGAGGCGGTGATTGGCGTCGGCCGCCGCCTGCTTGACCATCGCCAGGGCCACCACCAGTTTCGGATAGTGCGCCAGCGGCACGCCGGAGAGGCGGAAGTTGTGCACCGCGCGCAGGGTCTGGATGCCGTAATAGGCCTCGCAGGGGACTTCGAGGGTGCCGAGCAGGTCTTTTTCGGTGCGGAAGGATGCAGCAGCGGACATGATGGGATGGCGTTCCGGGACAGTGCGGGCAGGGCCGCGATGCCCATAGACTAGGGGTTGCGGCGCCGCGGCGGCCAATGCCGTTGCCCGCTGGGTCATGCCGGTTCGGCATGACGCGCCTGTAACGATAACCTGACGCCGCGGCTTGCCCGGCGCGCCGGAGGCTCGATGAACCTGGAAACCAAGTGGCTGGAAGACTTCGTCGCGCTGGCCGCCACCCGCAGCTTCTCCCAGGCGGCGACGCGCCGCTTCGTCACCCAGCCGGCGTTCAGCCGGCGCATCCGCGCCCTGGAGGACACCCTCGGCCTGACCCTGGTCAACCGCGCGCGCACCCCGGTGGAACTCACCGAGGCCGGCCAGCTGTTCCTGGTCACCGCGCGCAGCGTGGTCGAGCAGCTCGGCGAAGTGGTGCGCCACCTGCACAACCTGGAAGGCGAGCAGGGCGAGGTGCTGCAGTTCGCCGCCGCCCACTCGCTGGCGCTGGGCTTCTTCCCCGGCTGGATCGCCGGCCTGCGCCGCGCCGGCCTGGCGATCAAGAGCCGCCTGGTGGCGGCCAACGTCGGCGAGGCGATGCACGCCCTGCGCGATGGCACCTGCGACCTGATCCTCGCCTACTACGACCCGGACGCCTCGCTGCAGCTCGATCCCGAACTATTCCCCTCGCTGCCCCTGGGCGCCACCGCGATGCTGCCGGTCTGCGCGGCGGACGCCAGCGGCCGCCCGCTCTACGACCTGGACAGCGGGCAGAGCGTGCCGCTGCTGGCCTACAGCGCCGGTGCCTTCCTCGGCCGCTCGGTCAACCTGCTGCTGCGCCAGCGCGGCCTGCGCGCCACCACCGTCTACGAGACGGCGATGGCCGACAGCCTGAAGAGCATGGCCCTGCAGGGTCTCGGCGTGGCCTGGGTGCCGCGCCTGTCGGTGGAGCACGAACTGGCCCGCGGCGAGCTGGCGGTGTGCGGGGCCGAGCACTGGCAGGTGGCGCTGGAGATCCGCCTGTACCGCTGCGCGCTGCTGCGCAAGGCGGCGGTGGGGCGGGTGTGGCGGGCGCTGGAGGGCGGCAGGCCTGCGGGGTGAGTCGCGCGGCCGCAGGGCGCGCTGTGCCGTGCTCGGCGCGGGGCTCATTCGCACCGGGCAGAATTGCGTCGTCGAGGGCTGCTGTTATTGCCGCAGAGATAACGCTTGCATAGCGCCTTGGAATTATCTGCCTGCATCTTAAGAGTGATTTAAAAATATGCCGGCACCTTCTTTGGTACCGCATTTCCCGCCTGCGCTTGACAGCGTTATCCGGGAATATCGACCCTGCGTCTCAGAGGTATTCATGCATTTCTGAGAGAGGGATCGTTCGATGCTGGGTTATTACGCGCAGTACGCAAAGGAATACCTCACGATCCTGATGGTCGTGACCACGTTGTTCTTTGCATTGCCCCTCTTCATCGCCCCGCTGGCCTGGGCCAGGGCCATGGGCTGGAGCATTCCAGAGCATCGGCACCTGGCCATCTATTTCGGTCGCTGCCTCGGCGCGTTCATTCTGCTGGTCGAGCTGGCCATGCTGCGTGCCGTGACCACGGGAACCGGTTTCAGTTATGCGTTCGACATGCTTTTCGTGGTTTTCCTGTTCATGCTGGCAGTGCATGTATATGGCGCAATAAAACGGATTCAACCGATTTCCGAGACTCTGGAAATCGGTCTGTGGGCACTTCTGCTGCTGCTCAATATCCTGTTTTATCCGGCGCGCAGCATCGCGCTCTGAGTCGATAACGTCATTCCGCCGCCGGATTGTGCGCAGTAGCCAAGACGATCCTGTCGCGAGCCACTCCGCAAGCGGGCCGGTCGTCGCCCGGTTTGCCGCCGCCCCCGCATGCCCCCTATCCTCTGCCGCTTCGATGGCAGAGGGGGTGGGCGATGAAGCGCGGGGTGCTGTATGGCGGGCTGGCCGGGGCGACCTGGGGACTGGTGCTGCTGATTCCCGGGCTGTTGCCGGAGTTCGGCCCGCTGCTGCTCAGCTGCGCGCGCTACGGCCTGTACGGGCTGGTCTCGCTGCTGATCGCCCTGCCGGTGGCGCCCGGCCTGCTGCGCCGGCTGAACCTGCGCGACGCCCTCAAGCTGGTGGAGCTGGCGCTGACCGGCAACCTCCTCTATTACCTGCTGCTGGCCAGCGCGGTGCAGCTTGCCGGGGTGGCGATCGCCGCGCTGATCGTCGGCGTGGTGCCGCTGACCGTCGCCTTGCTCGGTCGTCGCGAGGCCGATGCGCTGCCCCTCGGCCGGCTGGCCCTGCCGCTGCTGCTGGTGCTCGGCGGCATCGCCTGCATCAACCTGGAAACCCTGCTGTTCGACCCGGCGCCGGCGCGCCCGCTGGAGGAGCGACTGCTGGGCGTGGCCTGCGCCTTCGGCGCGCTGCTGTGTTGGACCGCCTTTGCCGCCGCCAACGCCCGCCACCTCAAGCAGAGCCGCTTCAGCAGCGGCGAGTGGTCGACCCTGTGGGGCATCGTCACCGGCCTGCTGGCCGCCGTGCTGTGGCTGGGCGCCGCCGTACTGTTCCCCGACAGCCTGCGGGTGGAGGCCGGCGAGTCGCGCTGGCTGGCCTTCTGGGGCCTGAGTCTGGCCGCCGCGCTGCTCGCCTCCTGGCTCGGCAACCTGCTGTGGAACGCCGCCTCGCGGCGCCTGCCGCTGACCCTGAGCGGCCAGTTGATCGTCTTCGAGACGCTGTTCGCGCTGCTCTACGGTTTCCTCTACCTGCAGCGCGGGCCGACCCCGCTGGAGGGGCTGGCCATCGTCCTGCTGATCGGCGGGGTGCTCTGGGCGGTGCGCCGCCATGCGCCGTCGGGGGCGCCCGCCTAGCCGGCCGCCCGGCGCGGCGGGCTTGGCAGGCGGCCGGGCTTCGGGCAGTCTGCGCGCCGTGCCGACCCTGCGGCGCCGGCGAACCCGGCGCCGCCCCCGTGGTCCGAACCGATTCCGTGATGCCACTGCAGGATGATCGCCATGCCCCGTTTCGCCCTTCTCCTCGCCGCCGGCCTGCTGGCCTGCGCCGCCCAGGCCCAGGCCACCAGCTTCGTGATGACCACCGACGCCCTCGCCGGCGCCAGCGTCGGCGTCTCGGAAAGCACCAGCGACCTGTCCTCCTCGTTCGGCGACGACAAGATCGTCCTCGCCGCCCGCGACGACGCCGCCAGTTTCGTCGCCAGCGACGGGGCGATCCGCGGCGCGCGCCTGGAGGCCGCGCTGCGCCACATCCGCGAGCGCGCCCCGCAGCTCGACGCCGACGACCGCCAGCTGGCGCGCGCCATCCTGGTGCTGTAAGACCGCCTGCGGGCGGCGCCGGATGCCGGCGTTTTTCGTCCGACGCCCGGCGCGGCCGCCCCGCCCAACCCCACAGGAGACTTTCCCATGCGTTCCGCTCTCGCCGTCGCGACCCTCGGCCTGCTGCTCGCCGCCGGCGCCCAGGCGCAGACCCTGGTCGCCACCAGCAACATCCTGGTGCGCGCCCTCGACCGCAGCCTCGACTTCACCTCCGACACCACCACCTCGATCCGCGACCTGAAGGTGGTGCAGGCGGCCCGCGACGACGCCGCCAGCTTCGTTGCCAGCGACGGTGCGATCCGCGGCGCGCAACTGGAAGCCGCCCTGCGCGTGCTGCGCGAGCGCCTGCCCGAGGCCCACCAGGCCAGCGACGCCGAGCTGGCGCAGGCCCTGCTCGCCCGGTGATCGGCCGCGCCCTGGCGCTGCTGTGCGGCCTCGGCCTGGCGCTGGCCGCCGAGGCGGGCGCGGGGCTGCGCCTGGAGCTGGCGGCCGACGGCCTGAGCGCCGCCGAACGCGCCGCCAGCCAAGCCCTGCTCGACGAGGCGCAGGCGGCGCTGCCGCCGCGTTTGCGCGAGCGCCTCGACCGCCGCGTGCGGGTGCGCTGGAGCACGGCGCTGCCCGACGACGCCTACGGCCGGCTGAGCCGGCGCAGCGCCTTCGAGCTGAACGCCCGGCTGCTGCCGGCTCTGGCCGACGGCAGCGCCGCCCGGCAGCGCACCGGGCGTAGCCACGGCACCCTGCGCCGCGAGCTGCTGGCCACCCTGATCCACGAACTGGCCCACCTCTACGACCGCGAGCGCGCCTGGAACGCGGCCGAGGCGCGCCTTATCCGCCGCTGCCGGCAGCAGGCGCGCAGCCTCGGCGAGCCTGGCCTGCCCGTCGAGTGCCGCGGCCAGACGGCGCGGCGCTTCACCCTCGGCGACGATCCGCGGCTGCTCGACCTGGCCGGCTGGGCCGAGCGGGTCGGCCGGCGCGGCGCCCGCGAGGCGGACAATCCGCTGTGGCTGCGCAGTCCGGACGCCTACGAGCGGCACAACCCGCGCGAGTTCGTCGCGGTCAACCTCGAATACTTCCTCCTCGATCCCGCCTACGCCTGCCGCCGCCCGGCGCTGTACCGCTACCTGCGCGACCACTTCGGCTGGGCGCCGGCGCCGCGCGCGACCTGCGCCGCTACCCTGCCATACCTGGACGCCGGCCGCGACTTCGCCCGCGCGCCGCTCGGCCGCCTCGATCCGGCGCGGGTCTACGCGGTGGACTACCTGTACGCCGAGGCCAACGACCAGTGGGTGAGCCGCTGGGGTCACAGCATGCTGCGCCTGGTGATCTGCGCGCCGGGCCGCGCGCCGGGGCCGGACTGCCGGCTGGACCTGCAGGAGCACCTGGTGCTGTCCTACCGCGCCTTCGTCGACGACCTGCAGCTGTCGAGCTGGGACGGCCTGACCGGCGCCTATCCCTCGCGGCTGTTCCTGCTGCCGCTGGCCCAGGTGGTCGACGAATACACCAAGGTGGAACTGCGCGGCCTCGCCTCGCTGCCGCTGCGCCTGGCGCCGTCCCAGGTGCGCGCGCTGGCCGAGCGCGCCGCCGAACTGCACTGGAGCCAGGACGGCGAATACTGGTTCCTCAGCAACAACTGCGCGGTGGAGACCCTCAAGCTGCTGCGCAGCGGCAGCGCCGATCCGCGCCTGGCCGGGCTCGACAGCATCACCCCGAGCGGCCTGCTGGAACTGCTCGACGCCCGCGGCCTGGCCGACCGCCGGGTGCTCGACGACCCGCGCGAGGCGCTGCGCCTGGGCTATCGCTTCGACTCCTTCGCCGAGCGCTACCGGGCGATGTTCGCCATCGCCCGGCGCCAGCTGGACCTGCCGGTCGCGGCGGTCGAGGACTGGCTGGCCCTGCCGGCCGCCGCGCGGCGCGCGCATTTCGCCGCCGCCGATCTGCGCGCCAGTGCCGCCCTGCTGCTGCTCGAACAGGCCGCGCTGCGCCGCCAGCAACTGCTCGCCCTCGACGAGCTCAAGCGCCGCCACCTGGATCGCCGCCACGGCGCGGCGCCGCAGGCCGAGCGCACCTTCGCCCGCCTGCTGGCGGAAAGCGGCTTCCTCAGCCGCCCGGCGGAACTGCTCGACGGCGGCTACGGCCTGCCGCAGGCGGAGGAGCTGCAGGCCCTGGAACGGGCCAGCCAGGCCCGCCAGCAGCGCCTGCAGGCGCTCGGCGAGCGCCTCGACGGCCAGTTGCGCGCGCTGCTCGACCCGCCCCGGCGCGTCGAACTGGACGGCGGCGCGGCCAACCTCGCCGCCCTCGGCGAGCAGCTGCGCACGCTGCATCGCAGCGAAGGCGGATTGCGGCTGCCGTGAGGGCGCCGGCCGGAAATCGTCCGGCCAAGGCGCCAATTGACAAGCGATCTCCACATGCCATCATGCCGCACCACAGCGACTTGCACCGACCAACGGTCGCGGTCATCCGACCGCCGCCGCCGCGCCAATCCGTTCCCGGGGGCTGGTGTATCCACAACGGATCGTGACGACAGGATCATATGGACATCATCGACGCTGGCGATGCCTGCGAGTGGCATCTCGAAGACCAGTTCTGGACGCAAGACGGCCAGGGTGCCTTCCAGTTGCGCAGCCATCGGGGCGTTCCGCTGCCCGAGGCGCTCGGCGATCTCGATTTCCTCATCGCCACCCGGCGCTGTCCGCGCTGCCGGGTGTCGGCCTTCCTGCCCGCCGCCTTCCGCCACTGCCCGCACTGCGGCGCCCCGCTGGGCGCGCCGGGCGAGACGCAGCCGTGGCTGCCGCCCTATGGCCAGACCGGCGGCTGGCGCTGCCATGAGCGCGCCGGCAGTCCGGCCGGCGCCCTGCTCGAACGCCTGCTCGCCCGGCCGGGCAGCCTCGACGATCACCGGCAGGTCCTCAAGGCGCCGCGCAAGGGCGGTCTGCTGTACTTCGCCGCGCCGCTGGGCGGCCACGGCAACGCTCTGTTCGCCCTCAGTCGCGCCGGCGAGTTGTTCCTCTGGCAGCGCAGCAGCGAGCAGTGGCTGAGCCTGGTCGCCGAGCAGCAGCCGCTGGGCGGCTTCGACCTGGAGCTCTGGGCCTGGGGGCTGGCCCTGCTCGACACCGCCGCCGGCCCGCGCCTGCTGCTGGCCGGTACGGAGGGCGCCACCAGCCTGTGCGTCGATCCGCTGCAGCTCAGCTATCGCCTGCAGCGCTGCTCCGGCCGAGCCCTGGGTGCACCGGGCGAACTGGAAGGGCGCGTCTATGTGCCGCTGCTGCAGGACGGTCGCGTGCTGCTGGCCGACAGCGCTGGCGAGGCCTGGAGCAGCCGGGCGCTGGAGGACATCGATGCCCCGGCGCTGCAGAAGCTGTCCGCCCCGATCCTCAATGCCGCCGACCGCCAGTTGCTGTGGGTCGGCAGTCAGGGCTACCTGGAGCTGCGCCTGGACGACGGCGCGCAGGCGCAGGTGCGCTGGCATGCCTGGCCGCAGGGCTGGCAGGCGTACCCGGAGTTCGGCCCGCCGTTCCGCGACGGCGAAGGCTTCTGGCAGCAGCTGATCGAAACCGAGCGGCAGGCCATGTGCTACGTGAAGCTCGACGGTCGCCTCCAGGAGCGGCGTCTGCTGCAGGGCACGCGCATGGGCACCGGCCACCTGAGCATCCAGTCCGATGCCTTGCTGCAGCGGCCCTGGGACGAGTACGACCGCAACCTGCACACCCAGAAGCAGGTGTTCTACCCGTTCATGGAGTTCGCCGCCGAGCGGCTGCTGCTCGGCCTGCGGGTCGATCACCGTTCCTCGGTGCAGAAGTTCTTCGCCAATCCCGGCCCCCACCCGACCGACTACTGTCTGGAGCGCATCGACGGCGAACGGCGCAGCCTGCACCTGAGCGTGGAGCGCCCCTGGGATGCGCAGTGGCTGGTCTTCGACGACGCCCTGTGGCTGGCCATCGACTCGAACGGAGCCCTCTACCGATGGTCCTGAACAACCTTCGCCGTCTCGCTGCCGTCCTCCTGCTCGGTCTGTGCACCGCCGCCCAGGCCGAAACCACCGCGCTGCGCCAGGTCTTCCTGGTGCAGAACTCGGGCTGGATGGAGCCCTTCTATCTGGACCCGCAATCGGGCTTCAAGCCGCTGGTCGGCCAGCTGATCGCCGCCGCCGCCGGCAGCGGCGAGGTGGTGCTGGGCGGCTTCAACCAGGCCAGCAGCCAGCATCCCTCGCCGCTGTGGAGCTATCGCGGGCCGGGCAACCACCCGCAACTGCAGGTCGCCATCGAGCAGCTCGCCCTGGCCCGCAAGGCCGGCGGCGCCTATGCCGACACCGACTTCAAGGAAGCCCTGCTGGCGGCCATCCAGACCGCTCTGGAAGGCCGCGAGGGGATCGTCTGGATCGTCACCAACAACAAGAACAGCCCCAACAACAGTCGCGAAACCCAGCTGCGCAACCGCGAGTTCTACGACCTGCTGCACCGCGAGGCGGTGATCAGCCGGATCGCCGCCTTCCCGCGCAAGATGCCGGTGCAGGGCCCCAATTACGCCGCCAACGGCCTGATGGTCTATGCCATCGCCTACGGCGCGGCGGCCGGCGAGGCCCTCGAAGCGGTACTGGCGCAGCCGGCGCTGGCCGAGGTGCTGCCCGGCGCCCAGGCCCGCCTCAAGCCGCTGACCCAGGCGGCGGTGCGCTTCGTGCCCACCGGCCTGCAGGACACCCCCGGCGTCGGCGCCAGCCTGGCGGCCGACCGCCAGACGCTGATCCTCGACTTCGACGCCGACAGCACGGCGAAGACCGCCACCCTGCTCGGTGCCTTCGAGAACCGCTTCAATCCCTACCAGATCGCCTCGGCGCGCATCGACCTCGGTCTGGACATCCCCGGCGAGGCGCTGGCGGCGAAGCTCTCCGTGGCCGAGCTGGAGAATCTCGACCCGGGCCAGCGCTCGGCGCCGCTGAGCATCGACCTGCAGCTGCCGGCGCTGCCTTCGCTGTGGTCCAGCGAGGTGCTGCTCTCCAGCGGCTACCAGCGTGCCGGGCACCTGGAGATCCAGCTCAACGACCAGCAGCTGCGCATCTCGCCGCAGTTCGTCGAGCACATGAACGAGCTGTTCCCCGGCGATGCGTTGCCCGATGTGTTCATCCCCCCGGCGGAAACCACCGCCTCGGCCACCCGCATCCCGCTGCTGCTGCGCATCAGCCACCCGATCGGCCCGCTGCTGGCGCTGCTCGGCGCCGGCCTGCTGCTGCTCGGCCTGCTGGCCTATGCCGGCCTGCGCCTCACTGCCCGCCGGCCGACCACCCTGCTGGTCGAAGGCGAGGCGCGCAAGGTGCTGCTCAAGCCGTTCGCCCAGCTCGACATCCACGACGCCCGCGGCGAGAAGGTCGCCACCCTGGCGCGCGGTCTGGGCTCGCCCCGGATCGCCTGGCAGGCCCCGAACAGCGCCGTGACCCTCAAGTAACGCCCAACCGCAAGGAAGTCTCTTCATGGCCCAAAGCAGCGCACTGCCCGCCCCGGTGACCAGCCCCCTCACCGCCACCACCAGCGCACTCCCCGCCACCGGCCTCGACCTCGGCCCGCCCAAGGCCGACAGCCGCGACGTGATCGTCGGCGTGGTGGCCCTGGTGGTGCTGGCGGCGATCTTCTTCGTGATCAAGAACGCCTATGCCAACTGGCGGGTGCGCGAGCGGGTGGCGCCGAGCCGCGCCAACACCTCGGGCTGGTTCCTGTTCCTGACCCTGCTGCTGGTCGCTGCCATCGCCGTGCTGGCCTTCATCAATGCCGGACAGTTCATGGCCCCGCTCTACCTGGCGCCGCTGGGCAGCCTGGCCGCCGCCTCGCTGGTCGCCTGGCTGATGACTTTCTCCGCCAAGCGCTGAGCCGTCGAGGCCGGGCGGCTGCGGCCGTCCGGCAGAGGATTTTTCGCCAGCGCCGCCTGGCCCAAGGAGTCGACCGATGAACGAGCCCCTCAACCCCCTGCCGCAGAGCCCCGCGACGGTCACGGAGAAGATCCGCCCGACCCTGTTCATCGCCCTCGGCGGCACCGGCATGAAGGTCAACATCCGCCTGCGCCGGCGCATCCTCAACGCGATCTGGGGCGGCAATGCGCGGGTCCAGCAGATCTCCGACTTCCCGCTGGCGCAGTTCATCAACTTCGACCTGGACGCCGGCGAGGTCACCCAGGACGGCAAGTCGGTGAAGACCGACGTGCTGGCCGAGCAGGTGGCCTTCACCTCCGAGGAAAAGCTCATCGAGCGCCTCGACCTGAGCAAGTACACCCACTCCGACGACGAACTCAAGCGCCACCGCGAGGTCGCCGAGTGGTTCCCGCTGACCCCGGCGAAGATCCGCCAGCTGGGCATCGACCCGAGCAAGGGGGCCGGGCAGATTCGCGCCCTGTCGCGGCTGTACTTCTTCGATAAGTACCCGGTGATCCGCGACAAGATCCGCAGCAAGCTGGAGCGCCTGCTCAGCAACATCGGCGCTCAGGCCGACAAGCTCAAGCGCCTGGGCCTGGAGATCGAGCCGGGCAAGGTGCGCGTGGTGATCTGTGGCTCGGCGGCCGGCGGCACCGGCTCCGGGGCCTTCCTCGACATGGGCTACCTGGCCAAGGCGATCCTCAAGGAGAAGCACGTCGAGGGCAAGGTCGACCTGTTCTTCGTGCTGCCCGGCGGTTTCGTCAGCAAGACCAACCCCGACCGCATCCAGGCCAACGCCTATGCCGCGCTGATGGAGCTGGAAACCGCCCTGCGCGGCCATCGCCTGGTCCAGCAGTGGGATGCATTGGACAACCTGTTCATCGACAACCGGCCCTACGACGACGCCTACATCATCGACAACACCAACGTCGCCCAGGCCAAGACCGGCGACATGGAAGACCTCTACGAGATGCTCTCGGACGTCTTCTTCAGCGACTTCACCTCCCAGGACTTCGCCAACGGCAAGCGCACCGTGGCGGTCAACCAGAACCAGCACAAGATCAAGCCGCACCGCGTACGCCTGCCCCAGGATTACGGCGACGACACCGAACTGCGCTTCACCACCCATTACTCCTCGCTCGGCCAGGCGGTGCTCGACACCCAGGTCGACGCCCGCCAGAACGTGCGCCTGCACCGCCAGGTGCAGCAGATGCTCAAGGCCTTCTTCGGCATCGCCAACGCCGGCTTCAACGGCAACCGGCCGACCGACAAGGAGCGCGACGACTTCCTGCGCGAGCAGCTGGCCATCGTCCCGCGCACCTTCACCGAACTGCCGGAGTTCCTCGCCAAGGTCGAACTGACCCACGCCACCGGCGAGTTCACCCACTACCAGGTCGCCGACGACCTGCTGCAGGTCGAGGGCGGGCTGAGCGTCGGCGCGCAGATCGAGCAGAAGGTCGAGCACCTGTTCGAGCAGCTGCTGCATGGCGGCGCCGACAAGGACCAGTGGCTGCAGCACGTGCGCGAGATCCAGCAGCAGCTCGACCGCGACACCAAGGGCAACCGGGTCGACAGCGCCGAGCACAACCACGAGGCGCTGATCCGCGAGAACCGTCTCAAGCGTCTGGCCGCACTGACCTGCGAGGACGCGCTGCCCGAGCAGCTGTTCCGCCGCCTGGACGACGACGAGCGCGGCGGACTGGATTACACCCTGGCGCTGGTGGAAATGCTCAAGGACCGCCTGGAGAACGAAACCAGCGGCATCGTCCCGGCCCTCGAACGCAACGCCGTGCGCTTCGCCGAACTGGCCGAGAAGCTGGAAACCGCCGAGCTGGCCCGCGAATTCGAGCGCCTCAAGGAAACCACCGGCAAGGGCCTGCTGGCGCGCCTGAGCGGCAAGGAGCGCCAGGCCGAGACGGTGCTCGGCCAGGTCAAGGAAGCCCTGCGCGACAGCCTGCTGTTCTACGTGCGCCATGTCGCGGCCCGCGAGGCCGCGGTACTGCTGCGCGAGCTGTCCGACTGGCTGGGCCGCAAGCAGGGCGTCGACCACCAGGGACGCGTGCAGTGGAGCGGCTTCGTCGGCCGCCTGCAGGACGGCCGCAATGCCGTCGACAGCCTGCTGGCCGGCATCGACGAGGACATCGCGCGCATCGACGCGCACATCCGCGAACGCCACGCCACCCTGATCCCCCTGGCGCTGCCGCAGGGCAGCGACGAGATGCCGACGCAGTCGCCGGAGCTGCGCGAGTGGGCCAAGGACGCCTTCGCCGACTTCGGCGGCTCGCGCAGCCTGTTCGCCAAGCTGCAGAGCGACGAGGGTCGCGAGGAACTGCTGTTCAAGCTGCGCAACAAGGCGGCGCAGCAGCTGCCGGCCAGCGCCCAGGTGGCGACCGGCGATCCGCTGCTGGCCGCGCTGGCGTTGCTGACCGCGGAGGAGCAGCGCGAGAAGTTCCGCCTGCTGCTGCAGCGCGCCATGCCCTGGGTGCCGCTGAGCCTGACCGGCGGCTTCGGCATCGGCCGGCAGAACTACACCTGCATGATCGGCGTCAAGGACGCCGTCGAGTTCAAGCGCCTGTACGGCGCGATGCTGCAGCAGGAGCTGCCGCAGGGCACCGGGATGGTCGCCGACCAGCTGCAGTTCATCGAATCCGGCACCCCCGGCAAGCTGGTCTGCTACGTCGAGCTGAGCGGCTTCCCGGCGCCGGCGCTGACCCCGCTGCCCACCTACCTGGCCAGCTACCGCAAGGAAAGCCAGCTGATCCCGCTGCACACCCACAAGCGCACCAGCCAGTTCGTCCAGCCGATCCAGCTGACCCAGGAGCAGTACCGCCAGCTCGCCGAGGACTTCAAGCTGTACCTGCACGCCATCGCCCTCGGCGTACTCAAGCGCCGCGCCGACGATAAGTACGAGATCCTCATCGACGGCGACAACTTCGCCGTCGGCGACGAGTTCGCGGTGCGCCAGAACGGCCTGGATGCCCTGCAGCGCACGGAGATCGTCGAGCAGGTACGCCGACGCCTGAACACCCTGCACAGCCCGCAGCAGCTGGCCGCGCTGGTTGCGCTGTTCGACGACTGCCGCAAGCAGGCCTACCGTCCGCTCAAGCGCTCCGGCGAGGGCGGCAATGCGGAAACCCTGTTCCTGACCTTCCCCTACAAGCTTGCCGAACTGCTGATGCGCGAGTACGAGCAGCGTCTGGCCGAACATCCGGCCAGCCAGGTGCAGAGCTGGAAGGAACGTGCCGCCGGCCAGCTGGAGCGCTTCGCCGAGCGCCTGGCCGGCTCGCGCGGCGATGTGTATGCCGACGAGGTACACCCCGAGCACCGCGAGAAGCTGCAACTGCGCGCCGAGTTCTTCCAGGCCGGCTGGCTGGAGCAGCAGCTGGGTGCGGCCGCGGCGCCCGCCAGTGTGGCGTTTCCCGCCGCCGCGGCGCCTGCGCCGCAGGCCGCGGTTCCGCCGGCACCGCCCGGCAGCCTGCCGCCCCCGCCGCCGGGCGTGCCGCTGCAGCCGCAGTACGACTACCACCTGAGCGTGGCCGGGCAGACCTACGGTCCCTACAGCTTCGCCCTGCTGCAGCAGTACGCGCAGAGCGGCCACGTCACCCGCGACAGCCTGCTGTGGCGCGAGGGACTGGCCAACTGGCAACCGGCCGCACAACTGGCTGAGCTGGCCGGGTTGTTCGCGCCGCCCGTCCCTGCCGCCCCGGTGGCACCGCCGCCGCCGGTGATGAACTGATGCGAGGCTGAGGTCATGTCCGAGAACGCCAACCCTGCCGCTCCGCTGCGTAGCTGCACCGCCCCCGGCTGCGGCAGCCCGCTGGGCGGGCCGGTGTCCTTCTGCCCCTACTGCGGCGTGGCCTGTGCGCCGGTACAGACAGCACCGGTACCGCCGGTCGCGCCGCCACCTGCTCCTGCAGCCCCCGCAGCGGCAGCGACGCTGGTCGCTGCGCCGGGCGTGCCTCAGGCCGCCGCCGTCGAGCTGCCGCCGGAGAAGCTGGTGCGCGCTGAGCGACTGCCTCCCGCCGGCGCTGCGCCGGCCAGCGTCGAGGCCGTACGCCCCCGGGCGACGAAGAGGTGGCCGCTGGTCGCTGCCGTTGCCCTGCTGGTCGGCGGCGGCACCTATGCCTGGCTCGGCCGTGCACCCGCCGGGCCGGATCTGGCGGCGGCCGAACGCTGCTTCGCCGCCGGCGACTATGCCTGCAGCGAGCGGGAAGCCAGTCAGGCCCTGCAGCAGTATCCCGGCTCGGTCGCCGCCCAGCGCCTGCTGGCGCAGAGCACCCAGCAGCAGAATCTGCGCCGCGAGGCCGAGCTGCGCGAGCGAGAAGAGCGCCTGCGTCTGGAGGCGCAGCGCCAGCACGAGCGCGAGCTTGCCCGCCAGCGCGAGGAGCAGGCCCGCCGCGAGGTGCAGCGCCAGCGCGAGGAGCTGGCTCAGGAACAGCGCCGCCTCGACGAGCAACGGCGTCGCGAGCAGGAGCAGGCCCGTCTGGCGGCACAGGCCCAGGCCTTGCGCGAGGCGGCACGCCAGCAGGCGCTGCAGCGGCGGCAGGAACAGCCGGTCTACCTGCCCGGCAATTCGCCGCGTGCCGGCTTCGGCCCGGCGCAGGATGTCTTCGAGCAGGCCCGTTCGGCGCTGCCGCCCAAGCCCCGCTCCGCTCCCGAGCCGCGCCAGCCGGGCGGCTTCGGCGGCGCGTTGCCGGGCGCCGGCGAGCAGCAGAAGCGCAATACCCTGCGCAGCAGCATCCTCGAATAACCCCGCCCATCCCCTGAAGCCCGCCGCCGGCGCCGCCCTGAACAGGCTGCGCCGGGGGCGGCTGCGTGTGGCATCGACGACCCCAGCGTGTGCTTTGCGCCACGGCTGCTAGATTCAACGGCAGAGGCGGCGCTCCGGGGGGAGGCTGCCGATGCGCCGGGTCGCGCGCTCGCGCGGCCCGCCCATGCAGGCCCCAGGGGGAGGAACCGTCATGGCGACCCCGACCCGAACGGATTTCGGACTGGCCCTTGCCGCCACGCTGCTGGCCTTGCTGGTGGTGCTGCTCGGCGCCTATACCCGGCTCAGCCACGCCGGCCTCGGCTGTCCCGACTGGCCGGGCTGCTACGGCTTTCTCGGCGTGCCGATGAGCGAGCACGGTCAGGCGCTGGCCGAGGAACGCTTCCCCGAGGCGCCGCTGGAGGTGGCCAAGGGCTGGATCGAGATGGTCCACCGCTACTTCGCCGGTCTGCTCGGCCTGCTGGTGCTGAGCCTGGCGGTGCAGGCGCTGCGCCGGCGCGTGGCTGACGGTCAGCCGCTGCGCCTGCCGCTGGCGCTGCTGGGGCTGGTGGTGCTGCAGGCGGCTTTCGGCATGTGGACGGTGACCCTCAAGCTGTGGCCGCAGGTGGTCACCGCGCACCTGCTCGGCGGCTTCGCCACCCTCAGCCTGCTGTTTCTGCTCAGCCTGCGCCTGTCCGGGCGCGTCGCGCCGGCTGCCGCACCGCGCGGTCTGCGCCGTCTGGCCGGCGCGGCGCTGGCGCTGCTGGTGGCGCAGATCGCCCTGGGCGGCTGGGTGAGCAGCAACTACGCGGCGCTGGCCTGCGTCGACCTGCCTACCTGCCATGGGCAGTGGTGGCCGGACACCGACTTCGCCAACGGCTTCCACCTGACCCAGCAGATCGGCCCCAACTACCTGGGCGGCCAGCTCGACAGCGCGGCGCGCACCGCCATTCACCTCGGCCACCGCCTCGGCGCGCTGGTCGTCGCGCTGCTGCTGCTGGCGCTGGCCGTGCGGCTGTGGCGCGCCGGGCTGACGCGGCTCGCCGCGCTGCTGGCGCTGGCGCTGGCCGGGCAGGTGAGTCTGGGCATCGCCAACGTGCTGCTGCACCTGCCGCTGGGCGTGGCGGTGGCCCACAACCTCGGCGGCGCGCTGCTGCTGCAGGTGCTGGTGCTGGTCAACTACCGGCTGCGCGCGGTGGCGCCGGCCACGCAGCGCGCCCGGTACGCGGGGGCCGCGCCGCTGGCGGAGTGACGGGGGAGTCCGGCGGATGCGGCGTTCGCGCCGTGCCGGCCGGGAGCGACGGCAACGAGGGGGAGACGAGCATGGCAACCCTGAGCGCAACACGCAGCCGCGCCGGCTGGCGCGACTATCTGGAGCTGACCAAACCCAAGGTGGTGGTGCTGATGCTGATCACCGCGCTGGTCGGCATGTTCCTCGCCAGCGACGGCTGGGTGGCCTGGCCGGTGCTGCTGTTCGGCAACCTGGGCATCGGCCTGTGCGCCGGCGCGGCGGCGGCGGTCAACCATGTGGTGGACCGGCGCATCGACGCGCTGATGGCGCGCACCCGCCTGCGGCCGCTGGTGGCCGGGCGCGTCTCGCCGGCGGCGGCGCTGGCCTTCGCCCTGCTGCTGGCGCTGGCCGGGCAGGCGCTGCTGCTGGCCTTCACCAACGTGCTGACCGCCTGGCTGACCCTGGCCTCGCTGCTCGGCTATGCGGCGATCTACACCGGTTTCCTCAAGCGCGCCACGCCGCAGAACATCGTCATCGGCGGGCTGGCCGGGGCGGCGCCGCCGCTGCTCGGCTGGACCGCGGTGAGCGGCCGGCTGGACGCCGAGGCGCTGCTGCTGGTGCTGATCATCTTCGCCTGGACGCCGCCGCACTTCTGGGCGCTGGCCATCCACCGCAAGGACGACTACGCCAGGGCCGAGATCCCGATGCTGCCGGTGACCCACGGCGAGCGCTACACCAAGCTGCACATCCTGCTCTACACGCTGATCCTGTTCGCCGTCAGCCTGCTGCCCTTCGTCATCCACATGAGCGGGCCGCTGTACCTGGCCGGCGCGCTGCTGCTCGGCGCGCGCTTCCTCGACTGGGCCTGGGCGCTGTACCGTGACAGCCGACCGCAGGCCGCGCTGCGGACCTTCAAGTACTCTATTACCTACCTGTTCGCCCTGTTCATCGTGCTGCTGGTGGATCACCATCTGCCGCCGCCGTGGTGAGTCGCGGCGACCCTGTCCCGGCCGGCGCCGCGCCGGCCACCGTTTCCGCGAAGAGAGCCCATGACCCGAACCCACAAGACCGTCCTCATCCTCGTCGCCGTCGTCGCCCTGGTGCTCGGCCTCACCGTCGGCAAGGTGCTCAACGCGCCGCAGCAGCAGGACCCGGCCGCGCTGCTGGATGCCGGCATCGTCCTGCTGCCGCAGAGTCGCGCGCTGCCGGCGCTGAGCCTGCTCGACGAGCAGGGCGAGGCGCAGGCGCTGGACCGGCTCACCGGCCGCTGGACCCTGCTGTTCTTCGGCTACACCTTCTGCCCGGACATCTGCCCGACCACCCTCGCCGAGCTGCGCCAGCTGCGCGGCCGGCTGCCGGCCGAGCTGCTCGAGCGCTACCAGGTGATCATGGTCAGCGTCGATCCGCAGCGCGACACCCCCGAGCAGCTGCGCCAGTACCTGGGCTTCTACAACGCCGGCTACCACGGCCTGACCGGCGAGCTGGCGGACATCCAGAAGCTCGCCGCGGCGGTAAGCATCCCGTTCATCCCCGGCGATACCCGCCAGGAGCGCTACACGGTGGATCACAGCGGCAACCTGGCGATCATCGGCCCGGACGGCCGCCAGCGCGGCTTCATCCGCGCGCCGCTGAACGTCGACAAGCTGGCCGCGCAGCTGCCGGCGCTGCTGCGCCAGGAGTAGGGCGGAGCACGGCCGCGCGGCCTTTGCCGCCGCCGCGGGTGCCCCGGTGGAAAATCGCTGCGCGGGGTCTCTACCCTGTGGCACGACTGCGGCGCTTTTCCTGCGCGCCAAACGACACAGGGCCACCCCGAGGGGTGGCCCTGTGTCGTTCGTGGTCGGCGCACGGCCGCCGCTTCAGCCGCCGCTGGCGGTTTCCAGCATGGCCTGCTGCATGGCGCGCTTGCGGCGCTCCTCGGCGCGGCGGGTGAAGTACCAGGCGAGGAAGGTGAACAGCGACACCGAGAGCAGGATCAGGCTGGCCACCGCGTTGATCTCCGGCTTCACCCCCATGCGCACCGCGGAGAAGATCTCCATCGGCAGGGTGGTGGCGCCGGGGCCGGAGACGAAGCTGGCCAGCACCAGATCGTCCAGCGACAGGGCGAAGGACATCATCGCCCCGGCGGCCAGCGACGGCGCGATCATCGGGATGGTGATCAGCAGGAACACCTTCCACGGCCGCGCGCCCAGGTCCATCGCCGCTTCCTCGATGGACAGGTCCAGCTCGCGCAGGCGCGCCGAGACGATCACCGCGACATAGGCCGAGCAGAAGGTGGTGTGGGCGATCCAGATGGTCAGCAGGCCGCGCTGCGCCGGCCAGCCGATCAGCTGGGCCATGGCCACGAACAGCAGCAGCAGCGACAGGCCGGTGATCACCTCGGGCATCACCAGCGGCGCGGTGACCAGCCCGCCGAACAGGGTGCGGCCCCTGAAGCGCGGGATGCGGGTCAGCACGAAGGCGGCCAGGGTACCCAGCGCGGTGGCGGCGATGGCGGTGTAGAAGGCCACCTCCAGCGAGCGCATCACCGCGCCCATCAGCTGGGCGTTGTCGAGCAGGCCGGTGTACCACTGCACCGACCAGCCGCCCCACACCGTCACCAGCCGCGAGGCGTTGAACGAGTAGATCACCAGGATGACCATCGGCAGGTAGATGAACGCCAGGCCCGCCACCAGCATCAGGTTGGTGAAGCTCCAGCGCTTCATGGCTTGCCCTCCAGTTCCTTGGCCTGGTTGCGATTGAACAGCACGATCGGCACGATCAGGATCGCCAGCATGATCACTGCCAGCGCCGCGGCCACCGGCCAGTCGCGGTTGTTGAAGAACTCCTGCCAGAGCACCTTGCCGATCATCAGGGTCTGCGGCCCGCCGAGCAGTTCGGGGATCACGAACTCGCCGACCGCCGGGATGAACACCAGCATGCAGCCGGCGACGATGCCGTTCTTCGACAGCGGCACGGTGATCTTCCAGAAGCTGGTCAGGCTGCGCGCACCCAGGTCGGCGGCGGCTTCCAGCAGGCTGGGGTCGTGCTTGACCAGGTTGGCGTAGAGCGGCAGCACCATGAACGGCAGGTAGGAGTAGACGATGCCGATGTACACCGCGATGTCGGTGTTGAGGATCTGCAGCGGCTCGTCGATCAGTCCCAGGCCCAGCAGCGCGCTGTTGAGCAGGCCGTTGTTACCGAGGATGCCCATCCAGGCGTAGACGCGGATCAGGATCGCGGTCCAGGTCGGCATCATGATCAGCAGCAGCAGCACGGTCTGCAGCTCGCGCGGCGCGCGGGCGATGGCGTAGGCCATCGGGTAGCCGAGCAGCAGGCACAGCAGGGTGCTGACCGCGGCGATCTTCAGCGAGCCGAGGTAGGCCGACAGGTACAGCTCGTCCTCGCCGAGGAAGATGTAGTTGCCGAGGTTGAGCAGCACCTGCAGCTGCTGGTCGACGTACTGGATCACCTCGGTGTACGGCGGGATGGCCACTGCGGCGCTGGCGAAGCTGATCTTCACCACGATGGCGAAGGGCAGCAGGAAGAACAGCAGCAGCCAGACGAAGGGCACGCCGATGACCATCTGGCGGCCGCTGGGCAACAGTCGCAGGAGCCTGTTCATGCCTGCAGCACCACGCCGCTGTCGTCGACCCAGTGCAGGTACACCGCGTCGTCCCAGGTCGGACGCTTCACATGGCGCTCGGAGTTGGCCATGAACGCCTGCACCACCAGCCCCGAGGGCAGCTCGACGTAGTACACCGAATGGCCGCCGAGGTAGGCGATGTCCTGCACCTTGCCGGTCGACCAGTTGTAGTCGGCGTGCTCGACCTCGGGCATCTGCGTGCTGAGCAGGAGCTTTTCCGGGCGCAGCGCGTAGGTGACCTGCTTTTCCTCGGCACGGGTGGAGATGCCGTGGCCGACATAGATCGGCCGCTCCAGCTGCGGGCAGGCGATCACCGCGTGGTCGGCGTCGTCCTGCACCAGGGTGCCCTCGAACAGGTTGACGTTGCCGATGAACTCGCAGACCAGGCGGCTGGCCGGGGTCTCGTAGATGTCCATCGGGCTGCCGACCTGGGCGATCCAGCCCTGGTTCATGATGGCGATGCGCGCGGCCATGGTCATGGCCTCTTCCTGGTCGTGGGTGACCATCACGCAGGTCACCCCGACCCGCTCGATGATCTCCACCAGTTCCAGCTGCATCTGCGAGCGCAGTTTCTTGTCCAGCGCGCCCATCGGCTCGTCGAGCAGCAGCAGCTTGGGCCTTTTTGCCAGCGAACGGGCCAGCGCGACGCGCTGGCGCTGGCCGCCGGAGAGCTGGTGGGGCTTGCGCTTGGCGTACTGGGTCATGTGCACCAGCTTGAGCATCTCGGCGACGCGCGCGGCGATTTCGTCCTTGGCCAGGCCGTCCTGCTTGAGGCCGAAGGCGATGTTCTGCTCGACGCTCATGTGCGGGAACAGCGCATAGGACTGGAACATCATGTTGATCGGCCGCTCGTAGGGCGGCAGGTCGGTGATGTCCTGGCCGTCGAGGAAGATGCGTCCCTCGCTGGGCCGCTCGAAGCCGGCCAGCATGCGCAGCAGGGTCGACTTGCCCGAGCCCGAGCCGCCGAGCAGGGCGAAGATCTCGCCCTTGTGGATGGTCAGCGAGACATCGTCGACCGCCACGGTTTCGTCGAACTTCTTCGTCACCCGCTCGATCCTGACCAGCACGTCCTTGGCTTGCGACGCGCCGCTCAGGGCTTTCTTGTAGGCACTGGAGGCTATTGCCATCAAACACTCCCAATGTCGAAAAGTGGACCCCATGGCCCCATGGCCGACGCCCCCGCCGGCGTGCGCCGGGCAGGGAAGGGCTGGAGTTGCGTGGGCGGTGTCACCTGCGGGAATCGCTGGCCGGTCGACTGCAGGGTGGCCGTGCCGGCGGGCTGCGCATGTTGCCACTTGCGGCCGCACAAGCGTAGAGCCGAAATGTAAAAGTTAGGCGTTTGGCGGTGAAAAACCTGCCCGGCGGCGGCTCGCCGCCGGGACAGGCCGTGCGGTCAGCGGCCGGACTTGACCTTGGTCCAGCTGCGGGTGATGGCGCGCTGCACCTGCGGGTTCAGCTCGGCGAAGGTGTAGAGCTTCTTCGAGACTTCCGCGCTCGGGTAGATGCCCGGGTTGTTGCGGATCGCCTCGGACACCAGCGGAGTGGCCGCGGCGTTGCCGTTGGGGTAGGAGACGAAGTCGGAGATCGGCGCCACCACTTCCGGGGTCAGGATGTAGTTGAGGAAGCTGTGGGCGGCGTCGACGTTTTTGGCGTCGGCCGGGATCGCCATCATGTCGAAGAACGCCGCGGCGCCTTCCTTGGGAATCACGTAGTCGACCTTGACGCCGCCCTTGGCCTCCTCGGCGCGGGCCTGGGCCTGGAAGATGTCGCCCGACCAGCCGACCGCCACGCAGATGTTGCCGTTGGCCAGGTCGGAGATGTACTTGGAGGAGTGGAAGTAGGTGATGTAGGGGCGCGCGGCGAGCAGCAGCTGCTCGGCCTTGGCCACCTCGGCGGGGTTCTGCGGGTTGGGGTTCAGGCCCTGGTAGTGCAGCGCGGCGGCGTAGATCTCCTGGGGCGCGTCGAGCATCGCCACGCCGCAGGCCTTGAGCTTCTCCAGGTTCTCCGGCTTGAACACCACGTCCCAGGAGTCGATCTTGTCGACGCCGAGGGCGGCCTTGACCTTCTCCGGGTTGTAGCCGATGCCGGTGGTGCCCCACATGTAGGGGAAGGCGTACTGGTTGCCCGGATCGGCGTTTTCCAGCGCCTGCAGCAGGTCGGGGTTGAGGTTCTTCCAGTTCGGCAGCTTGGACTTGTCGAGCTTCTGGAACACCCCGGCCTTGATCTGCTTGGCGAGGAACTGGTTGGACGGCACCACCACGTCGTAGCCCGAACCGCCGGAGAGCAGCTTGGCTTCCAGCACCTCGTTGCTGTCGAACACGTCGTAGACCGGCTTGATGCCGCTGGCCTTCTCGAAGTTTTCCAGGGTGTCCGGGGCGATGTAGTCGGACCAGTTGTAGATGTGGACGACCTTGTCCTCGGCCTGGGCGGTCGCGGCGATGCCGCTGGCCAGGGCCGCGGCGAGGAGAGTCTTGGCGAATGCTTTCATCGGGTTGTGCTTCCTGTCGTTCCTGAGTGTTTGCTGTGGAGCGCCGTCGCCATCCGCACCCTCCGGTGATCCTGGCCAACGCACCCGGCGAAGTCTGGCAAGGTGTGGCGCCGCACTCAACCCGCAAGCTCGCGCGCGGTGGCATCCAGGCAGGTGCGCACCAGGCCGATCAGCGCGTCGATCTCCTCGCGGTCGATCACCAGCGGCGGCGAGACGATCATGGTGTCGCCCACCGCGCGCATGATCAGGCCGTTGGCGAAGCAGTGCTCGCGACAGCGCATGCCGATGCCGCCGGGAAAGCGCGTGCGGCTCTTCTTGTCCTGCACCAGCTCCAGGGCGCCGAGCATGCCCAGGCCGCGCGCCTCGCCCACCAGCGGGTGGTCGGCCAGCTCCTGCCAGCGTTTCTGCAAATAGGGTGCCGTCTCGGCCTTGACCCGCTCGACGATCTTCTCCTCGCGCAGGATGCGGATGTTCTCCAGCGCCACCGCGGCGGCCACCGGATGCCCGGAGTAGGTGTAGCCGTGGTAGAACTCGCCGCCCTCGGCGAGGGTCTGCGCGACATGATCGCGGACGATCACCCCGCCCATCGGCAGATAGCCGCTGGTCAGCCCCTTGGCGATCGGCATCAGGTCCGGTTCGAGGCCGTAGTACTGGCTGCCGAACCACTCGCCGGTGCGGCCGAAGCCGCAGATCACCTCGTCGGCGACGAACAGGATGTCGTACCTGGCGAGAATCTTGCGCACCCGCGGCCAGTAGCTCTGCGGCGGGATGATCACCCCGCCGGCGCCCTGGATCGGCTCGGCGATGAAGGCCGCGACCCGCTCCTCGCCGACTTCGAGGATCTTCTTCTCCAGCTCCTCGGCGGCCCATTCGCCGAAGGCCTGCGGGTCCATGGCGCCGCCCTCGCCGTACCAGTAGGGCTGGGCGATGTGCTCGATGCCGGGGATCGGTAGGTCGCCCTGGCCGTGCATCGCCTTCATCCCGCCGAGGCTGGCGCCGGCCACGGTGGAGCCGTGGTAGCCGTTGATCCGGCCGATGATCACCTTCTTCTGGGGCTGGTCCTTGATCGCCCAGTAGTGGCGCACCAGGCGCAGCACGGTGTCGTTGGCCTCCGAGCCCGAGCCGGCGAAGAACACGTGCCGCATGCCCGCCGGGGCGATCTCGGCGATCGCCGCGGCCAGCTCGATGGCCGGCGGGTGGGCGGTCTGGAAGAACAGGTTGTAGTAGGGCAGTTCGAGCATCTGCCGGTGCGTGGCGTCGGCCAGCTCGCGGCGGCCGTAGCCGACGTTGACGCACCACAGCCCGGCCATGGCGTCGAGGATCTTGCGCCCCTCGCTGTCCCACAGGTAGACGCCGTCGGCGCGCTGGATGATCCGCGCGCCCTTGGCGCCGAGCTGCTTGTAGTCGCTGAACGGCGCCAGCAGGTGCTGGCGGCCGAGCGCCTGCCAGTCGGCGGTGGTGCGGGGCTGGGTCATGGAAAGGCCTCCCGGTTGCAGGGGATCGACGGGGTTCACACCGACAGCAGCAGGAATTCGCGCTCCCAGGAGCTGATCACCCGCTTGAAGTTCTCGTTCTCGGCGCGCTTGACCGCCACGTAGCCGCGGCAGAAGCGCCGGCCCAGGTAGCGCTCCAGGGTCTTGGACTGCTCCATCGCCTCCAGCGCCGCCTCCAGGTTGAGCGGCAGGCGCAGGTTGCGCCGTTCGTAGGCGCGGCCCTTGACCGGCGGGCTGGGGTGCAGGCCTTCCTGCATGCCGATGAAGCCGCACAGCAGGCTGGCGGCGATGGCCAGGTAGGGGTTGGCGTCGGCGCCGGGCAGGCGGTTCTCGACGCGCCGGCCCTGGGCGCTGGAGTCGGGCACGCGCAGGCCGACGGTGCGGTTGTCCTCGCCCCACTCGACGTTGACCGGCGCCGAGGTGTCGGGCAGGAAGCGGCGGAACGAGTTGACGTTGGGGGCGAACAGCGGCAGCGCCTCGGGGATGTAGCGCTGCAGGCCGGCGATGTGGTTGAGGAACAGCTCGCTCATGCTGCCGTCCTCGCTGGCGAACACGTTGTGCCCGCTGTGCGCGTCGACCACGTTCTGGTGCAGGTGCATGGCGCTGCCCGGCTCGCCGGTCATCGGCTTGGCCATGAAGGTCACGGTGACGTTGTGCTTGAGCGCCGCCTCGCGCAGGGTGCGCTTGAACACGAAGATCTGGTCGGCCAGGTGCAGGGCGTCGCCGTGGCGGAAGTTGATCTCCATCTGCGCGGTGCCTTCCTCGTGGATCAGGGTGTCCAGATCCAGGCCCTGGGCCTCGCACCAGGCGTACATGTCCTCGAACAGCGGGTCGAACTCGTTGGCGGCGTCGATGGAGAACGACTGGCGGCCGGTTTCCTGGCGCCCGGAGCGGCCCACCGGCGGCTGCAGCGGGTAGTCGGGATCGTCGCAGCGCTGGGTCAGGTAGAACTCCATCTCCGGGGCGACGATCGGCCGCCAGCCCTGCTCGGCGTAGAGCGCCAGCACGCGCTTGAGCACGTTGCGCGGCGACAGGTCGATGGGGTTGCCGAACTTGTCGTAGGTGTCGTGGATCACCTGGGCGGTGGACTCCAGCGCCCAGGGTGCGACGAACACCGCGTTGGGGTCGGGACGGCAGAACATGTCGATGTCCGCCGGGTCGAGCAGCTCGTAGTACAGCTCGTCCTCGACGTAGTCGCCGGTGACGCTCTGCAGCAGCACGCTCTCGGGCAGGCGCATGCCGCGCTCGGCGAGGAACTTGCTGGTCGGGCTGATCTTGCCGCGGGCGATGCCGGTCATGTCCGGGACCAGGCACTCCACCTCGATGATCTTGCGGTCCTTCAGCCACTGGCTGAGTGAGTCGAGCTTGCTGGCCATGGCGTCCTCACGATGTCTGGCATTCCCTTACAGCATGGCCCGGCGTTGCGCGGCGCGCTGCCGGCAGGCGTCGCCGAAGGCCTGGAACAGCGTCAGGTAGGCGGGATGCTCGCGCACCCGCCATTCCGGGTGGAACTGCACGCCGACGGCGAAACCGGCCGCGTCCGCCACCGAGAAGGCCTCGACCAGTCCGTCCGGGGCCAGGGCCTCGACGCGCAGGCCCGGCGCCAGGCGCTCGACGCCCTGGCCGTGCACCGAGTTGACCGCGAAGCTCGCCGGCAGGCCGAGGCGCTCGAACAGTCCGCCCGGCTGCACCATGACGGGGTGGCGCAGGCCGTACTGCACCTCCAGGGGGCTGTCCGGGTCCTCGCGGTGGTCCATGAACGGCCCGGCCTCGTGGACCTTCTGGTACAGGCTGCCGCCGAACGCCACGTTCATTTCCTGGAAGCCGCGGCAGATGCCCAGCAGCGGCACCCCTGCGTCCACCGCGGCGCGGATCAGGTTGAGGGTCAGGCGGTCGCGCGCCGGGTCGTGATGGGTGCCCGGCGCGCTGTCCGGGCCCTGGTAGTGGTGCGGTTCGACGTTGGACGGCGAGCCGGTGAGCAGCAGGCCGTCGAGGCCGGCGAGCAGGCTGGGGGTGTCGATCAGCTCGGCCAGCGCCGGGATCACCAGCGGCAGGCCGCCGGCGCCGACGGCCACGGCGCGCAGGTACTTGTCGCCGGCGATGTGGAAGGGATGCAGGCCGATCTGCCGGGTGCAGGCGGTGACGCCGATCAGGGGTTGGGAGGACATGGAACCTCGCTTGACGATGCCGGTGGCCGCTCTGCCCCGAGAGTAGCCTTGTTCGATTTATTCGACAACCGCGCCCCGCCGCGCCGGAATTCGGGGCCTGGCGCGCGCTCGCGCGGTGGATTTTCTGCGCCGCACAAGCGGCGTATGGCGGGCTGCCGGGGCAAACAGCGTGCAACATTTGGGCCTATTGACAACCCCTGGCCTTTGGGATTGACTCAAAACCGAGCATATGTGGTTGAAATTTTTAACAAGAAAGGTGTGACATCATGTCGGCCCCTCCAAATGTCGTTCGGCTTGATGAAGCGAACCGGTTCCTCAGCGAGCACCCCGAGGTCCAGTTCGTGGACCTGCTCATCGCGGACATGAACGGTGTGGTGCGCGGCAAGCGCATCGACCGCAGCAACCTGCTCAAGGTCTACGACAAGGGCATCAACCTACCGGCCTCGCTGTTCGCCCTGGATATCCAGGGCACCACGGTGGAAAGCTCCGGCCTCGGCCTGGACATCGGCGATGCCGACCGGGTCTGCTACCCGATCCCCGGCACCCTCTGCCTGGAGCCGTGGCAGCGCCGGCCCACCGCGCAACTGCTGATGACCATGCACGAGATGGAGGGCGCCGGGCCGTTCTTCGCCGATCCGCGCGAGGTGCTGCGCCGGGTGGTGCAACGCTTCACCGACATGGGCCTGACCGTGTGCGCCGCCTTCGAGCTGGAGTTCTACCTGATCGACCAGGAGAACGTGAACGGCCGCCCGCAGCCGCCGCGCTCGCCGATCTCCGGCAAGCGCCCGCAGGCGGTGCAGGTCTACTCCATCGACGATCTCGACGAATACGCCGACTGCCTGCGCGACATCCTCGACGGCGCCCACATCCAGGGCATCCCGGCCGACGCCATCGTCAAGGAAAGCGCCCCGGCGCAGTTCGAGGTCAACCTCAACCACGTCGCCGACCCGCTCAAGGCCTGCGACTACGCGGTGCTGCTCAAGCGGCTGATCAAGAACACCGCCTACGACCACGAGATGGACACCACCTTCATGGCCAAGCCCTACCCGGGCCAGGCCGGCAACGGGCTGCACGTGCACATCTCGCTGCTCGACCGCGACGGCAACAACATCTTCGCCGCCGAGGACCCGCTGGCCAGCGACGCCCTGCGTCACGCCATCGGCGGGGTGCTGGAAATCCTGCCGGCGTCGATGGCCTTCCTCTGCCCCAACGTCAACTCCTACCGGCGCTTCGGCTCGCAGTTCTACGTGCCCAACGCACCGTCCTGGGGCCTGGACAACCGCACCGTGGCGCTGCGCGTGCCCACTGGCCATCCCGACGCGCTGCGCATCGAGCAGCGGGTGGCCGGCGCCGACGCCAACCCCTACCTGCTGATGGCCGCGCTGCTGGCCGGCGTGCATCACGGCCTGACCCGGCGCATCGAGCCGGGCGCGCCGATCGAGGGCAACTCCTACGAGCAGCTCGAACAGAGCCTGCCCAACAACCTGCGCGACGCGCTGCGCACCCTCGACGACAGCGAGATCCTCGCCCGCTACATCAGCCCCGAGTACGTCGACCTGTTCGTCGCCTGCAAGGAGCACGAGCTGGAGGAGTTCGAGCACTCGATCTCCGACCTGGAGTACAACTGGTACCTGCACACGGTCTGAACCGGCGGCGGCCCGGGGCGCCGGCCCTGCGGCCGCCGGCAGGTCGCCCGCCCCGGACGTGCGCGCCGGCCATTTGACCCCGCCGCCATCCTCTGCCAGCTTGGAGAACCTTTCCCGCGTCGCACGAGGTCGCCCATGTCCCGCATCGTCACCGTCGCCGCTACCCAGATGGCCTGTTCCTGGGATCGCGCCGCCAACCTCGCCCGCGCCGAGCAGCTGGTGCGCCAGGCCGCCGCCGGCGGCGCGCAGATCGTCCTGATCCAGGAACTGTTCGAGACGCCGTACTTCTGCCAGAAGCCCAACCCCGACTACCTGCAGCTAGCCACCGCCCTGGCCGACAACCCGGCCATCGCCCGCTGCCAGGCGCTGGCCCGCGAGCTGGCGGTGGTGTTGCCGGTGAGCTTCTTCGAACGCGCCGGCCGCGCGCGCTTCAACAGCGTGGCGATCATCGACGCCGACGGCAGCCTGCTCGGCGTCTACCGCAAGAGCCACATCCCCGACGGCCCCGGCTACCACGAGAAGTACTACTTCAACCCCGGCGACAGCGGCTTCAAGGTGTGGAACACCCGCTACGCGAAGATCGGCGTGGGCATCTGCTGGGACCAGTGGTTCCCCGAGTGCGCGCGGGCCATGGCCCTGCAGGGCGCGGAGATCCTCTTCTATCCGACGGCCATCGGCAGCGAGCCGCACGACCCGCACATCAACTCCCGCGACCACTGGCAGCGCGTGCAGCAGGGCCATGCCGGCGCCAACCTGATGCCGCTGGTGGCCAGCAACCGGGTCGGCCGCGAGGAGCAGGACGGCTACGCCATCACCTTCTACGGCTCCTCGTTCATCGCCGACGCCTTCGGCGCCAAGGTCGCCGAACTGGACGAGCGCGAGGAGGGCGTGCTGCTGCACCGCTTCGACCTCGACCAGCTGGAGCACACCCGCAGCGCCTGGGGGGTGTTCCGCGATCGCCGGCCGAACCTCTACGGCGCGCTGGCCACCCTGGACGGCGAGCAGCGCTCCGTCTAGACCGCCCCTGCGCAGGGACGCGCAGCGTTTCCCACCGTGCCCCCGCGCGCCCGCGCGGGAGCGCTCCAGCCCGACAGGTACCCCGCATGAC
The DNA here is from genome assembly GCF_900105885.1 of Pseudomonas guangdongensis. NCBI lineage: Bacteria > Pseudomonadati > Pseudomonadota > Gammaproteobacteria > Pseudomonadales > Pseudomonadaceae > Geopseudomonas > Geopseudomonas guangdongensis. The sequence continues at coordinate 1,008,105 of NZ_LT629780.1, read as the reverse complement.
CACCCTCGACACCACCCCGCGCGCCGACGGCTTCCGCATGCCCGCCGAATGGGAGCCGCACGCGCGCACCTGGATGCTCTGGCCGGAGCGCCCGGACAACTGGCGCCTCGGCGCCAAGCCGGCGCAGGCCGCCTTCGTCGCCGTCGCCCACGCCATCGCCCGCTTCGAGCCGGTCACGGTCGGGGTCAGCGCGGCGCAGTACGAGAACGCCTGCGCGCGCCTCGACCACCCGGCGATCCGCGTGCTGGAGCTGAGCAGCGACGATGCCTGGGTGCGCGACACCGGGCCGACCTTCGTGGTCGACGCGCGCGGCGCGGTGCGCGGCGTCGACTGGACCTTCAACGCCTGGGGCGGCTTCGCTGGCGGCCTGTACTGGCCGTGGCAGCGCGACGACCAGCTGGCGCGCAAGATTCTCGCCGTCGAGGGCTGCGCGCGCTACCGCACCGAGGGCTTCGTGCTGGAAGGCGGGGCGATCCACGTCGACGGCGAGGGCACCCTGATCACCACCGAGGAGTGCCTGCTCAACCGCAACCGCAATCCCGACCTGGACCGCGCCGCCATCGAGGCGATGCTGGCCGAGCATCTGGCGGTGGACACCGTGATCTGGCTGCCCCACGGCCTGTACAACGACGAGACCGACGGCCATGTGGATAACTTCTGCTGCTTCGTGCGCCCCGGCGAGGTGCTGCTGGCCTGGACCGACGACGAGCGCGACCCCAACTGGTCGCGCTGCCGCGCCGCGCTGGCGGTGCTGGAGCGCAGCCGCGACGCCCGCGGGCGGGCGCTGACCGTGCACCGCATGCCGATCCCCGGCCCGCTGTACGCCAGCGCCGAGGAGTGCGCCGGGGTCGACTGGGTGGCCGGCAGCCAGCCGCGCGATCCGTCGATCCGCCTGGCCGGCTCCTACGTCAACTTCCTGATCGTCAACGGCGGCATCGTCGCGCCGAGCTTCGCCGACCCCCGCGATGCCGAGGCCGAGGCGCTGCTGCGCCGGCTGTTCCCCGAGCGCGAGGTGGCGATGGTGCCGGGCCGCGAGATCCTCCTCGGCGGCGGCAACATCCACTGCATCACCCAGCAGCAGCCGGCGCCGCAACGGCGCTGACAAGGCGCCAGCGAAAAGGGCCGGCCCCCTGGGGGAGCCGGCCCTTCCGGTGTCAGTGTGCGGCGCTCACTGGCCGTACACCGCCTCCGGCAGCCAGGTGATCAGCCCCGGCCACAGGTAGGCGATCACCAGCATGGCGATCTGGATGACGATGAACGGCACCACGCCCTTGTACATCACGCTGGTCGGCACCGAGCGCGGCGTCACCCCGCGCAGGTAGAACAGCGAGAAGCCGAACGGCGGGGTGAGGAACGAGGTCTGCAGGTTGAGGGCGATCATCACCCCCAGCCACACCGGGTCGAGGCCCATGGCCAGCAGTACCGGGCCGACGATCGGCACCACCACGAAGATGATCTCGATGAAGTCGAGGATGAAGCCCAGCAGGAAGATCACCAGCATGACCACGAAGAAGGCGCCGAGCACGCCGCCGGGCAGCTGCTGGAACACGTCCTCGATCAGCACCTCGCCGCCGAAGCCGCGGAACACCAGGGAGAACAGCGAGGCGCCGATCAGGATCAGGAACACCATGGCGCTGATCTCGGTGGTGCCGCGCGCCACCTCGCGCAGCTGGCCGAGGTTGAGCTTGCCCTTGGCCAGCGCCAGCAGCATGGCGCCCACCGCGCCGAGCGCCGCCGCCTCGGTGGGCGTGGCGTAGCCGGCGAGGATCGAGCCGAGCACGCAGGCGATCAGCACCAGCGGCGGGACCAGAGCGGCGAACAGCTTGCCCCACTCGATGGGACCGAGTTCTTCCTGGGGCAGCGCCGGCAGCTTCTTCGGCTGCAGGATGGCCACGCCGATCAGGTAGAGGATGTACAGGCCGACCAGCACCAGGCCGGGAATCAGCGCGCCGATGAACAGGTCGCCCACCGAGACGGTCTTCGGCGAGAACACGCCCATCTTCAGCTGCGCCTGCTGGTAGGCGCTGGACATCACGTCGCCGAGCAGCACCAGGATGATCGACGGCGGGATGATCTGCCCGAGGGTGCCGGTGGCGGCCAGGGTGCCGGTGGCGATGGCCGGGTCGTAGCCGCGGCGCAGCATGGTCGGCAGCGCCAGCAGGCCCATGGTCACCACGGTGGCGCCGACGATGCCGGTCGAGGCGGCGAGCAGCGCGCCGACCACGCAGACGGAAATCGCCAGGCCGCCGCGCAGGGTGCCGAACAGCCGCGACATGGACTCCAGCAGGTCCTCGGCGACCCGCGACTTCTCCAGCATCACGCCCATGAACACGAACAGCGGCACCGCCAGCATGGTCTGGTTGTTCATGATGCCGAACAGGCGGTTGGGCAGGGCGTGCAGGTAGCTGCCGTCGAAGGTGCCGGTGAGCATGCCGAGGCTGGCGAACAGCAGCGACACGCCGCCCAGGGTGATGGCCACCGGGTAGCCGGACATCAGGAATACGCAGATGCTGACGAACAGCAGGATCGCCATCAACTCAGCCATGGTGCACCTCCGGGAATGGCAGGCGACCGGCGAGGCGATAGCCGAAGACGATGATGTCGGCCAGCGCCTGCAGGATCAGGCTGGCCAGCATGAGCAGGATGATGCTCTTCTGCAGGTAGACGAAGGGCAGGCCGCCGGCCTCGTTGGACACCTCGCCGGTGGCCCAGGAGGCGGTGACGTAGTCCCAGCTGTTCCAGGCCAGGAACAGGCACACCGGCAGCAGCAGGAACAGGTGGCCGAACAGGTCGACCAGCGCCTGCCGGCGCGGCGACATCTTCTGGTAGAAGATGTCCACCCGCACGTGGCCGCCGCGTTGCAGCGTCCAGGCGGCGGCGCCCATGAACACCAGGGCGTGGGCGTACATCACCGCTTCCTGCACGGCGATGGCGCCGATGCCGAAGCCGTAGCGCAGCACCACCACCACGGCGGTGCCGAGGACCAGGAACAGGGTCAGCCAGGCGCAGCCGCGACCGAGGCGGTCGTTGAGGCCATGCAGCAGGCGGGCGAGGGCAAGCAGGGCAGGGGGCGAATCCGGCATGGTGCAGATCCTTCTGGTTGTAAATTGGTATGGCCGAGGATTCTCGCAATGCGCGGGAGCGGCGGCAATCCTCTTCTGAACGGTGACGACATTCCGAGTTTAGTTGCTGCAACTATGCTTGAGCGCGGGGCATGGTCCGTGATAACCCATCGTCATCCCCTGCCGTCATCGCGGTGGCGGGGGTCTACAACAACAAGGAGTCCTGCATGAAACGTCGCGACATTCTCGCCGCCGCCGGTGTCGGCCTGGCCGCCACCGCGCTGGCCGGTTGCCAGAAGCAGAACGAAAGCACGGAAACTCAGGGCGGCGCACCCGCCGAAACCTTTACCTGGAAAATGGTCACCTCCTGGCCGAAGAACTTCCCCGGTGTCGGCGTCGGCGCCGAGCGCTTCGCCCGGCTGGTCAACGAGATGAGCAACGGCCGCCTGCAGGTGAAGATCTACGCCGCCGGCGAACTGGTGCCGGCGCTGGAAGTGTTCGATGCGGTGTCGCGCGGCACCGCCGAGATGGGCCACGGCGCGCCCTACTACTGGAAGGGCAAGGTGCCGGCGGCGCAGTTCTTCTGCGCCCTGCCGTTCGGCCCCAACGCCCAGGAAATGAACGCCTGGCTGCACTACGGCGGCGGCATGGCGCTGTGGGAGGAAGTCTACAAGCCGTTCGGCGTGGTGCCCTTCGCCTGCGGTGCCACCGGCGTGCAGACCGCCGGCTGGTTCAACAAGGAGATCAACTCGGTCGACGACTTCAAGGGCCTGAAGATGCGCACCCCGGGCCTGGGCGGCGAGGTGCTGACCAAGATGGGCGGCACCGTGGTCAACCTGCCGGCCGGCGAGATATTCACCGCGCTGCAGACCGGCGCCATCGACGCCACCGAGTGGATCGGCCCGTACAACGACCTGGCCCTGGGCCTGCACAAGGCGGCCAAGTACTACTACACCCCGGGCTGGCAGGAGCCCAACGTGACCTTCGAGCTGACCGTCAACCAGGCCGCCTGGGACAAGCTGCCGGCCGACCTCAAGGCGATCGTTCGCGCTGCGGCGCGCGACGTCAACGGCGACGTGCTCGACGACTACAACGCGCGCAACATGGAGGCGATGGAGAAGCTCAAGGCCGAGGGCGTGGAGGTGCGCCGCCTGCCCGACGCGGTGCTCGCGCGCCTGCGCGAGGTGGCCGCCGAGGTGGTCGAGGCCAGCGCCGCCGCCGACCCGGCCGCGGCCAAGGTGTGGGCGCAGCAGAAGGCCTATCTCAAGCGCCTGCGCGACTACGCCGAGGACAACGAGAAGCTGATCTACAACATTCGCACCTGACGCGGGCGCATTGCGCACCGACAACGACAACGCCAGCCCGAGGGCTGGCGTTGTCGTTGTCGGGCGATGCCTCAGGGCAGCAGTTCGACCCGTTCGACGTCGATGCTGCGCTTGAGCAGCTCGCGGTCGACCTCGCCGAACAGGCGCACGCGGCTGTTCTGGTCGATGGTCTGCGCCGGCAGGTCTTCGTGGTCGATCTCCACCTCGATGCTGCCGCTGGCGTCGGCGAACTCGTAGTGCTCGCCGCGGATCTGCCGCAGCAGGCGGCCTTCCAGCACCACCGGCGTCTCGTCGGCGGCCTCCAGGGCGGCGGCGACGGTGTTGCTCTGCTGCGCGCCGGGGCCGTTGTAGCCGGCGGCGAGGGCGGCGGTGGAGGACAGCGAGGCGAGCAGCAGGGCGAGGAGGGTGCGGTGTTTCATCGGGGGTCTACCTGTATCGGGAAGCGATGGATACAGGCTAGCGAGCGCGGCTGAAGCCAGACTTAATTCGCACCGCACCGCACCGCACCGCACCGCTCAGCGCCGCGGCGGCAGCGCCCGGGTCCGCCCGCCGGCGTCGATGGCGACGAACACGAACAGCGCCTCGGTGACCTTGCTCCACTCGCCCGACAGCGGGTCGTCGCTCCACACCTCGACCAGCAGGCGCACCGAGCTGCGGCCGACTTCCACCGTGCGGGTATAGAAGGACAGCTGCGCGCCCACCGCCACCGGCACCAGGAAGGCCATGCGGTCGATGGCCACGGTGGCCACCCGGCCGCCGGCGATGCGGCTGGCCATCGCCGTGCCGGCCAGGTCCATCTGCGCCACCAGCCAGCCGCCGTAGATGTCGCCGAAACCGTTGGTCTCGCGCGGCAGTGCGGTGATCTGCAGGGCCAGGTCGCCCTGGGGGATCGGATCTTCCTGTTCGTAGTCGTTCATCGCCGGTTCGCTGCCTTGTTGTTATCGAATGCCGCGCAGTATACCGGGGCACCATGACCGGCGGACGAGGACCGGCGGTCGCAGCGGGCGTCATGCAACTGTCACAAACGCTTCATAGAGTGTTCATGCGGCCTGCCGATACTGGCCCCGATCCGAACTATCCCTATCCGTTAGGAGCAAGGCATGAAACTCAAGCGTTTGATGGCGGCCATGACCTTCGTCGCCGCTGGCGTCGCCACTGCCAGTGCGGTCGCCGCGGTCGATCCGGCCCTGCCGAGCTACGCCAAGACCACCGGCGTGTCCGGCAACCTGTCCAGCGTCGGTTCCGACTCCCTGGCCAACCTGATGACCCTGTGGGCCGAGGCCTACAAGAAGGCCTACCCGAACGTCAACATCCAGATCCAGGCCGCCGGCTCCTCCACCGCGCCGCCGGCGCTGACCGAAGGCACCGCCAACCTCGGCCCGATGAGCCGTCCGATGAAGGACAGCGAGCTGCAGGCCTTCGAGGAGAAGCACGGCTACAAGCCGACCGCGGTGCCGGTGGCGATCGACGCCCTGGCGGTGTTCGTGCACAAGGACAACCCGATCAAGTCGCTGGACATCGCCCAGGTCGACGCGATCTTCTCCAACACCCGCCTGTGCGGCGGCGAGAAGGACATCAAGACCTGGGGCGACCTGGGCCTGACCGGCGAGTGGGCGACCAAGCCGGTGCAGCTGTTCGGCCGCAACTCGGTGTCCGGCACCTACGGCTACTTCAAGGAAGAAGCCCTGTGCAAGGGTGACTTCAAGGCCAACGTCAACGAGCAGCCGGGCTCGGCCTCGGTGGTGCAGTCGGTGTCCAGCACCCTCAACGCCATCGGCTACTCCGGCATCGGCTACAAGACCTCCAGCGTGCGCGCCGTGCCGCTGTCGAAGAAGGGCGGCGAAGCCTTCGAGGCCAGCGAAGCCAACGCCCTGGCCGGCAAGTTCCCGCTGGCGCGCTACTTCTACGTCTACGTCAACAAGGCGCCGAACAAGCCGCTGAACCCGCTGGAAGCCGAGTTCGTCAAGCTGGTGCTGTCCAAGGAAGGTCAGGAAGTCGTGGTCAAGGACGGCTACATCCCGCTGCCGAGCAAGGTGGCGGAGAAGACCCTGAAGGAACTGGGCCTGTAAGCCCGAGACCGGCAGGGGCAGGGATGCCGTGGGGCCGCCAGGCCCCATTCCGACGAGGCCCGCTTCTCCCGTGCGAGAGGCGGGCCTCGCCGCGTCCCGGCGCTGTCATTTTTATGTCATACGACCCCGCTAGGGTGAGCGCATGAACGACTTGGCTAAGCACATCATGACTTCTTCCACTTCCCCGCAGGCGCTGGACTTCAACACCCCGGCCCTGCAGCGCAAGCGCCGCCTGCGCGCCCTCAAGGATCGTCTGGCCCACTGGTACGTGTCGGTCGGCGGCCTGGCGGTGCTCGGCGCCATCACCCTGATCTTCTTCTACCTGGCCTACGTGGTGCTGCCGATCTTCGGCGGCGCCGAGCTGACCGCCCGTCCGGCGCAGCAGCCGGCCTGGCTGGCCGGCCAGGCCGAGCCGCTGCTGCTCGCCGTCGAGGAACAGAACCAGGTGGCGATGCGTCTGGACCGTGCCGGCCAGGTGCAGTTCTTCGATCTCAAGAGCGGCGAGGCGCTCAGCCGGCTGGCCGTGCCGCTGCCGGAGGGCGCGCGCATCGCCTCCCTCGGCGAGGACCAGCCGGGCAGCCGCACGCTGATCCTCGGCCTGTCCAACGGTCAGGCGCTGGTGCTGCAGCACAACTACAAGGTCAGCTACCCGGACAACGTCAAGACCATCGTCCCGCAGCTCGATTACCCGTTCGGCCGCGAGCCGCTGACCCTCGACGCCCAGGGCCGCGCCCTCGACCACGTCGCCCTCAACGTCAACGGCTCGACCCTGATGCTGGCCGCCGCCACCGGCAGCGAGCTGCACGTGCGCAGCCTGAGCCGCGAGGAAAACCTGTTCACCGGCGAGGTGACCCTCGACGAGCAGCGCCTTGCCCTGCCGCAGATCGGCGAGCCGGTGCAGGCACTGGTCATCGACCCGCGCCACCTGTGGCTGTACGTGATCAACGGCCGCGCCACCGCCGACGTCTTCGACCTGCGCAAGCAGGCGCTCAACGGCCGCTACAAGCTGGCCGGCGACGCCGAAACGCGGGTCACCGCGGTCAGCCCGCTGCTCGGCGGCATCTCGCTGATGATCGGCAACTCGACCGGCGGCATCGCCCAGTGGTTCATGGTCCGCGACGCCGACGGCAAGGCCGAGCTGACCCGCATCCGCGAGTTCCAGCTGGGCGACAGCCCGGTCACCCAGATCCTGCCCGAGGAGCGCCGCAAGGGCTTCGTCGCCCTGGACGCCGCGGGCACCCTCGGGGTGTTCCACAGCACCGCGCACCGCACCCTGCTCAGCGAGCCGGTCGCCGAGGGCGCCGCCCTGGCCGCGCTGTCGCCGCGCGCCAGCCGCGTGCTGGTGGAGAGCGAGGGCCGCCTGCAGCGCTTCGTGCTCGACAACCCGCACCCGGAAGTGTCGTGGAGCGCGCTGTGGAGCAAGGTCTGGTACGAAAGCTACGACGAGCCCAAGTACGTCTGGCAGTCGACCTCGGCCAACACCGACTTCGAGCCCAAGCTGAGCCTCGCGCCGCTGGCCTTCGGCACCCTCAAGGCGGCCTTCTACGCCATGCTGCTGGCCGCCCCGCTGGCGATCTGCGCGGCGATCTACACCGCCTACTTCATGGCCCCGACCCTGCGCCGCAAGGTCAAGCCGGTGATCGAGCTGATGGAGGCGCTGCCCACGGTGATCCTCGGCTTCTTCGCCGGCCTGTTCCTCGCCCCCTACGTCGAGGGCCACCTGCCGGGCATCTTCAGCCTACTGCTGCTCACCCCGGTGGGCATCGTGCTGGCCGCCTGGGGCTGGAGCCGCCTGCCGGAGAGCATCCGCCTGCGTGTGCCGGACGGCTGGGAAGCGGCGCTGCTGATCCCGGTGATCCTCGCCCTCGGCGCCTTCTCGCTGAGCATCAGCGGCCACCTGGAGAACTGGTTCTTCGGCGGCGACATGCGCCTGTGGCTGAGCAACGACCTGGGCATTCCCTTCGACCAGCGCAACGCCCTGGTGGTCGGCCTGGCGATGGGCTTCGCGGTGATCCCCAACATCTACTCGATCGCCGAGGACGCGGTGTTCAGCGTGCCCAAGAGCCTCACCTACGGCTCCCTGGCGCTCGGCGCCACGCCCTGGCAGACCCTCACCCGGGTGGTGATCCTCACCGCCAGTCCGGGGATCTTCTCGGCGCTGATGATCGGCCTGGGTCGCGCGGTGGGCGAGACGATGATCGTGCTGATGGCCACCGGCAACACGCCGATCATGGAGGCCAACATCTTCGAGGGCCTGCGCACCCTGGCCGCCAACGTGGCGGTGGAGATGCCCGAGTCCGAAGTCGGCGGCACCCACTATCGCGTGCTGTTCCTCGCCGCGCTGGTGCTGCTGATGTTCACCTTCGTGATGAACACCGCGGCCGAGGTGATCCGCACCCGCCTGCGCAAGAAATATGCCTCGCTCTGAGACCGGCAAAGGTAGACGTCCGTGAAACAGCAAACCCTGAAATCCTGGTTCAAGAGCGGCTCGCCCTGGGTCTGGCTGAACGCCGGCGCGGTGGCCATCGCCGTGATCATGACCCTGGGCCTGCTGGCGGTGATCGCCAGCCGCGGCCTCGGCCACTTCTGGCCGGCCGACGTGATCGAGGCCGAGTACCGCATCCCCGGCCAGCCGGCGCGGCTGATGGCCGGCGAGGCGGTGGAGAGCGAAGAGGTACCGCGCGCCCGGCTGGCCGCCAGCGGCCTGCCGGTGGATGCCGCCGGCGGCGAGTTCATGACCCGCGAGCTGCTCAAGGTCGGCAACCGCGAGGTGTTCGGCGCCGACTTCAGCTGGGTGATCGCCGAGTGGCTGCATGAGCCGCGCACCCCCGAGGACCTGCTGGTGCTGGAGCGCCGCGAGTGGGGCAACTTCTACGGCTACCTGCTCAGCGTCAGCGAGAACGGCCAGGTGGTGGCCAGCGGCGCGGCGGCCATCGACGCCCTGCAGCAGCGCATCGAGCGCGGCAACGCCCTGCACGCCGAGGTGATGCGCCTGGAGAAGGGCGAGATCGGCCGGATCAACCACGGCCTGGAACGCCTGCGCCTGAAGACCCGCAAGCTGGAGCTGGAAGGCCGCCTGACCGCCACCGCGCAGGCCGACCTGGACGCCGAGCGCGCCCAGCTGGACGCCGACTATCGGGTGCTGGAGGCGCGCCTGGTCGGCCTGCAGCAGCAGGTCGGCCGCGACAGCCTGCGGGTGCGCACCGCCGACGGCCGCGAGCAGGAGATCGGCATGGACAAGATCGTCCGCGCCTACCAGCCCAACGCCATGGGCCTGTTCGACAAGCTGGGCTTCTACTTCGCCAAGCTGTGGGAGTTCGTCAGCGACGAGCCGCGCGAGGCCAACACCGAGGGCGGCGTGTTCCCGGCGATCTTCGGCACCGTGCTGATGACCCTGATCATGGCGATCATCGTTACCCCGTTCGGGGTGATCGCTGCGGTCTACCTGCGCGAGTACGCCAGGCAGGGCTGGCTGACCCGGGTGATCCGCATCGCGGTGAACAACCTGGCCGGCGTACCGTCGATCGTCTACGGGGTGTTCGGCCTGGGCTTCTTCGTCTACGTGCTGGGCGGCTCGCTGGACCGGCTGTTCTTCCCCGAGTCCGCGCCGGCGCCGACCTTCGGCACCCCGGGCCTGATGTGGGCCTCGCTGACCCTGGCGATCCTCACCCTGCCGGTGGTCATCGTCGCCACCGAGGAAGGCCTGGCGCGCATCCCGCGCGCCCTGCGCGAAGGCTCGCTGGCGCTCGGCGCAACCAAGGCCGAGACGCTGTGGAAGGTGGTGCTGCCGATGGCCAGCCCGGCGATGATGACCGGCCTGATCCTCGCCGTGGCGCGCGCCGCCGGCGAGGTGGCGCCGCTGATGCTGGTCGGCGTGGTCAAGCTGGCGCCGAGTCTGCCGCTGGACGGCAACTACCCCTACCTGCACCTCGACCAGAAGATCATGCACCTGGGCTTCCACATCTACGACGTCGGTTTTCAGAGCCCCAACGTCGAGGCCGCCCGGCCGCTGGTGTACGCCACCGCGCTGCTGCTGGTGCTGGTCATCGCGCTGCTGAACTTCAGCGCGGTGTACATCCGCAACCACCTGCGCGAGAAGTACAAGGCGCTGGAACACTGATTGCCGGCCGGGACGCCCCTGGCGTCCCGCCGCCCCGGATCCAATGGAGCACAACATGCAACATCAAGCCCACGGCATCGACCTCGACGCGCTCGGCCGCAAGCGCCAGGTGCTCAATCTGGCCGAGGAGCCGCTGGCCCTGGAAGTGGCCGGCCTGGACCTCTACTACGGCGAGAAGCAGGCGCTGTTCGACGTCAACATGCGCATTCCCAAGCACCGCGTCACCGCCTTCATCGGCCCCAGCGGCTGTGGCAAGTCGACCCTGCTGCGCACCTTCAACCGGATGAACGATCTGGTCGACGGCTGCCGCGTCGACGGCGAGATCCGCCTCGACGGCCACAACATCTACCGCAAGGGCGAGGACGTCGCCGAGCTGCGCCGCCGCGTCGGCATGGTGTTCCAGAAGCCCAACCCGTTCCCCAAGAGCATCTACGAGAACGTGGTCTACGGCCTGCGCATCCAGGGCATCAACCAGAAGCGCGTGCTCGACGAGACCGTCGAGTGGGCGCTGAAGAGCGCGGCGTTGTGGGACGAGGTCAAGGACCGCCTGCACGACTCGGCGCTGGGCCTCTCCGGCGGCCAGCAGCAGCGTCTGGTGATCGCCCGCACCGTGGCGGTGCGCCCGGAAGTGCTGTTGCTCGACGAACCCTGCTCGGCGCTCGACCCGATCTCCACCCTCAAGGTCGAGGAGCTGATCAACGAGCTGAAGGGTCAGTACACCATCGTCATCGTCACCCACAACATGCAGCAGGCGGCGCGGGTTTCCGACTACACCGCCTTCATGTACATGGGCAAACTGGTCGAGTACGGCGACACCGACACCCTGTTCACCAACCCGGCGAAGAAGCAGACCGAGGACTACATCACCGGTCGCTACGGCTAGTGCGCGGGGGCGGGGTGCGCCAGGCGCACCGGGGAAGGGCGCGCGCGGCGCACCCGACAGTCAGCTATTGCGGAGTCAATCCATGATCAACAAAGACAGCCTCAACCACCACATCTCCGCACAGTTCAACGCCGAACTGGAGGACATCCGCAGCCACCTGCTGGCGATGGGCGGGCTGGTGGAGAAACAGGTCAACGACGCGGTCAACGCGCTGGTGGAGGCCGACTCGGGCCTGGCCCAGCAGGTGCGCGAGGTGGACGACCAGATCAACCAGATGGAGCGCGACATCGACGAGGAATGCGTGCGCATCCTCGCCCGCCGCCAGCCGGCGGCCTCCGACCTGCGCCTGATCATCAGCATCTCCAAGTCGGTGATCGACCTCGAACGCATCGGCGACGAGGCCAGCAAGATCGCCAAGCGCGCCATCCAGCTGTGCGAGGAGGGCGAGGCGCCGCGCGGCTACGTCGAGGTGCGCCACATCGGCGAGCAGGTGCGCAAGATGGTCCAGGAGTCGCTGGACGCCTTCGCCCGCTTCGACGCCGAGCTGGCGCTGTCGGTGGCGCAGTACGACAAGACCGTCGACCGCGAGTACAAGACCGCGCTGCGCGAGCTGGTCACCTACATGATGGAAGACCCGCGCTCGATCTCCCGGGTGCTCAGCGTGATCTGGGCGCTGCGCTCGCTGGAGCGGATCGGCGACCACGCGCGCAACATCGCCGAACTGGTTATCTACCTGGTGCGCGGCACCGACGTGCGCCACATCGGCCTGGAGCGCATGCAGGCCGAGGTCAAGGGCGAAGGCTCGCGCTGAGCCGCGCGGGCGCCTTTGCGCCGCCGGTCACAGCCCGGCGGCGGGCGGGTTGCTAGGCTTGCCGGCGTTTCCCTCCCTGCCCCGGTGCTGCCATGCTCGTCCGCCCGCTCTGCGCCGCCCTGCTGCTGGCGCTGGCCACTCCGGCCGGCGCCCTGACCATCTACCGGCACGTCGACGCCAGCGGCGTGGTGGCGTTCAGCGACCGCCCGGCGCCCGGCGCGCACCTCGTGCAGCTGGGCGAGCTGGCCGCCGCCGAACAGGCCCGCGACAGCGCCGAGATCCAGCGCAGCGTGCACCTCGACACCCTGCGCCATGCCGGCGGCCACACCCTGCGGGTGCGCAACGAGCTGTTCGCCCCGGTGCAGATCGAGCTGCGCCTGGAGGACACCGACAACCTCGCCGGCGCGCCGCGGCAGCCGGTGCGCTGGATCCTCCCGCCGCGCAGCCAGATCCGCCTGTTGACCCTGGCGCCGCGCGACCCGGCCCAGCCGCCGCGCTACACCCCCAGGCTGCGCTATGCCCTCGGCGATCCGCGCCTGTTGCCCAAGCCGCACCGCTACCCGCTGCCCTGGGCCGGCGGGCCGTTCCGCCAGAGCCAGGGCGCCAACGGCACCTACAGCCACTTCACCCCCAAGGGCCGCTACGCGGTGGACATCGCCATGCCCGAGGGCACGCCGATCCTCGCCGCGCGCGCCGGGATGGTGGTCGCCACCCTCAACGACCAGGCCGGTGCCGCGCCCAATCCGGCCGGCAACTTCGTGCGCATCCTCCACGACGACGGCACCATGGGTGTCTACCTGCACCTGCAGCAGGGCTCGCTGCAGGTGGCCGCCGGGCAGCGGGTGCGCGCCGGGCAGCGCATCGCCCGCTCCGGCAACACCGGGCGCAGCAGCGGCCCGCACCTGCACTTCGTGGTGCAGCGCAACGTCGGCATGGCGGTGGAGTCGATCCCCTTCCGCTTCGCCCAGCCGGTGGACAGCCTGCCCAACTTCGCCGTCGGCGGCGACTGAGGCGCCGCCGCTCAGCTCTGGCGCAGCACCTTGGCGATAACGATCTTCGGGCCGCGCATCTTCTTGACGATGATGCGCAGGCCGTGGGTCTGGAGGATCTCGTCCTCCTCGGGCAGGCGCTTGAGGCTGTCGTAGACCAGCCCGGCCAGGGTATCGGCCTCGACGTCGTCGAGGTCGACCGCCAGCAGGCGCTCGATCTTGAACAGCGGCGTGTCGCCGCGCACCAGCAGCTTGCCCGGCTGGTAGGCGAGCAGGCCGCGCTCGGTCTTGCGGTGCTCGTCCTGGATGTCGCCGACCAGCACCTCCAGCACGTCCTCCATGGTCAGGAAGCCGACCACCTTGCCGTCGGCCTCCTCGACCAGGGCGAAGTGCGCGCCGCCCTGGCGGAACTGTTCGAGCAGGCGGCTCAGCGGCAGGTGCTTGGAGACTCGCTCCAGCGGCCGCAGCAGGGCTTGCAGGTCGAAGGCCGCGGTGTCGCCGGCGCCGGGCAGGGCCAGCAGCAGGTCCTTGATGTGCAGCACGCCGACGAAGCGCTGCTCGGCGTCGAGCACCGGGTAGCGGCTGTACTTGTGCAGGCGCACCCGCTCGAGGATCGCCTCCAGGCTGTCGTCGACGTGCAGGCAGACCAGATCCTCGCGGGAGTTGGCCCAGTCGACCACCTCCAGCTCGCCCAGCTCCACCGCCGAGGCCAGCACGCGCATGTCCTGGTCGCTCGGATCGCGGGCGCGGCTGGAGTGGAGGATCAGCTTGAGTTCGTCGCGGCTGTAGTGGTGCTCGTGGTGAGGCCCCGGCTCGCCCTGCCCGGCGATGCGCAGGATGGCGTTGGCGCTGGCGTTGAGCAGCCAGATCGCCGGGTACATCGTCCAGTAGAAGGCGTACAGCGGCGCTGCGGTCCACAGCGACAGGCGCTCGGGCTGGCGGATCGCCCAGGACTTGGGCGCCAGCTCGCCGATCACGATGTGCAGGTAGGAAATGATGAAGAACGCCGAGAAGAAGGCGATGCCGTGCACCAGCGCCGGCGAGTCGACGCCGGCGCGGGCCAGCAGGGGTTCGAGCAGGTGGGCGAAGGCCGGCTCGCCGACCCAGCCCAGGCCCAGCGAGGCCAGGGTGATGCCCAGCTGGCAGGCCGACAGGTAGGCGTCGAGCTGGCCGTGCACGGTGCGCAGGATATGCCCGCGCCAGCCGTGCTGGCTGGCGATGGTCTCGACGCGGGTGGCGCGCAGCTTGACCATGGCGAACTCGGCGGCGACGAAGAAGCCGTTGAGCAGGACCAGGAACAGGGCGAACAGCAGCAGGCCGATATCGGCGAAATAACTGGCGAGGTGACTCGACGCTGGGTCCATGATGGCCGCGGGTAGTGGAGGGAGCGCCAAGCATGGCCGCCGCCCGCGGATCTGACAAGCGGCCGCGGCGGCCCGCCTCGCGCGGCGGGCGGGCGGCTCAGCGCGTGGCGATCTGCGCCGGCGGGAAGTGGCAGACGAAGCTGCTGCCCTTGCCCGGCGTGCTGCTGATCTCCAGCCGCGCGCGGTGGCGCAGCAGCACGTGCTTGACGATGGCCAGGCCCAGGCCGGTGCCGCCGGTGTTGGCCGCGCGGCTGGCGTCGACCCGGTAGAAACGCTCGGTGAGGCGCGGGATATGCTTGGCCTCGATGCCCGGGCCGCTGTCCTGCACCGCCAGGTGCGCGCCCTCGGCGTCGCGCCAGCAGCGGATACGGATGTCGCCGCCCTCGGGGCTGTACTTGACCGCGTTGAACACCAGGTTGGAGAAGGCGCTGCGCAGCTCCGCCTCGCTGCCCTTGAGCAGCAGCGCCGGGTCGGCCTGCAGCTCGATGCGGTGGCCGCGTTCGGCGGACAGGGCGATGGCGTCGCTGCGGATGCTCTGCAGCAGCGGCGCGACGGCCACCGGCCGGTTGTCGGCCGGGTAGTCGGTGGCCTCCAGGCGCGCCAGCAGCAGCAGGTCGGTGAGCAGGTTCTGCATCCGCGTGCCCTGTTGCTGCATCTGCTGCAGGGCGCGGCGCCAGCGCGGCTGCACCTCGTCGACGTTGTCCAGTAGGGTTTCCAGGTAGCCGGTCAGCACGGTCAGCGGGGTGCGCAGCTCGTGGGAGACGTTGGCGACGAAGTCCTTGCGCATCTGTTCGAGCTGGTGGACGCGGGTCACGTCGCGCACCAGCATCAGGTGCTCGCCGTTGCCGTAGAGGGTCAGCTGGAACTGCAGGCGGATGTGGTCGCCGACCGGCGAGGGCAGCTCCAGCGGCTCGCCGTAGTTCTCCTGGGCGAAGTATTCCTTGAAGCGCGGATGGCGCACCAGGTTGGTGATCGGCTGGCCGCCGTCCTGGGTGGCCTTGAGGCCGAGCAGGGTCTCGGCGGCGCGGTTCCACCATTCCAGGTTGCCCTGGGCGTCGAGCATGATCACCGCATCGCGCAGCGCCGCGGTGGACTCCTGCACCCGGTCGATCACCGCCTGCAGGCGCCCGCGGGCGCGCTGGTTGCGCTTCTGCAGGTGGTAGATGGCGTCGAACACCTCGCCCCACAGGCCGTTGCTCTCCGGCGGCAGCTCGTCGGGGCCGGCGTGCTTGAGCCACAGGTAGAGGCGCACCAGCTGGCGCAGGTTCCAGTACAGGTAGGCGCCGAGGCCGGCGACCAGGCTCCAGGCGTATTCGCCGCTGATCAGGCCGAGCAGCAGGCTGAGGCTGACCACCGTCAGCACGCGCCGGGACAGGAGGCCGCGCCAGTCTTGATTCACCTTGCAATCCTTGTCGAGCGGCCGCCCGGGGCGGCGGGAAAGCCGGGCATCGGCCTCAGCTCTTGGTGGAGAAACGATAGCCGGTGCCGCGCACCGTCTGCACCAGATTCTCGTAGCCCTCGCCGAGCGCCTTGCGCAGGCGACGGATGTGCACGTCGACGGTGCGCTCCTCGACGTAGACGTTGCCGCCCCACACCTGGTCGAGCAGCTGGCTGCGCGTGTAGGCGCGTTCCTGGTGGGTCATGAAGAACTGCAGCAGGCGGTATTCGGTCGGGCCCATCTCGGCCGGCTTGCCGTCGATGGTGACGCGGTGGCCGAGCGGGTCGAGGACCAGGCCGCCGACCTCGATCGGCGTCTCGCCGTCGCTGGTGCCGGTGCGGCGCAGCACCGCCTTGAGGCGGGCGACCAGCTCGCGCGGCGAGAACGGCTTGGTGATGTAGTCGTCGGCGCCGACCTCCAGGCCCTGGATCTTGTTGTCCTCCTCGCCCTTGGCGGTGAGCATGATGATCGGCGTGGCGGCGGTCAGCTCGTCGCGCTTGAGGCGCCGCGCCAGCTCGATGCCGCTGGTGCCGGGCAGCATCCAGTCGAGCAGGATCAGGTCCGGCTTGCGGTCGACGATCAGCGCGTGGGCCTGCTGGGTGTTCTCCGCCTCCAGGCACTCGTAGCCGGCCATTTCCAGCGCGACGGCGATCATCTCGCGGATCGGTGCTTCGTCGTCGACGATGAGGATGGATTTGCCAACCATGGGGGTCTCTGCTCTCCGTGTGTGTAAGCGGCATTACATAACGGAATTGTTGCAGCGGTGTGACAGGTCGGCGCCGCCGTCCGTTGCCCGGCTATGCTCAGGGAGCCGCCGCGGCGCGGGCACGCATCCGCCGCTCGGGCGGCGGCATTCTTCCATTGTGAGCGAGGATACTGCGATGTCGAGAATCTCCGCGACGCTGGCGCTGCTGGCCGCCCTGGGCGGTCTGCACGGCGCCGCCGTGGCGGCCGAGCCGGCGACGGCCAGGGACGGCGTGCTGGTCGATGGCCGCGGCATGACCCTGTACACCTTCGACAAGGACGGCGACGGGCGCTCCAGCTGCCACGACGCCTGCGCGGCCAACTGGCCGCCGCTGCTGGCCGGCCCGGACGCGGCCGCCTCCGGCGACTGGAGCCTGGTGGCGCGCCCGGACGGCAGCCGGCAATGGGCCTATCGCGGCCGCCCGCTGTACACCTTCGTCCACGACCGCCAGCCGGGCGAGCGCAGCGGCGACGGGCGGATGGGCGTCTGGCATGCGGCGCATCCGCACGCCCACGAGGCGCCGCCAAGCATGCCGGGCATGCCGCCCGGCAGCGGGATGGACGGCGGGCTGCGCGACGGCCTGCAGCGCTGAGCGGCCGGGTTCAGCGCAGCGCGTAGTCCAGCACGGTGCCGGCGAGGATCGCCAGACCCGCCCAGTGGTTGTGCAGGAAGGCGTGGAAGCAGGCCATGCGCTCGCCTCCGCGGGTGCTGCGGTACTCCCAGAGGAAGCAGCCGGCGGCGAGCGCCAGGCCAAGCTGGAACCAGGCGCTCAGACCGAAGTGCAGGCCGGCGAGCAGCAGGCAGAGCAAGTGCACGCCCTGCAGGGCGGCGATGATTTGCCGGTCGGCGCGGCCGAACAGGATGGCCGTGGACTTCACCCCGATGCGCAGGTCGTCGTCGCGGTCGGTCATCGCGTAGTAGGTGTCGTAGGCCACCGTCCAGGCCAGGTTGGCCAGGTAGAGCAGCCAGGCCGCCGCCGGCAGTTCGCCGCGGGTGGCGCTGAAGGTCATCAGGATGCCCCAGGAATAGGCCGCGCCGAGCACCACCTGGGGCAGATGGGTGTGGCGCTTCATGAACGGATACAGCGCCGCCAGCCCCAGGGCGCCGAACGACAGGGCGATGGTGAACGGATCGGTGAGCAGCACCAGGGCGAAGGCGGCGAACATCAGCGCGGCGAACAGCGCCAGCGCCTCGCGCCCGCTGACCCGCCCGCTGGCCAGCGGGCGGTCGCGGGTGCGCTTGACGTGGCCGTCGAACTCGCGGTCGGCGTAGTCGTTGATCGCGCAGCCGGCCGAACGGGTCAGCACCACGCCGAGGCCGAAGATCAGCAGCAGCCCCGGCGACGGCACGCCCTCGGCGGCGATCCACAGCGCGGTGAGGGTCGGCCAGAGCAGCAGGTAGATGCCGATCGGCCGGTTCAGGCGGGTCAGGTCGATGAAGTCCTGGGCGCGCGGGTGCAGGCGGGCCAGGGCGTTGAGCAGGAAGGCGGGCATCGCGGGGCTCCGGTGGGCGAAGGGCCGATTATAGGCCCGGGGTGGCGCGGGCCGTCTGCCGTGCGCCGGCGCTCAGCGCCGGGCGGCGTCCGCCCGCCACAGCGCCGGCAGGAACACCTCGGCGACCAGCACGCCGAGGCCGGCGCGGCGGAACAGCGAGCGGCGTCCCCACAGGCCGGCCTCGCGCACCGCCACGGGCAGCAGCTCGGCCGGGTAGCGGCAGGCCTCGATGGGCTCGCGCGCGAAGGCCGGATCGCTGAACAGCAGGTGGCCGAGCGAGCGGTTGCCGAGCGCGGCGAGGGCGAAGGGCTCGCGCTCCAGAGCGACGCGCGTCGCCACGCTGCGGGCGAACACCCAGGGCTGGCCGGCGCCGTGCAGGTAGACCTCGCGCGCCCAGCCTTCGCTGCCGGACGGCGCGCCGAGGGCGGCGCACTCGTCGTCGCGCAGCAGCTGCCAGCCTTCGCACAGCGGCTCGACGGCGAAGCGTCCGGCGCCGAGGGCGGTGAGGCGGCGGGTCAGCGAGCCCTGCTCGTTCAGCCAGTCCAGTTCGCGGGCGCTGGGGGCGGGGTGCAGTCGGTCGGTGGCCAGCCACGTGGGGCCGGCGGAAACGGAATGGGGCACGATGACGGTGGGCAAGGGCAAACGGGGCGGCCAGTCTAGCATGTGCCCGCCGGAGCGGCCCGGCGCGCCTGTGCGCGGCTT
Organism: Pseudomonas guangdongensis; assembly: GCF_900105885.1. Classification (NCBI taxonomy): domain Bacteria; kingdom Pseudomonadati; phylum Pseudomonadota; class Gammaproteobacteria; order Pseudomonadales; family Pseudomonadaceae; genus Geopseudomonas; species Geopseudomonas guangdongensis. The sequence goes on along the minus strand of NZ_LT629780.1, from coordinate 989,104 downwards.
CTCTACGCCCATTGGCTAGGCTGGCGCGACCCACCCCAGCATGCCATCCTTGCCGGGTCAGCCGCGTGCCAGAGCCTGCGGCTGACAGGGAGAAGGGCGACTGCGCGTGCCGCAGTCCATCAACAACAAGAACAATCTCATGAGGCACTTATGCGTAAACCGGAACTCGTGGCCGCCGTCGCGGAACAGGCCGATCTCAGCAGGGAACAGGCCAGCCGCGTGATCAACGCGCTGCTCGACGAAATCACCCAGGCCCTGCACCGCGAAGACAGCGTGACCCTGGTGGGCTTCGGCACCTTCCTGCAACGCCATCGCGGCGCGCGCATGGGCAAGAACCCGCAGACCGGCGAGCCGGTCAAGATCCGCGCCAGCAACACCGTTTCCTTCAAGCCGGGCAAGGCGCTGCGCGACGCGGTGAGCTGAGCGCCCGCCGTTCGCCGCCCGGAGCCGGCCGGCTCCGGGCCACTGCCGCGGCATGTTCCGACAGCGTCGTCCGCTCATCCGCATCCGAGGATGCCACCGTGAAATTCCGCCTCCTGCTCTGGTTGCTGGGGCGCCTGCTGGCCCGCGCCAGCCGCAGCAACGCCGTGTTCCGTGCCCAGCTGCAAGACCGCGAACTGGTCTTCCAGCTGCAGACCCAGGACGGGCGCATCGCCCGCCACTACCGGGTCGAGAACCAGCGCATCCACAGCGCCGCCGGCAGCGTGCCCCATCCGGCGTTCAGCATCGCCTTCCGCGACGCCGCCTACGGCTTCGCCACCCTCACCGCCGCCAACCGGCAACTGGCCTTCATGCAGGGCATCCAGAACAAGGACATCCAGATCAGCGGCAATCCGGCGCTGGCGATCTGGTTCCAGGGCCTGGTGCAGCAGCTGCGTCCGGGCCGGCGCCAGGCCGCAGGCTAATAACCGGCGCCCTTGCCGGCGCCGCCAGCTCCCGTACATCCGCAGCCCGCAGCGTGCCTGCCTCCAGGGTGCGTTTGTCCTGCCCGTCGATCTCGCCTATACCCAAGGACGGTACGGATTCCACAACCGGGAGAAGACGATGTCGGTATTCGACGCATTCGGACTACAAGGGCAGGTGGCCATCGTCACCGGCGCGGGCGCCGGGATCGGCCGCGCCATCGCCGAACTGTTCGCCGCCGCCGGCGCGGCGGTGGTGGTCGGCGACCTGCAGCAGGCCAGCGCCGAGGCGCTGGCCGGGGAACTCCTCGCCGCCGGTCACCGCGCCTGCGCGCAGGCCTGCGACGTGACCCGCGCGGCGGATCGCGAAGCCCTGGTGGAGGCGGCGCTGGCCCATTTCGGACGGATCGATCTGCTGGTCAACAATGCCGGCGGCGGCGGCCCGAAACCCTTCGACATGCCCCTGGAAACCTTCGTCAAGGCTTTCGAGCTGAACGTGTTCTCGGTGTTCCACCTCGCCCAGCTCTGCGCGCCGCACATGGAGCGCGCCGGCGGCGGGGCGATCCTCAACATCAGCTCGATGGCCGGCGAGAACAAGAACGTGCAGATGGCCGCCTACGCCGCCTCGAAGGCGGCGGAGAACCACCTGACCCGCAACATCGCCTTCGATCTCGGTCCGCGCGGCATCCGCGTCAACGCCATCGCCCCCGGCGCGATCCGCACCGCGGCGCTGGCCAAGGTGCTCAGCGCCGAGACCGAGCGGGCGATGCTCCGCCACACCCCGCTGGGCCGCCTGGGCGAAGGCCGCGACATCGCCTACGCCGCGCTGTTCCTCTGCTCGCCGGCGGCGGCGTGGATCAGCGGCCAGGTGCTGACGGTCAGCGGCGGCGGCCAGCAGGAGCTGTGAGGGCGCCATCCCTGCTCCCATCTGCGCCACAGCCCGCATGCAGCGGGCTGTGGCGTTCTTCCGGGAGCGTGTGCCGCTCTACTTCAGCATGAACCCGGCGAAGAACCGGCTCAGCTCGGCGTGGGCATCCAGCGGCAGGAGGGTGGCGATGTGCTGGTCCGGGCGCACCACCACCATGCAGCCCTTGTTGCGGTCGATGCCGCGCTGGGCGAACACGTCGTGCGCCGCGCTGGTCTGGAAGACCTTCTCGTAGTCGCGCAGGCCGAATCTGCCCTTGGCCGGCCAGAGAAAGTCCGGCAGGTTCTCGATGCTCAGGTCCTGCTGCTGGAACACCGCGTAGACGTCGATCACCGCGTCGACGTCCGCGCCGGCCGGGGTGTACTGGCGCACCGGCGAGCTGGCGTCGTGGGCGAGGAAGTCGACCAGCCGGGCCGCTTGGGAGGCCGGCTCCAGCGGGCCGGGCGCGTCGGCGAAGATGAACACGCGCCAGCGGCCATCGGCCTTGTTCAGGTGCCCCAGATGCACCGGGCAGCCATCCGCCACGCGCACGGCCTGGGCGGAATGGAAGCGCTGGCCGATCGGGAAGCCGCTCGCCAGCGCCTGGTGCTCGTGCCCCGTGCACAGCCAGGACTCGTCGTAGCCGATCGAGGTGCCGGCGATGAAGCCGTTCTGCCGGGCGATGAATTTCTCGATCTCGGCGGTGCTGGTCTTCGCCGCGGTGGCGTCCTTGTTGGCACGGGTGGCGACCAGCGCCGACATCTCGCGGTCGGCGTTGATCAGCATGAAGGCCACCTTGCGCCGCTCGGCGGCGTAGGTCTGCAGCAGTTTCGGCTGCGCCTTGCCCTGCAGCACCGCCGCCAGCTTCCAGCCCAGGTTGAAGGTGTCCGGCAGCGAGGTGTTCAGGCCCCAGCCGCCTTTCGGGCTGTGGGTATGGCAGGCATCGCCGGCGACGAAGGCGCGCGGAATCAGCTTGTCCGGATTGCCCGCCGGGGTGTCGTCGAAGCGCTCGGCCACGCGCTGGCCGACTTCGTAGATGGACCACCAGGCGACTTCCTTCACCTCCACCCGGTACGGACTCATGATCAGCTGGGCCTTGGCGATGACGTCGTCGACGCTCATGTTCAGCTGCGAAGCGCGCTGCTCCTTGCCCAGCAGGTCGAGTTCGACATACAGGCGCACCAGATAGCCGCCCTCGCGCGGCACCAGCATCACCGCGCCGTGGTCCTTCGACTGGATGAAGCTCTTGACCCGGATGTCCGGGAAGTCGGTGGCCAGCAGCACGTCCATCACGCCCCAGGCCTTGTTGGCCGAGTCGCCCTGCAGCTCGATGCCGAGGTTCTTGCGCACCGCGCTGCGGGCGCCGTCGCAGCCGACCACGTAGCGGGCCTTGAGGGTTTCGACCCTGCCCGACTGGCCGGCATCGTTGCGCTCGAAGGTCGCGGTGATCGGATAGGCGTCCAGGTCCTGGCTCAGGCTCTGGTCAACGCTCAGTGCCAGCAGGCGGCGGCTGTAGTGCGGCACCAGGTGGGTGACCGAATGCGCCATGCCGTCGAGCAGGATGTCGTGCAGGCGCGCCTGGTTCACCACGCAGTGGGTGAACTCGGACAGCCCCAGGCGCGCATCCGCCACCTTGTGGGTGCGCTTGATGTGCTGCGGATTCTGCGCATCCGGCTCCCAGAAGGCGTTCTGGTGCAGCTGGTAGGCTTCCTTCTCCAGCAGGGCGCTGCTGTTGAAGGCCTCCATGATTTCCATGGTGCGGCAGGAAATACCATCCGCCTGGCCGAACAGCATGGGCCCGGCCTTCTGCTCGACGATGCAGGTCCTGATGTCGGCAAAGTCCGCCAGCTGGCGCGCCAGCGCCAGACCCGCCGGGCCGCAGCCGACGATCAGCACATCCACCTCCTGCGGCAGATCGACCATCGGCGGCGGCGAGGCAGGCACCCGCGCTTCGTCGCGAACCTGGTAGTTGCCGGGCTTGAAGCCGTTCAGATGGTATTGCATGAGCAGAATCCTCTTGTCGTTATTGTCGACTGAGCGTTACGTCAGGACACCATTACGCCGTTTGTTCGACATCGAAAAGCAGATTACGTCGACAAGAGAAACCGTCCTGTCCCCTGAAAAGGGGGACAGGACCGGATCGCCGGCTCATGCGCGGCTTCGATCACACCTGCCCGTATTGCTGCCCATGCCGGAGCCAGCGTTCGAGCAGCGGGCTGACGTGCTGCGGCCAGCGTTCGAGCAGTTGCTGCGCGGCTTCGCGGGCGGCGGGGAGGAGGTCGGCGTCGCGCATCAGGTCGGCGACCTTGAACTGCAACAGGCCGGTCTGGCGGGTGCCGAGCATCTCGCCGGGGCCGCGCAGTTCCAGGTCCTTTTCGGCGATGACGAAGCCGTCGCCGGTTTCGCGCATGATCGCCAGGCGCTCGCGGCCCATCCAGGAGAGTGGCGCGTGGTAGAGCAGCACGCAGTGGCTGACCGCGCTGCCCCGTCCGACCCGGCCGCGCAGCTGGTGCAGCTGGGAGAGGCCGAGGCGTTCGGGGTTCTCGATGATCATCAGGCTGGCGTTGGGCACGTCGACGCCGACCTCGATCACCGTGGTGGCGACCAGCAGCTGCAGCTCGGCGGCCTTGAACTGCTCCATCACCGCGGCCTTCTCCGCCGGCTTCATGCGCCCGTGGATCAGCCCGACGCGCAGCTCGCCGAGGGCCAGCGAGAGTTCCTCGAAGGTGCTCTGCGCGGCCTGGCAGGTCAGCTCCTCGGATTCCTCGATCAGCGTGCACACCCAGTAGGCCTGGCGGCCTTCGGCGCAGGCGGCGCGGACCCGCTCGATCACTTCCGGGCGGCGGCTGTCGGCGATCACCAGGGTGGTCACCGGGGTGCGGCCGGGCGGCAGTTCGTCGAGGATCGAGGTGTCGAGGTCGGCGTAGGCGCTCATCGCCAGGGTGCGAGGGATCGGTGTGGCGGTCATGATCAGCTGGTGTGGACAAAGGCGGCCGTCGACGCCCTTCTGGCGCAGCGCTAGGCGCTGCTGCACGCCGAAGCGGTGCTGCTCGTCGATGATCGCCAGGGCCAGGTTGCGGAACCGCACCTCGTCCTGGAACAGCGCGTGGGTGCCGACCACCATGGGCGCCCCGGCGGCGATGCGTTCCAGTGCGCCGGCGCGCGCCTTGCCCTTGAGCTTGCCGGCCAGCCAGGCGACCTCGATGCCCAGCGGCGCGAGCCACTTGCCGAAGTTGAGGAAGTGCTGCTCGGCGAGGATCTCGGTGGGCGCCATCAGCGCCACCTGGTAGCCGGCCTCGATGGCCTGCAGCGCGGCCAGCGCGGCGACCACGGTCTTGCCGGCGCCGACGTCGCCCTGCACCAGGCGCAGCATCGGCGCCGGCTGCTGCAGGTCCCAGGCGATCTCCGCGGCGACCCGCTGCTGGGCGCCGGTGGGGGCGAAGCCCAAGCCCTTGAGGAACTGCGCCGGCAGGCGCGTGGCCTTGGCCAGCGGCGGCGCCTGCTGGGCGCGCACGCTCTCGCGCAGGCGTTGCAGGGACAGCTGGTGGGTCAGCAGTTCCTCGAAGGCCAGGCGGTGCTGGGCCCAGTGGCGGCCTTCGGCGAGTTCTTCGAGGTCGGCGTCCGGCGGCGGGCGGTGCAGGTAGCGGATCGCGTCGGCCAGCGGCGCCAGGCGGTGGCGGCGGGCCAGTTCGGCGGGCAGCCAGTCCGGCAGGCTGCGCCCGTCGAGGGCGCGCAGGGCCTGTTCGCTGAGAGCACGCAGGCGCTGCTGGGTGAGCCCTTCGGTGCTCGGATAGATCGGCGTGAGGTTCTGCTCGACCTGCCCGGACGGTTCGTCGGCGCCGAGCGCGCGGTATTCCGGGTGGTAGATCTCCAGGCCGGTGGCGCCGGGGCGTACCTCGCCGTAGCAGCGCAGGCTGGTGCCGCGCTTGAGGGCGTCCTTCTGCGCCTGGCTGAAGTGGAAGAAGCGCAGGCTGAGGGTGCCGGTGGCGTCCTGCAGGCGCACCAGCAGGCTGCGCCGGCGGCCGAGGACGATGTCGGCGCCGCTGACCACGCCTTCCACCACCGCATCGCCGCCGGGGCGCAGGGCGCCGATGGGGGTGACGCGGGTGCGGTCCTGGTAGCGCAGCGGCAGGTGGAACAGCACGTCCTGCAGGGTTTCCAGGCCGACCCTGGCGAGTTTCTCGGCGAGCGCCGGACCCACGCCCTTGAGCGTGGTGACGGCGACCTGCGCCAGGTCGCTCATGCCGGTTGCAGCGGCTCCGCGCCTTGCGGCCGGGCCACCGAGCAGAGGCGGATGGAGTCGGCCAGCACCTCGATGGCCTTGGGCCGCGGGAAGCTGGCGCGCCAGGCGATGGCCACGGTGCGGTGCGGCACCGGCGGGTTGAGCGGGCGCACCTCGATCACCCCGGGGGCGTAGTGGTGGCTGTTCACCGCGGTGAACGGCAGCACCGAGACTCCGAGGCCGGAGGCGACCATGTGGCGGATGGTTTCCAGCGAGCTGGATTCGACCGTGGTGTGCGGGTGCGCCTCGCCGCCCTTGCGGCTGCTCGGGCAGGCTTCCAGCACCTGGTCGCGGAAGCAGTGGCCCTCGCCGAGCAGCAGCAGGCTCTTGTCGTTGAGCATCGAGCTGTCGACGCTGGTCAGCGCGGTCCACGGGTGGTCGGCGGGCATCAGCACGTAGAACGGCTCGTCGTAGAGCGGCTTGGTCAGCACGTCGGCCTCGTGGAACGGCAGCGCGACGATGATCGCGTCCAGCTCGCCGGTGCGCAGCTTGTCGCGCAGCACGTGGGTGAAGTTTTCCTCGATGTACAGCGGCATGTCCGGGGCGACTCGGTGCAGTTGCGGGATCAGGTGCGGGAACAGGTAGGGGCCGACGGTGTAGATGGCGCCGACCTTGAGCGGCGCGGCCAGCTGGTTCTTGCCGGCCTGGGCCAGCTCGCGGATGCCCTGGGCTTGCTCCAGCACCTTCTGCGCCTGGGCGACGATGCCCTCGCCGACCGGGGTCAGACGCACCGCGCTCTTGCTGCGCTCGAAGATCAGCACGCCCAGCTCGTCCTCGAGCTTCTTCACGCCCACCGACAGGGTCGGCTGGCTGACGTGGCAGCGCTCGGCGGCGCGGCCGAAGTGCTGTTCCTGGGCCAGGGTGACGATGTAGCGCAGTTCCGTGAGTGTCATAGGCAAATTCCATCAAGGCTTGCGCAAGCATAGCTGTTGCTCGCTGTATAACCAACCATGCCGAATGGCCCGGTCGGGGCTGCCCGGCCCGCTGGCAACGGGCCTCTGGGCGGTGCGCCGGGCTTGCCAGGCGGGCGTGCGGCGCCGAAGCTGGGCGGCGGGTATCCGGGTTCATCGACGAGGGGAACAAGAACATGGCGCACACAGTGCTGATCGCCGGTTGCGGCGATATCGGCGGCCGTCTGGGCGGTCTGTTGGCGGCGGCGGGCTGGACGGTGTACGGCCTGCGCCGCAACGTCGCGGCGCTGCCGGCGGGGTTGCGGCCGGTGGCGGCGGATCTCGGCCAGCCGGCTTGCCCGGCCGGCTGGCCGGCGCAGGCGCCGGAGACGCTGGTCTACTGCGCGACGCCCGACGGACGCGACGAGGCGGCCTATCGCGCCGCCTACGTCGACGGCCTGCGCCACCTGCTCGGCTGGCTGGAGCAGCGCGGGCAGCGGCCGCGGCGCCTGCTGCTGGTGTCCAGCACCGGGGTCTACGGCCAGCAGGACGGCGAGTGGGTCGACGAGGCCTCGCCCTGCCAGCCGGACAGCTTCAGCGGGCGCATCCTTCTGGAGGCCGAGGCGCTGGCGCTGGGCAGCGGCCTGCCGGCGACGGTGGTGCGCCTGGCCGGGATCTACGGGCCGGGCCGCGAGTGGCTGCTCAACCAGGTGCGGGACGGTTACCGCCCGGCCAGCGTGCCGCCGCTGTACGGCAACCGCATCCATGCCGACGATGCGGCGGCGCTGCTGGCCTGCCTGCTGCAGGCCGAGGTGCGCGGCGTGGCGCTGGCGGACTGCTACCTGGGCGTCGATGATGCCCCGGCGCCGCTGGCCGAGGTGGTCGACTGGCTGCGCGGGCGGCTGGGTGTGGTGCAGGAGAGCGCGCCGAGCGGCGTGCGGCGTGGCGGCAGCAAGCGCTGTCGCAATGCGCGGGCGCGGGCGCTGGGCTGGGTGCCGCGCTATCCCGACTACCGGGCCGGCTATGCGGCGCTGCTGGGGCAGGAGTAGGGAGGCGGCAGGCGCTGTAACGGCGAGGTCGGGGGGCGGGGTGTGCGGGCGCGGCGTGCCCGCTGTTGCCCCCGCGCGGCATGGCGCGCAGGGGCGGCGGCCTCAGCCGAGGACCAGGATGCCGTCCATTTCCACCTGGGCGCCGCGCGGCAGGGAAGCGACGCCGATGGCTGCGCGGGCCGGGTAGGGCTGCTGGAAGTAGCGGCCCATCACCTCGTTGACGGTGGCGAAGTTGCCCAGGTCGGTGAGGAAGATGTTCAGCTTGACGATGTCGGCCAGCGAGCCGCCGGCGGCCTCGCAGACTGCCTTGAGGTTCTCGAACACCTGCACGGCTTCGGCCTCGAAACCGCCCTCGACCATCTGCATGGTGGCCGGCACCAGGGGAATCTGCCCGGACAGGTAGACGGTGTTGCCGGCCTTGATGGCCTGGGAGTAGGTGCCGATGGCGGCCGGGGCCTGCTCGGTGCTGATCACGCTCTTGCTCATGGGAACTCCTTGCGGTCGGGAAGGCGCGGCGCGCGGAACGGGCGCGCGCCGCGCAGGAACGGTGTCAGGAACGCACGCGGGTGATGCGCAGCACGCCGCTGATGGTGCGCAGGCGCTTGATGACCCGTGCCAGGTGGATGCGGTCGTGGACGCTGACCACCAGCTGCACCACGCTGGTGCGGCCGTCGCGTTCGTCCATGCCGATCTTCTCGATGTTGCCATCGGCGCTGGCCACCGCGCCGGCGAGCAGGGCGATCAGGCCGCGCTGGTGCTCCAGCTCGACGCGCAGCTCGACGTTGAACTCGCCGGAGACGTCCTTGGCCCAGGACAGCGGGATGCACTTGTCCGGGGTATCGCGCAGTTCGCTGATGTTGCGGCAGGTATCGAGGTGGACGACCATGCCCTTGCCGGCCGACAGGTGGCCGACGATGGGGTCGCCGGGAATCGGCGTGCAGCACTTGGCGTAGCTGATCACCAGGCCCTCGGTGCCACGGATCGCCAGCGGGCCGTCGTGGCCGGGCGCTGCCTCGTCGGCGGCGGCGGCGAGGCTGTCGCTGAGCAGGCGGCGGGCGATCACGTAGGCCATGCGGTTGCCGAGGCCGATGTCTTCGAGCAGGTCGTCGCGGCTGGCCAGCTGGTATTCGGCCAGCACGGCGGCCAGGCGCTCGGCGGGGATCTGTTCGAGGTGGCTGTCGAAGCCGGCCAGCGCCTTGTTGAGCAGGCGCTCGCCGAGGCTCACCGACTCCGAGCGGCGCTGCTGCTTGAGGGAATGGCGGATGGTGGTGCGCGCCTTGCCGGTGACCACGAAGTTCAGCCAGCTGGGGTTGGGCCGCGCCGCCGGGGCGGTGACGATTTCCACGGTCTGGCCGCTCTGCAGCGGCTCGGACAGCGGCGCCAGGCGGCGGTTGATGCGGCAGGCGATGCAGCTGTTGCCGACGTCGGTATGCACCGCGTAGGCGAAGTCGACCGCCGTGGAGCCCTTGGGCAGCTCCATGATGCGGCCCTTGGGGGTGAAGATGTAGACCTCGTCGGGGAACAGGTCGATCTTCACGTTCTCGATGAATTCCAGCGAGTTGCCGGCGCGCTGCTGCAGCTCCAGCACGCCCTTGATCCACTGGCGCGCGCGGGCATGGGTGCTGCGCGGGGTTTCCTCGTCGCTGGACTTGTACAGCCAGTGCGCGGCGATGCCGTGGTTGGCCATCTCCTCCATCTCGCGGGTGCGGATCTGGATCTCGATGGGCACGCCGTGCATGCCGAACAGGGTGGTGTGCAGCGACTGGTAGCCGTTGGCCTTGGGGATCGCGATGTAGTCCTTGAAGCGGCCGGGGATCGGCTTGTACAGGCTGTGCACGGCGCCGAGCACGCGGTAGCAGGTGTCGACCTTGTCGACCACGATGCGAAAGGCGTAGACGTCCATGATTTCGGCGAACGCCCGGCGCTTGCCGCGCATCTTCTCGTAGATGCTGTAGAGGTGCTTCTCGCGGCCGGTGACCTCGCCCTCCAGATGCTCGCGGGCCAGGCAGTTGGCCAGCGACTCCTGGATCTTGCCGACGATCTCGCGGCGGTTGCCGCGGGCCTTCTTCACCGCGCGCTTGATGCGCTCGGCGCGCATCGGGTGCATGGCCTTGAAGCCGAGATCCTCGAACTCGGCGAACACGCTGTGCATCCCCAGGCGGTTGGCGATCGGCGCGTAGATCTCCAGGGTTTCCTTGGCGATGCGTCGGCGCTTCTCGCCGGAGAGCACCTCCAGGGTGCGCATGTTGTGCAGGCGGTCGGCGAGCTTGACCAGGATCACCCGGATGTCGCGGGCCATGGCCATGGCCATCTTCTGGAAGTTCTCGGCCTGCGCCTCGGCCTTGGTCTGGAAGTCCATCTGGGTCAGCTTGCTGACCCCGTCGACCAGTTCGGCGACGGTCTCGCCGAACTGCGCGACCAGGGCTTCCTTGGGAATCCCGGTGTCCTCGATGACGTCGTGGAGCATCGCGGCCATCAGGCTCTGATGGTCCATGTGCATGTCGGCGAGGATGTTGGCCACCGCCAGCGGATGGGTGACGTAGGCCTCGCCGCTGCGTCGGCGCTGGCCATCGTGGGCCTGTTCGGCGTAGTAGTAGGCGCGCCGGACCAGGTTGACCTGATCCGGGCCGAGATAGCGGCTGATGCGGTCGGCGAAGGCGTCTATGCTGGGCATGGCATCACTCCAGACCGGGCTGTGCCGGCTCTTCGGGCGCGCGACGTCGACCCGGCAATTCAGATCGTCTCGCTGTTGTCTTCCTCGAACGCGGCGAACAGCGGCTCGTCTTCGACCAGCTCCTCCTGTTGCACCACGTCATTGTCGACCAGGCCTTCGGCGATTTCACGCAGGGCGACGACGGTCGGCTTGTCGTTGTCCCAGGCCACTTTCGGCTCCTTGCCGCCGGTCGCCAGCTGGCGGGAGCGCTTGCTGGCCAGCATGACCAGTTCGAAGCGGTTATCGACGTTTTCCAGGCAGTCTTCAACGGTGACGCGGGCCATGGTGTTCCTCGCAGATAAAACGACAAGTGCCCGGCAAGCCGAGCGGATTGGTTAGTCTAAAAAATCGCCAATGGTTAGGGAAGAGCCGATTGCATCGGCCCTCACCCCAGCAGGCGCTCCAGCAGTCCGGCGTGGCGCTGCTGCTGGGCCTGCTGGCCGAGCTGGCGGGCGCGGAAGATCGCCTTGAGGTCTTCCAGGGCATGGCTGAACTGGTCGTTGATCACCACGTAGTCGTATTCGATGTAGTGGCTCATCTCGCTGACCGCCTCGCGCATGCGTCCCTCGATGATCTCGTCGCTGTCCTGGCCGCGATTGTTCAGGCGCTGGCGCAGCGCCTCCTGGGAGGGCGGCAGGATGAAGATCGACTGCGCGTGGGGCATCAGTCGGCGCACCTGCTGGGCGCCCTGCCAGTCGATTTCCAGGATCAGGTCGAAACCCTCGGCGAGGGTGCGCTCGACCCAGTGCTGCGAGGTGCCGTAGAAGTTGCCGAATACCTCGGCGTGTTCGAGGAAGGCACCCTGTTCGAGCATGGCGAGGAAGTCCTCGCGGCCGACGAAGTGGTAGTTGACCCCGTCCACCTCGCCCGGGCGCATGGCGCGGGTGGTGTGCGAGACCGATACGCGGATCTGCTCGTTGCTGTCGAGCAGGGCCTTGACCAGGCTGGTCTTGCCGGCGCCGGAGGGCGCGGAAACGATGTAGAGGGTGCCGGGAGCGGCGCTCATGCGAAGTTCTGTCACGACGGGATCACTCGATGTTCTGCACTTGTTCGCGCATCTGTTCGATCAGCACCTTGAGGTTGACCGCGGCCTGGGTCGAGCGCGGGTCGAAGGCCTTGGAGCCGAGGGTGTTGGCCTCGCGGTTGAGTTCCTGCATCAGGAAGTCGAGGCGCCGGCCGGCGGCGCCGCCGGCCTTGAGCACGCGGCGCACTTCCTGCACATGGGTGCTCAGACGATCCAGCTCCTCGGCGACGTCACTCTTCTGCGCCAGCAGGACCATTTCCTGCTCCAGACGCTGGGGGTCGAGTTCGGCGCGGAATTCGGCGAAGCGGGTTTCGATTTTCTGTCGCTGGGCGGCGAGCATCTGCGGCACCAGCTCGCGCAAGCTGGCGACTTCGGCGTCGATCGCGTCCAGGCGTTCGCCGAGCAGCGCGGCCAGCGCGGCGCCTTCGCGGGCGCGGCCGTGGCGCAGCTCGCCCAGGGCCTGCTCGAACAGCGCCAGCGCGGCGGCGTTGAGCGCCTGCGGGTCGGCGGCATCGCCGGCCAGCACGCCCGGCCAGGCCAGCACCTCCAGCGGATCGAGCGGCGCCGGCTGCTGGATCAGCGCGGCCACCGCCTCGGCGGCGGCCACCACCTGAGCGGCGCGTTCGCGGTCGATGCTCAGCGACTGGCCGCGGGTTTCCTCGGCAAAGCGCAGGGTGCATTCCACCTTGCCGCGCGCCAGAGCCTGGCGCAGCGCGTCGCGCACCGCGCCTTCGAGGTCGCGGAAGGCGTCCGGCAGGCGCAGGTGCGGCTCCAGATAGCGGTGATTGACCGAGCGCAGCTCCCAGCTCAGGGTGCCGTGCGGCCCGGCGCTCTCGCAGCGGGCGAAGGCGGTCATGCTGTGTACCATGGGGCGGTCCTCGCGATGGATATGGCGGTTGGCGCCCGCGGACGCCGTGCAGGCCGCGCAGTTTACCCCACTCGCCGGTGCCAGTCGCGCCGCCCGCCGGTCGCCGGCCACTGCGCCGCACGGCGCGGTGGTTCGCCTCGCGCTGGCGCCACTATAATGGGCGTCGACTTCCAGACTCAGACAGGATTGCCCCGATGAATCGTCCCAGCGGCCGCGCCGCCGATCAGATGCGCCCGATCCGCATCACCCGCCACTACACCAAGCATGCCGAGGGCTCGGTGCTGGTGGAGTTCGGCGACACCAAGGTGATCTGCACGGTGAGCGCCGAAGCCGGCGTGCCGCGCTTCCTCAAGGGCCAGGGGCAGGGCTGGCTGACCGCCGAGTACGGCATGCTGCCGCGCGCCACCGGCTCGCGCACCCAGCGCGAGGCGACCCGCGGCAAGCAGGGCGGGCGCACCCTGGAGATCCAGCGGCTGATCGGCCGTTCGCTGCGCGCCGCGCTGGACCTGTCCAAGCTCGGCGAGTACACCCTGTACATCGACTGCGACGTGATCCAGGCCGACGGCGGCACCCGCACCGCCTCGATCACCGGCGCCACCGTGGCGCTGATCGACGCCCTGGCGGCGCTGAAGAAGCGCGGCGCGCTGAAGCAGAATCCGCTCAAGCAGCTGGTCGCCGCGGTATCGGTGGGCATGTACCAGGGCGAGCCGGTGCTCGACCTCGACTACTTGGAAGACTCCGCCGCCGGCACCGACCTCAACGTGGTGATGACCGACGCCGGCGGCTTCATCGAGGTGCAGGGCACCGCCGAGGGCACGCCGTTCCAGCCCGAGGAACTCAACGCCATGCTGGCCCTGGCGCGCAAGGGCATCGACGAGCTGTTCGAGCTGCAGCGCGCGGCCCTCGACAACTGACGGCGCGCGGCCGGGTGCCCGGTCGCGCCGGGAGGTAGCGATGAGCGACACGCAACTGCCGGAGCTGCCCGGCGGCGGTCCGGGTGCCGAGGCGCGCAAGTGGGCGATGCTCTGCCACTACGCGGCCTTCGCCTGGTTCCTCGCGCCGATGATCGGCAACGTGGTCGGTCCGCTGGTGGTCTGGCAGCTCAAGCGCGACAGTGATCCCTACGTCGATGCCCAGGGCAAGGAGGCGCTGAATTTCCAGATCACCCTGACCCTGGCGCTGCTGGTCTGCACCCTGCTGCTCAAGGTGCTGATCGGCTTTCCGCTGATCGCCCTGATCAGCGTGGTCGGGCTGGTGCTGACGGTGATCGGCGGGATCAAGGCCAACGAGGGCAAGCCCTGGCGCTATCCCTTCTGCCTGCGTCCGCTCAAGTAGCGGCCACGAAAAAGCCGACCCTGGGGTCGGCTTTTTCGTATGGCGTGCGGCTCAGATGCTCAGCGTCCAGTCGTAGTCGACGATCAGCGGCGCGTGCTGGGAGAAACGCGGCTGGCGCGGCAGCTGGGCGCTGCGCACGAAGCGGCGCAGTCCCGGGCTGAGCAGCTGGTAGTCGAAGCGGAAGCCGAGGTTGAGCAGCTGGGCCTGCTCGGTGTCCGGCCACCAGCTGTACTGGTCGCCTTCGCGGCTGACTTCGCGCAGGGCGTCGACGTAGCCGAGATTGCCCAGCACCTCATCCATCCAGGCCCGCTCGGGGGCGAGGAAGCCGGGCATCTGCTGGCAGTCGCGCCAGTTCTTCACGTCCAGCTTCTGGTGCGCCACATGCAGCGAGCCGCAATAGATGTGCTCGCGGCGCTTGCGGCGCTGCTTGGTCAGATAGCTGGTGAAGTCGTCCATGAACTTGAACTTGGCGTTCAGGTCCTCGTCGCCCTTCTGCCCGCTGGGCATCAGCAGGCTGGCGATGCTGACCTTGTCGAAGTCGGCCTGCAGGTAGCGTCCGTAGCGGTCGGCCTGCTCGAAGCCGAGACCGAAGATGATCGCCTTGGGCTGCAGGCGCGAGTAGATCGCCACCCCGCCCTGGCTGGGCACCTCGGCATCCACGGCGTACATGCTGTAGCCGTCCAGCTGCCAGGCCGGGTCTTCCATGTCGTAGCACGAGGCGCGGGTATCCTGCAGGCAGATCACGTCGGCGTTCTGGGTCTGCAACCAGCCGAGCAGGCCACGCTCGACGGCGTCCTGCATACCGTTCACGTTTACACTGACAATCCGCATAAATGGCCCCTGAAAAAAGCAGTGTGTATGATACCCGAACTTCGGCTTTTTTTGCTAAATCGGGTATCCCATGCAGGCATATCAACGCGAATTCATCCGTTTCGCCATCGAGCGCGGCGTGCTGCGCTTCGGCGAGTTCACCCTCAAGTCCGGACGCACCAGTCCGTACTTCTTCAACGCCGGGCTGTTCAACAGCGGTCTGGCGCTGGCGCAGCTCGGCCGCTTCTACGCCGAGGCAGTGCAGGCCAGCGGTCTGGACTTCGACGTGCTGTTCGGCCCGGCCTACAAGGGCATCCCGCTGGTCAGCGCCACCGCCGTGGCCCTCGCCGAGCAGCACGGTCGCGATCTGCCCTGGTGCTTCAACCGCAAGGAGGCCAAGGAGCACGGCGAGGGCGGCACCCTGGTGGGTGCGCCGCTGGTCGGAAAGGCCCTGATCGTCGACGACGTGATCACCGCCGGCACGGCGATCCGCGAGGTGATGCAGATCATCCAGGCGCAGGGCGCCCAGGCGGCCGGTGTGCTGATCGCGCTGAACCGCGAGGAGCGCGGCCAGGGCGAGCTGTCGGCGATCCAGGAAGTCGAGCGCGACTATGGTATACCCGTGGTGAGCATTGTCTCGCTCAGCCAAGTGCTGGATTATCTCGCCCAGGATCAGGAGCTGAAACGCCACCTGCCGGCAGTGGAAGCCTATCGCGCGCAATACGGTATCTGAGCGGCGATATTGTCCGGGCCATATAACAACTATTAAAAAGATTATTTTTCTGAATTGGCATTCCAGTTCGAGGCCTGCCAGACGCTCATGCCAGACATGGGCGTCCCATATCATAAGAATAATAGCGATTAATCAGGGCGAAGCGGCTACGGCCGCCGTTCGCCTTTAATCCTAACTTTTAAGTAGTTGAAGATATGAGTGACAATAATCAAAAGAACTACCGTGAGCTACATAAGCCAAGAACAGCCTTCGCCTCGCGGGAAGAATATCTCGAACACGAACTGAGCATCATGGCGCCGCGGCGCTGGGGCATCAATCTGCCGCTGCGCGATTACCGCTTCGAGCTGGAGGACTGGGTGCCGGCGATGGCCGCGACCATCGGCAAGATCGTCATGGTCGCCGCGGTGGTAGCCGCCTTCGCCGCGCCCCTGGGGCTGTCCAGCGAGTTCGTCATCGAGAACGCCCGCTACGAGATGCTGATCGCCGCGATCCTCTTCGTGGTGCTGTTCTCCGGTTTCCTCAACCCCAACGCCAACCTCGCCGGCACCCACGGCCCGCTGATTCCGCTGATTCCGCTGATCGTCGCCTCCGGCGGCCACCCGATGGCGCTGGGTATCATGGTCGGTGTGCTGGGCTTCGCCCTGGGGATGCTCAAGGGCGGCAGCCTGCTGGCGCGGCTGACCAGCGACGGGGTGTGCGGCGGTCTGCTGCTCTATCTGGGCTTCATCGGCGTGACCTCGCAGATCAAGAGCCTGTTCGCCTGGGCCGACGGTTTCGACATGGGGTATCTGGCCTTCGTGATCGTCTTCGCCACCATCGTCATGTACGCCTACCTCGAACACATCCGCATGCGCTGGCTGGCGATTCCGCTCGGCGCGATCATGGCCGCGGTAATTGCCTTCGCGCTCGGCGCGCCCTTCGAATTCAGCACCGAGCCGGGTATTCCCAATCTGAATCCGGCTTACTGGTGGGGTGAAAATACCGGCTGGCAGCTGGGCCTGCCCGAATTGCACCACTTCATCGCCGTGGCGCCTTTCGCGGTATTGGCGGTGGCCATGTGGTCGCCGGACTTTCTCGGTCACCGGATCTTCCAGGAGCTGAACTATCCGCCCAAGGCCAAGAAAGTGCTGATGAACATCGACGACACCATGTGCATCGCCGCGGCGCGCCAGGTGGTCGGTACCGCGCTGGGCGGCGGCAACCTGACGTCCTCCTGGGGCACCTACATGGTTCCGGCGGCCATCGCCAAGCGGCCGATCCCGGCCGGCGCGCTGCTCACCGGCCTGCTCTGCGTGGTCGCCGCGATCTGGGGCTACCCGATGGACCTGGCGATCTGGCCGCCGGTGCTCAGCGTGGCGCTGCTGGTCGGCGTGTACCTGCCGCTGCTGGAAGCCGGCATGCAGATGACCCGCGAGGGCAAGACCTCGCAGTCCGCGGCCATCGTGATCTTCTCCTCGGCGCTGGTGAATCCGGTGTTCGGCTGGTCGCTGACCATGCTGCTGGACAACCTCGGCATCATCGGCGACAAGGCGCGCGGCCAGAGCCTGAGCCGGCGCGACCGCTGGGTCATCCCGGGCATCACCTTCCTGATCCTCTGCGGGGTGATGGCCGCCATCGGCATGTTCCCGGGCATTCCGGCGCTGCTGGAATCGTTCCGCAGCCTGGCGAACTGAGGTCCGCCGGCGACACGAAAAAGGGGAGCCCGCGGGCTCCCCTTTTTTCATGACCGCCGGCTCACTGCTGAGCGTTGGTGATCAGCGTGCCGACGCCGCTGTCGGTGAAGATCTCCAGCAGCACCGCGTTGGGCACCCGGCCGTCGACGATGTGCGCGCTGTGCACGCCCCCCTGCACTGCTTCCAGGGCGCAGCGGATCTTCGGCAGCATGCCGCCGTAGATGGTGCCGTCGGCGATCAGGCCGTCGACCTGGGCGGTGGACAGCCCGGTCAGCACCTGGCCCTGCTTGTCGAGCAGGCCGGCGGTGTTGGTCAGCAGCATCAGCTTCTCGCACTTGAGCGCCTCGGCCACCTTGCCGGCCACCAGATCGGCGTTGATGTTGTAGGACTCGCCGTTCTCGCCGACGCCGATCGGCGCGATCACCGGGATGAAGTCGCCGGCCACCAGCATGTTGAGCAGCTCGACGTTGACCGACACCACCTCGCCGACGTGGCCGATGTCGATGATTTCCGGCTGGGTCATCTCCGGGGTCTGGCGGCTGACCTTGAGCTTCTTCGCCTTGATCAGCCCGGCGTCCTTGCCGGTCAGGCCGATGGCGCTGCCGCCGTGCTGGTTGATCAGGTTGACGATGTCCTTGTTGACCTGGCCGCCGAGGACCATTTCCACCACGTCCATGGTCTGCGCGTCGGTGACGCGCATGCCGTCGATGAAGTGGCTTTCGATCGACAGGCGCTTGAGCAGGTCGCCGATCTGCGGGCCGCCGCCGTGGACCACCACCGGGTTGATGCCGACCGCCTTCATCAGCACGATGTCGCGGGCGAAGCTGGTCTTCAGCTCGTCGCTTTCCATGGCGTTGCCGCCGTACTTGACCACCAGGGTCTTGCCGCTGAAGCGGCGGATGTAGGGCAGGGCCTCGGCGAGGACCTGGGCCACCTGGGCGGCGGCGTCACGATTGAGAGGCATGCTGGGCTCCAGTTGTCAGAAGGGCAGTTCCAGATCGGCGGCCACGGCCTTGAGCTGGTCGTGGAAGACCTGCTGGATCTGCGAAAGTTGCTCGGCGCTGTCGGCCTCGAAGCGCAGCACCAGCACCGGGGTGGTGTTGGAGGCGCGCACCAGGCCCCAGCCGTAGGGGTAGTCGACGCGCACGCCGTCGAGGGTGAACAGGCTGGCCTCGCCCCACTGGGCGTCGCGCTGCAGGGCCTCGATCAGGGCGAACTTGCGCTCGTCGCCGACGCTGATGTTGATTTCCGGAGTGGACAGCGCCACCGGGAAGTCGGCGAACACCGCCGCGGCGCTGCGGCCGTCGAGGCTGAGGATTTCCAGCAGGCGCGCGGCGCTGTAGATGCCGTCGTCGAAGCCGTACCAGCGCTCCTTGAAGAAGATGTGCCCGCTCATCTCGCCGGCCAGCAGGGCGCCGGTTTCCTTCATCTTCGCCTTGATCAGCGAGTGGCCGGTCTTCCACATCAGCGGCCGGCCGCCCTGGGCGGCGATCACTCCGGCCAGGCCGCGGGTGCACTTGACGTCGTAGATGATCTCGGCGCCGGGGTTGCGGCCCAGCACGTCGCGGGCGAACAGCATCAGCAGGCGGTCGGGGTAGATCATCTCGCCCGTGTTGGTCACCACGCCGACGCGGTCGCCGTCGCCGTCGAAGGCCAGGCCGAGGTCGGCGCCGGTCTCGGCGACCTTGGCGATCAGGTCCCTGAGGTTCTCCGGCTTGCCCGGATCGGGGTGGTGGTTGGGGAAGGTGCCGTCCACTTCGCAGAACAGCGGGATCACCTCGCAGCCCAGCGCCTCGATCAGCTCGGGGGCGTTGACTCCGGCCACGCCGTTGCCGCAGTCGACCACCACCTTGAGCCGGCGCTCGACCTTCAGGTCGCCGAGGATGCGCGCGCGGTAGGCGTCGAGGATCCCGGCCTGGCGGCACTGGCCGGCGCCGCTGCTCAGCTCGCCGTCCTGCAGGCGCCGGTAGAGGCGCTGGATGCGTTCGCCGGACAGGGTCTCGCCGGCGATCATGATCTTGAAGCCGTTGTAGTCCGGCGGGTTGTGGCTGCCGGTGACCATCACCCCGCTGCGCGGGCCGAGGGTGTTGGCGGCGAAGTACAGCACCGGGGTCGGCACCATGCCGACGTCGGTGACGTCGCAGCCGGCCTCGCACAGACCGCGGATCAGGCTGCTGGCCAGTTCCGGGCCGGACAGCCGGCCGTCGCGGCCGACCACCACGCCCGGCTCGCCGCAGGCGAGGCTTTCCGCGCCGATGGCGCGGCCGATCCAGTAAGCGGTGTCGGCGGTCAGGCTGTCGCCGACCACGCCGCGGATGTCGTAGGCGCGGAAGATTCCGGCCGGCAGCTGGGGTGCAGAAGTCATGTGCGGATGAGGCTCCGTGCGCAGGTTCGGGGATGGCGGCGCTACCGCCGGGATCGGATCAGTGCTGGCCGCTGTGGCCGAAGCCGCCAGTGCCGCGGGTGCTGCCGTCGAAGGACTCGACCAGCTCGAAACGCGCCTGCACCACCGGCACCAGCACCAGCTGGGCGATGCGCTCGCCGACGCCGATGGTGAAGGCGCTCTGGCCGCGGTTCCAGCAGGAGACCATCAGCTCGCCCTGGTAGTCGGAGTCGATCAGCCCGACCAGGTTGCCGAGCACGATGCCGTGTTTGTGGCCGAGGCCCGAGCGCGGCAGGATCAGCGCGGCGAGGTTGGGGTCGGCGACGT
Source organism: Pseudomonas guangdongensis (assembly GCF_900105885.1). Lineage (NCBI taxonomy): Bacteria > Pseudomonadati > Pseudomonadota > Gammaproteobacteria > Pseudomonadales > Pseudomonadaceae > Geopseudomonas > Geopseudomonas guangdongensis. The sequence goes on along the minus strand of NZ_LT629780.1, from coordinate 969,211 downwards.
GGATGGCCAGGCCGGTGGGGATCAGCACGGTCTGCCCGGGCTCCAGGGTCAGGTCGGCCTGCAGCAGGGCGCGCAGGTCGAGGCCGGCGGAGCCGGGGGTGGCGTACTCGGGCAGCGGGAAGTCGCGGCCGAGGCGCGGGTCGAGAATCTTGGCTTGCAGTGCGTGCATCGGAAATCAGCTCTGGTGGTAGCGGGCGGCGATGAAGGCGATCAGCTGGCGGGCGATCTGTCCCTTGCTGGCCTGTTCGAAACGGGTGGCCTGCAGGGCGCGGTCGATCACGCTGACCGCGTTGTCCTCGCTGTTGAAGCCGATCTGCGGGTTGGCCACGTCGTTGGCGACGATCAGGTCGAGGTTCTTGCTCTTGAGCTTGCGCGCGGCGTAGTCGAGCAGGTGTTCGGTCTCGGCGGCGAAGCCGACGCTGAACGGCCGGTCGGCGCGCGCGGCCAGGGTGGCGAGGATGTCCGGGTTGCGCACCAGGCGCAGGGTCAGGCCGTCGTCGCTGCCCGGGTCCTTCTTCATCTTCTGGCTGGCGACCGCCTCGGGGCGGTAGTCGGCCACCGCCGCGGCGGCGATCAGGATGTCGCAGGGCATGGCGCCCTCGCAGGCGGCGAGCATGTCGCGGGCGCTGACCACGTCGATGCGCGCGACCCGCTGCGGGGTCGGCAGGTGCACCGGGCCGCTGACCAGGGTCACCGCCGCGCCGGCCTCGGCGGCCGCCTCGGCGAGGGCGAAGCCCATCTTGCCCGAGCTGTGGTTGCTGACGTAGCGCACCGGGTCGATCGCCTCGCGGGTCGGCCCGGCGGTGATCAGCACCCGGCGACCGGTGAGCAGGCCGCGCTCGAAGCAGTCGGCGGCGCGCTGGGCCAGTTCGTCGGCTTCGAGCATGCGTCCCGGGCCGCTGTCGCCGCAGGCCTGGCTGCCGGCGCCGGGGCCGAACAGGCGCATGCCGCGACCGGCGAGGCGCTCGGCGTTGGCCTGGGTGGCCGGATCGCGCCACATCGCCTGGTTCATCGCCGGGGCCAGCGCCACCGGGGCGTCGCTGGCCAGCACCAGGGTGGTCAGGAGGTCGTCGGCCAGGCCCTGGGCCAGGCGCGCCATCAGGTCGGCGGTGGCCGGGGCGACGAGGATCAGGTCGGCCCAGCGGGCCAGCTCGATATGGCCCATGGCCGCCTCGGCGGCCGGGTCGAGCAGGTCGTTGAACACCGGGTGGCCGGACAGCGCCTGCAGGGTCAGCGGGGTGATGAATTCGCGGGCGGCGCGGGTCATCACCACGCGCACCTCGGCGCCCTGGTCGCGCAGGCGGCGGATCAGTTCGGCGCTCTTGTAGGCGGCGATGCCGCCGCCGACTCCCAGGACGATGCGTTTACGCTGCAGCCGCTGCATGAACCTGCCTTGTTTCGAGGAAGTGGGGGATGGATGACGCGCGGCGTGAGGCGGGTCACGGCCTGCGCCGCCGGGTCGCGGAATCGGCCGCTAAGATAGCACAGCGCACCGGCGCCCCGCAGGGGGCGCACGGCGGCGCCACGGCCGTGGTCGCGGCCGTTTGCGACACCGACAGGGAGGGGCAAGATGAGCATTCGCGACTGGCCGGCCGAGGAGCGGCCGCGGGAAAAACTGCTGGCTCGCGGCGCGGCGGCGCTCAGCGACGCCGAGCTGCTGGCGATCTTTCTGCGCACCGGGGTGACCGGCTGCAGCGCGGTGGACCTGGCCCGCCGTCTGCTGGTCGAGTTCGGTGGCCTGCGCCAGCTGCTGGAGGCCGAACTGGGCGAATTCAGCGCCCATCTGGGCCTCGGCCCGGCCAAGTATGCGCAGCTGCAGGCGGTGCTGGAAATGGGCCGTCGCCACCTGGCCGCGCGCATCCAGCGCGATTCGGCGCTGGAGAGCCCGCAGGCGGTGCGCGACTACCTCAAGGCGCGGCTGCGCCACGAGCCCCACGAACTGTTCGCCTGCCTGTTCCTCGACACCCGCCACCGCGTGCTGGCCTTCGAGGTGCTGTTCCACGGCTCCATCGATGGCGCCAGCGTCTACCCGCGCCAGGTGGTCAAGCGCGCCCTGGCGCACAACGCCGCGGCGCTGATCCTCACCCACAACCATCCCTCCGGGGTCGCCGAGCCCAGCCAGGCCGACCGCCAGCTGACTGCCAGGCTCAAGGAAGCGCTGGCGCTGGTCGAGGTGCGGGTGCTGGATCATTTCGTGATCGGCGACGGCGAGCCGGTTTCGCTCGCCGAATACGGCTGGATCTGAGATGCTGCGCGGCCTGCGGCGCGGTTGCGCCGACGGTCGGGAGCGGCAAGCGTGCCTTGCGAGTGCAGGGGCTTTCTGCTATAAAACGGCGCTCTTTTCTGGGGCCCGGCCTTTCAGCCCGCTGGCATGGCTGGTAAGACCCCGATGGAAACTGAGATTCACACCGATTCAAGCGGCCAACCCATGCCGGGTTGGGCATGTGGTCAAGAGGGCTGAGGTATGTCGAGAGTCTGTCAAGTAACCGGTAAGGGTCCGGTTACCGGGAACAACATTTCCCACGCTAACAACAAAACCCGTCGTCGCTTCCTGCCGAACCTGCAGTACCATCGTTTCTGGGTCGAATCCGAGAAGCGTTTCGTGCGTCTGCGCGTATCGGCCAAGGGCATGCGCATCATCGACAAGCGCGGCATCGACGCCGTTCTGGCTGAGCTGCGTACTCGCGGCGAAAAAGTTTAAGGAGCATCATCATGCGTGACCTGATCCGTCTGGTGTCCAGTGCCGGTACCGGCCATTTCTACACCACCGACAAGAACAAGCGCACCATGCCCGGCAAGCTCGAGATCAAGAAGTTCGATCCGGTTGTCCGCAAGCATGTGATCTACAAGGAAGCCAAGATCAAGTAATTGATCCGGCCCTTGAAGAAAAACCCGCCCTCGTGGCGGGTTTTTTGTTGCCCGGGAAAACCGCCTCAGGCCACCGCGCGGATCGCCGCGGCGAGGGTTTCCAGCAGGTGGTCGATGTGCGCGCGGTCGATGGTCAGCGGCGGCGACAGCGCCAGGGTGTCACCGCTGCAGCGCACCAGCGCGCCCTGCTGGAAGCAGCGCTCGAAGATCCGGTAGCCGCGCAGCCCGGCGCCGGCCGGATCGCTGGCGAACTGCACGGCGCCGACCAGCCCGACGTTGCGGATGTCGACGATGTGCGGCAGGCCGCGCAGGTTCAGCAGCGCCTCGCCCCAGTAGTCCTCCAGCTCGATGGCGCGCTGGAACAGCCCTTCGCGCTGGTAGATGTCCAGGGTCGCCAGCGCCGCCGCGCAGGCCAGCGGGTGCCCCGAGTAGGTGTAGCCGTGGAACAGCTCGATGCCCTGCGGGCCGTCCATGAAGGCCTCGAAGATCCGCTCGTCGACGAACACCGCGCCCATCGGCACCGTGCCGTTGGTCAGCCCCTTGGCGCTGGCGAGGAGGTCCGGGGTGACGCCCCAGCGCTGCGCGGCGAAGGCCTCGCCGACCCGGCCGAAGCCGGTGATCACCTCGTCGAAGATCAGCAGGATGCCGTGCCGGCGGGTGATCTCGCGCAGGCGCTGCAGGTAGCCCAGCGGCGGCAGGATCACCCCGCCGGAGCCGCTCAGCGGCTCGACGATCACCGCGGCGATATTTTCCGCGCCGTGCAGGGTCACCAGGCGTTCCAGCTCGTCGGCGCGTTCGGCGCCGTGCAGCGGCAGGCCGCGGCTGAAGGCGTTGCGCTCGATGTCCAGGGTGTGCGGCAGGTGGTCGACGCCGGGCAGCAGGCTGGCCGAGAAGGCCTTGCGGTTGCCGCCCATGCCGCCGACCGAGATGCCGCCGAAGCCGACGCCGTGGTAGCCCAGTTCGCGGCCGATCAGCCGGGTGCGGGTGCCCTGGCCGATGGCGCGCTGGTAGGCGAGGGCGATCTTCAGCGCGGTGTCCGCCGCCTCGGAGCCGGAGTTGGTGAAGAACAGCTTGTTCAGCCCCGGCGGGGCGATGGCGGCGAGCCGGCTGGCCAGCTCGAAGGGCAGCGGGTGGCCCATCTGGAAGCTCGGCGCGTAGTCGAGCTGGCGGATCTGCCGGCTCACCGCCTCGGCGATCTCGGCGCGGCCGTGGCCGGCGTTGCAGCACCACAGGCCAGCGCAGCCGTCGAGGATCTGCCGGCCGTCGACGCTGCGGTAGAACAGCCCCTCGGCGCTTGCCAGCAGGCGCGGACTGGCCTTGAACTGGCGGTTGGCGGTGAACGGCATCCAGAAATCGTCGAGCGCGGGGAGCGTGGCTTCCATGGACATGGCGGGACCTGCGTGCGGGAGGAATCGGGCGTGGTCGGTGTTCGATATCCTGAACGATATAGCGCCGCTCCCGGCGATCTGTCAAAGATTCCGCAAGCCCGGCCGGTGCTGCCGGGCCGCTGCCGCCGCCCCGAAGGCGCCCTGCGCCGTGGCCGGCGCGTCCGGCGCCGGCGCCTCGCCGCGGTCGGGTGCGGAGGCCGGCCCGCGGCGTCGCGGCTTGCGGCCCGGCCCTCGGCGCCGCCATGATGGGCCATCACCGACAGCGGAGGATCGCCCATGAGCATGCCGAGCCGCGCCGACTGGGAACAGCGCGCGCAGAACCTGACCATCGAAGGCCGCGCCTTCGTCCATGGCGCCTATGTGCCGGCGGCGGACGGCGCGACCTTCGACTGCCTGAGCCCGATCGACGGCCGCCGGCTGGCGGCGGTGGCCAACTGTGGCGACGCCGACGCCGATGCCGCGGTGCGCGACGCCCGCGCCACCTTCGAGTCCGGGGTCTGGTCGCGGCTGGCGCCGGTGCGGCGCAAGGCGGTGCTGCAGCGCTTCGCCGAGCTGCTCGACGCGCACCGCGAGGAGCTGGCGCTGCTGGAAAGCCTCGACATGGGCAAGCCGGTGCGCGATGCCCTGAAGATCGACATGCCCTCCGCCGCGCGCTGCCTGCGCTGGTGCGCCGAGGCCGTCGACAAGCTCTACGACGAGGTGGCACCCACCGGCCCGGACGAGCTGGGCCTGGTCACCCGCGAGCCGGTCGGGGTGGTCGCCGCCATCGTGCCGTGGAACTTCCCGCTGCTGATGGCCTGCTGGAAGCTGGGCCCGGCGCTGGCCGCCGGCAATTCGGTGATCCTCAAGCCGTCGGAGAAGTCGCCGCTCACCGCGATCCGCGTCGCCCAGCTGGCGGTCGACGCCGGCCTGCCGCCCGGCGTGCTCAACGTGCTGCCCGGCTACGGCCACACCGTGGGCAAGGCGCTGGCCCTGCACATGGACGTCGACACCCTGGTGTTCACCGGCTCGACGCGCACCGCCAAGCAGCTGCTGATCTACGCCGGCGAGTCGAACCTCAAGCGGGTCTGGACGGAGGCCGGCGGCAAGAGCCCGAACATCGTCTGCGCCGACGCCCCCGACCTGCGCGCCGCGGCCCGCGCCGCCGCCGGGGCGATCTGCTTCAACCAGGGCGAGGTGTGCACCGCCGGCTCGCGCCTCTTGGTCGAGGCGTCGATCAAGGAGGCCTTCATGGCCATGCTGCTGGAGGAGATCCGCGCCTGGCAGCCGGGCCATCCGCTCGATCCGGCCACCAACGTCGGCGCGCTGGCCGACCGCCAGCAGCTCGACACCGTGCTCGGCTACATCGCGGCTGGCCACGCCGAGGGCGCTGCGCTGCGCTGCGGCGGCCGGCGGATCATGGAGGACACCGGCGGCTTCTTCGTCGAGCCGACGGTGTTCGACGGGGTGAGCAACGCGATGAGGATCGCCCGCGAGGAGATCTTCGGCCCGGTGCTCTCGGTGATCGCCTTCGACGACATCGACGAGGCGATCCGCATCGCCAACGACACCCCCTACGGGCTGGCCGCCGCGCTGTGGACCGCCGACCTGTCCAAGGCACACCGCACCGCCCGCGCCCTGCGCGCCGGCAGCGTGTGGGTCAACCAGTACGACGGCGGCGACATGACCGCGCCGTTCGGCGGCTTCAAGCAGTCGGGCAACGGCCGCGACAAGTCGCTGCACGCCTTCGACAAGTACACCGAGATCAAGGCGACCTGGATCAGGCTCTGATCCGGGGTTTCCGGCCGGCTGCGGCCGGGCAGGGCGGCCGGTCTTCCGCGAGGGGGACCGGCCGCCGCGTTTGTTGCAGAGGAGAACGACCGTGCAGTGGATGACCTATGGGACGGTGACCTGCGCCGTGGTGCTGGTGGGCCTGGCGATGGGGGTGAGCCTGCCGCTGGTGTCGTTGCGCCTCGACGCCTGGGGCTACGGCGCCTTCGCCATCGGCGTGATGGCGGCGATGCCGGCCTTCGGCGTGCTGCTCGGCGCGCGGCTGACCGGCCCGCTGGCCGGCCTGTGCGGCACGCGGCGCAGCCTGCAGCTGTGCCTGTGGCTCAGCGCGCTGTCGGTGGCGGGGCTGGCGCTGTGGCCGTCCTACCCGCTGTGGCTGCTGCTGCGCCTGCTGCTCGGGGTGTCGCTGACCGTGGTCTTCGTGCTCGGCGAGAGCTGGATCAACCAGCTGGTCAGCGACGCCTGGCGCGGCCGGCTGGTGGCGCTGTACGGCACCGGCTTCGCGGTCAGCCAGCTGTGCGGGCCGCTGCTGCTCGGCGTGCTGGGCACGACCGGGGATGCCGGCTTCTGGGTGGCCAGCGCGCTGCTGCTGCTCGGCCCCTGGCTGCTGGCCGGGCGCGAGGGCGCGCCGCAGGTGGCGGGGCACGCCGGCGCCGGCCAGGGGCTGTGGCGCTTCTGCCGCGGCCAGCCGGCCATCGCCTGGGCGGTGGTGCTGTTCGCCGCCTTCGAGGCGATGGTGCTCACCCTGCTGCCGATCTACCTGCTGCGCGAGGACTTTCCCCAGGCCCGGGTGCTGCAGATGACCAGCGCGGTGGTGGTCGGCAACGCCCTGCTGCAGCTGCCGCTGGGCCTGCTCGCCGACCGCCTGCCGCGCGCCGCGCTGTTCCGCGGCTGCGCCCTGCTGCTGCTGGCCAGCAGCCTGGCGCTGCCGGCGCTGCTGCACTCGCCGCTGGTCTGGCCGCTGCTGCTGGTGTTCGGCGCCAGCGCCGGCGGCCTCTACACCCTGGCGCTGATCCTGGTCGGCGCGCGCTACCGCGACGCCGCGCTGGTGCGCGCCAACGCGCACATCGCCCTGCTGTGGGGCATCGGCTGCCTGCTCGGGCCGCTGTCCACCGGCGCCGGCAGCCAGTGGCTGAGCGGCCATGTGCTGCCCTGGTCGATGGCCGCGGGGGCGCTTTTGTTGCTGGCGCTGGCGGCGCGCCGCGACGCCTTCGTGCTGCGCGGCGCGGCGGAGTAGGGCGCTACAGGCGTTCCTTGAGCCGCTCCCAGAGCATGCCCAGGGCCAGCAGCGGCGCGCGCAGCAGCGGGCCGCCGGGGAAGGTCGGGTGCGGCACGGCGGCGAACAGCTCGAAGCCGCTGGCGTCCTCGCCGTGGATCGCCCGGGCCAGCAGCTCGGCGGCCAGGTGGGTGGCGTTGAGGCCATGGCCGGCATAGGCCTGGGCGTACCAGACGTTGGCCTGGCCGGGCAGGCGGCCGAGCTGCGGCAGGCGGTTGGCGCCGATGCCGATCATCCCGCCCCAGGCGTAGTCGATGCGCGCGTCCGCCAGCTGGGGAAACACCCTGAGCAGCTTCGGCCGCATGTAGGCGGCGATGTCCGCCGGATCGCGCCCGGAGTAGTGGCAGGCGCCGCCGAACAGCAGGCGCCGGTCGGCGGACAGGCGGAAGTAGTCGAGGGCCACGCGCTGGTCGCACAGCGCCATGTCCTCGGGGATCAGCTGCCGCGCGCGTGCCTCGCCGAGCGGCTCGGTGGCGACGATGTAGCTGCCGGCCGGCAGCACCTTGCCGGAGAGCCAGGGTTGCAGGCCGTCCAGGTAGGCGTTGCAGGCGAGGATCAGCCGCTCGGCGCGCACCGCGCCGCGCGCGGTGTGCACGCGCACCGGCGCGCCGTAGTCGATGCGCGTCGCCGCCGAGCGCTCGAACAGCCGCGCGCCCAGGCGCTCCGCCACCCGCGCCTCGCCGAGCGCCAGCTTGAGCGGGTGCAGGTGCCCGGAGCCCATGTCGATCAGCCCGCCGCAGTAGCGCGTCGAGCCGACCACCCGGTGCATCTCGCCCGCCTGCAGCAGGCGCAGCTCGTGGCGGTAGCCCAGCTCCAGCAGCTCGTCGCGGGCGCGGCGGAAGCCGTCGAGATGCTCGGGACGGTTGGCCAGGTCGCAGTAGCCCCAGCGCAGGTCGCAGTCGATGGCGAACTCGTCGATGCGCCGGCGCACCAGCTCCACCGCCTCCAGGCCGTAGCGCTTGAGGCGGCGCACGCCGTCGGCGCCGAGCAGCGGCAGGAAGCGCTCTATGTCGTGGCCGACGCCGCGGATCAGCTGGCCGCCGTTGCGCCCGCTGGCGCCCCAGCCGAGCAGCCGCGCCTCCAGCAGCACCACCGCGTAGCCGCGCCGGGCCAGCTCGATGGCGCAGTTGAGGCCGGTGTAGCCGCCGCCGACGATGCACACGTCGGCGACGACCTCGCCCTCCAGTGACGGCCGCGCCGGAGCCGGCGCGGCGCTGGCGGCGTACCAGGAAGGGGCGTGTTCGCGGCTGTGGGTCGGGGTCGGCATGGCGGCGGCCTCGGCGGGAGTCTGCCGGGCAGGATAGGCCATCGGGCCTCAGTCCGGCACCGGCAGCTCCAGGGTCTCCTTGACCTCCTCCATGACGATGTAGCTCTTCGACTCGCGCACGTGCGGCAGCTTGAGCAGGATGTCGCCGAGCAGCTTGCGGTAGGAGGCCATCTCCGAGATGCGCGCCTTGATCAGGTAGTCGAACTCGCCGGACACCAGGTGGCACTCCAGCACCTGCGGCAGCTTGAGCACCGCGCGGCGGAACTCCTCGAAGGTGTCGCCGGACTTGTAGTCCAGGCTCAGCTCGACGAACACCAAGAGGCCCGCGCGCAGCTGCTGCGGGTTGAGGCGGGCGTGGTAGCCGAGGATCACCCCGTCGCGCTCCAGGCGGCGCACCCGCTCGGTGCACGGGGTGGTCGACAGGTTGACCCGCTCGCCCAGCTCGGTGAAGGAAATCCGCCCCTCCTGCTGGAGGATGCGCAGGATCTGGCGGTCGGTGCGGTCGAGATCGCGCCGGCCCTTCTTGCTGCGGTCGTTCATGGTGGATGCCTCTCCGTGAAAAGCCATTTTGCCGGGAATTATCGCCAGTAACGGGCACAAGAACAGTGAATACCTCTGCGGCGGCCTTCCTATACTGCGGCCATCGAAAGCCACGACAACAGCTCATTCGCGGTGGCGGGTGCGGGAGGCAAGCATGCGAGTTCTGGTCCTTGGCGGCGGTGTGGTCGGTACCGCCAGCGCCTACTATCTGGCCCGCGCCGGGTTCGAGGTGGTGGTGGTCGACCGCCAGGCCGGCGTCGCCCTGGAAACCAGCTACGCCAACGCCGGCCAGGTGTCGCCCGGCTACGCCTCGCCCTGGGCCGCGCCGGGCATCCCGCTGAAGGCGCTGAAATGGCTGCTGCAGCGCCACGCGCCGCTGGCGATCAAGCCCACCGCCAGCCTCGACCAGTACCTGTGGATGGCGCAGATGCTGCGCAACTGCACCGCCTCGCGCTACGCGGTTAACAAGGAGCGCATGGTGCGCCTGGCCGAGTACAGCCGCGACTGCCTCGACGAGCTGCGCGCCGAGACCGGCATCGCCTACGAGGGCCGCCGCCTCGGCACCACCCAGCTGTTCCGCAGCCAGGCCCAGCTCGACGCCGCGGCCAAGGACATCGCCGTGCTGGAGCGGGCCGGGGTGCCCTACGAGCTGCTCGACCGCACCGGCATCGCCCGCGTCGAGCCGGCGCTGGCGGCGGTGGCCGACAAGCTGGCCGGCGCCCTGCGCCTGCCCAACGACCAGACCGGCGACTGTTTCCTGTTCACCAGCCGGCTGGCCGAGATGGCCCGCAGCCTCGGCGTCGAGTTCCGCTTCGGCCGCACCATCGAGCGCCTCGACCACGCCGGCGCGCGGATCAACGGCGTGTGGATCGACGGCCGGCTGGAGACCTCCGACCACTACGTGCTGGCCCTCGGCAGCTACTCGCCGCAGCTGCTCAAGCCGCTCGGCATCCGCGCGCCGGTCTACCCGCTGAAGGGCTACTCGCTGACCGTGCCGATCGTCGACGCCGCCATGGCGCCGACCTCGACCATCCTCGACGAGACCTACAAGGTGGCGATCACCCGTTTCGACAAGCGCATCCGTGTCGGCGGCATGGCCGAGATCGCCGGTTTCGACCTGTCGCTCGACCCGCGCCGCCGCGAGACCCTGGAGATGATTACCGCCGATCTCTACCCCCGCGGCGGCGACCTGGCGCGCGCCGAGTTCTGGACCGGCCTGCGCCCGGCGACCCCGGACGGCACCCCGATCGTCGGCGCCACCCCCTACCGCAACCTGTTCCTCAACACCGGACACGGTACCCTTGGCTGGACCATGGCCTGCGGCTCCGGCCGCCTGCTCGCCGACCTGATGGCCAACAAGCGGCCGCAGATCAGCCCGCAGGGCCTGGACATTTCCCGCTACGGCTCTTCCAAGGAGAACACCCCCAATGCCCATCCAGCGCCTGCGCACTGAGACCCGCTACAGCGAGATCGTCGTCCACCACGGCACCGTCTACCTGGCCGGCCAGCTGGCCGACGACTACGCCGGCGACATCGCCCAGCAGACCCGCGAGACCCTGGCCAGCATCGAGCGCCTGCTCGCCGAGGCCGGCAGCGACAAGTCGCGCCTGCTGGCGGTGACCATCCACCTCGCCGACCTGGCCGACTACGCCGGAATGAACGCGGTGTGGGACGCCTGGCTGCCGGCCGGCTGCGCGCCGGCGCGCACCTGCGTCGAGGCGAAACTGTACGACCCGCGTGCCCGCGTCGAGATGACCGTGGTGGCCGCGCTGCCCTGACCCTTGCTTGGCCCGGCCGCTTGCGCCGGGCTTTTTTCACCAGCAGAAGACCCGCCATGCGTCCCGCCCGTGCCCTGATCGACCTCGACGCCCTGCGTCACAACTACCGCCTGGCCCGCGAACTGGGCGGCGCCCGCGCCCTGGCCGTGGTCAAGGCCGACGCCTACGGCCACGGCGCGCTGCGCTGCGCCGAGGCGCTGGCGGCGGAGGCCGACGGCTTCGCCGTGGCCTGCATCGAGGAGGCGCTGGAGCTGCGCGCGGCCGGCATCCGCGCGCCGATCCTGCTGCTGGAAGGCTTCTTCGCCGCCGACGAGCTGGCGCTGATCGTCGAGCACGACCTGTGGTGCGTGGTGCATTCGCTCTGGCAACTGCAGGCCATCGAACGCACGCCCCTGGCGCGGCCGCTGACCGTGTGGCTGAAGCTGGATTCGGGCATGCACCGGGTCGGTTTCGCTCCGGCCGACTACCGCGCCGCCCACGCGCGCCTGCAGGCCGGCGGCAAGGTCGAAAAGATCGTGCTGATGAGCCACTTCGCCCGCGCCGACGAACTGGACTGTCCGCGCAGCGCCGAGCAGCTGGCCGCGTTCCGCGCCGCCAGCGCGGGGCTCGGTGGCGAGGTCAGCCTGCGCAACTCGCCGGCGCTGCTCGGCTGGCCCGAGGTGCCGAGCGACTGGGTGCGACCCGGCGTCATGCTCTACGGCGCCAGCCCGTTCGCCCAGGCCCAGGAGGCGGCCGCGCGCCTCAAGCCGGTGATGACCCTGGAATCGCAGATCATCGCCGTGCGCGAACTGCCCGCCGGCGAGCCGGTCGGCTACGGCGCACGCTTCGTCAGCGCCCGGCCGACCCGGGTCGGCGTGGTGGCCATGGGCTACGCCGACGGCTACCCGCGCCACGCGCCGGACGGCACGCCGGTGGCGGTGGACGGCGTGCGCGCCGCGCTGATCGGCCGGGTGTCGATGGACATGCTCACCGTCGATCTCACCGACCTGCCACAGGCCGGCCTCGGCA